>QHSQ01000216.1 GCA_003221615.1 Candidatus Rokuibacteriota bacterium | reverse complement strand
TTTGATCCCGCCGTGTCGGGATCAGAATCCTCGTTTAGCTCCCCGGCTTGTCGAAGACGCTAACGACCTGCTGTAGCTCGTGCTGCGTGACCCTCGTGTACACCGTCGTCGTCTGAATGTCCGCGTGCCGCAGGTGCTCCTGCACGATGCGTAGATTGCCGCCGGTACGCCGATGCAGCTCGACCCCGCAGCCGTGACGGAACGCATGCGGGTGAAGCTCGGGGAGACCCGCCCGCCGGCCGAGAGCCTTGATGATCTTCCAGACCCGGTGGTCGGCCATACGACGCTCCTGCCAGTCGCCTCCGCGGCTGCGGTAACGCACCACAAACATCGGGTCTTGACTGCCGCGACCAACCCGCTCCTTCGCGAGGTATTCGGACACAATGACTTTCGCCATCTCGGGGAGGGGGACGGCCGCCTCGTGCCCGCCCTTGCCACGCACACGCCGCAAACCGAACTCCGGCGCGTAGTCGCCGACGTCGAGGGCGACCACCTCGGACCGCCGCAGGCCGCCGCAGGCCATGAGCGCAACGATCGCCCGCTCTCGTAGATTGAACGGCTCCGCGAGCAGCCGCTGGACCGTCTCCCAGCGCGGGACCCGTGGCAAGCGGGCCTTCCGGCGGGGACGGGTGATCAGATCGAGCGGATTCTTGTCGAGCTTCTCGCGGCGCACCGCCCACTTGCCGAGGCTGCCGAGGGCCGCCAACCGCACACGGATGGAATTTGTCTGAAGGCCGCGCGCAGACAGCGCGTACAGATAATCCCGGCAACGATCCGTGGTGAAGTGGGTCACGAGCACCGTGCCTCCGACATCCTGCATCGCGAACGATTCGAAATCACCAAAGCACCACCGATACGTCTCGATGCTGCGAGGGGCCGCCTCCTTCTCGACCCGCAGGTACTGACAGAACTCCTCAAAGAGCGCGGACAAACGCATGGGCTGTCTCCGTTTGTCCGCCACGCGCTGGGGCGGATTATCCGGGGGCACGAGCCATGGGTCAACCGATGTTGGACATCGACCCGGAAGACCGTCCTGCCGGGGATTCGAGGCCACGCGTAACCAATACGCCGCAGTGCTTGTCGAGTCGACATCGGGTTAAGGTATTTCCGTGCGGAAACACGCATGAGGTAAATGAGTCGACGCTGCGGGGAGTTAGAACGTGTCGAGACGAACACGGTCGCGAAATGCATCCGACGATTCCGACCAGGCCCGGATCGACGGTGAAGGCCTCGAGTGGGCACTCACTCAGGTCCGGGAATGGCGCGGACGGGTTGGGAATCGAGCCGAGATCGACGGCCATCTCCTCGCGCGGCAGATGCTGCGCCTTGCGGAGCGCGGCCTTCAAGAGTCGCTGTGTGGCTATGTGATCTTGGGCTGCGAGTGGATGTTCCGGCTACGGACATCAGGACCGCAGGACGCTCAGATAGTTCTTGCCCGCATTGAAGGCCGACTCCTTCCGATCTTGGGCGACGAAGCTTGGTTCGTGACTGAAGCCCTTGCCGCGTCGATTCGTAAGGAACTGAAGCAACACCGGACGCTCGCGGCAGAATGGGAGGACGAACCAAGGAGGGTGGTGGTGACGGAGCCGGACGCCATCGGCATTGGTCGCGTGCGCGACCTGCGGCTGCCTCCGAAATCATCGATTCCTTCGCGCCGCGGCCCAGCGCCGAAGCCCGCGCCTTGGATCGCCGGCCTCATCATCGAGCATCTGGTGGCGAAGAGCAGAGAAGAGGGGGCTCAGTCAACACCCAGAACACTGGATGTGTTGGTGGACCTTATTTCTGCACTCTGCGGTCGGGAGATTGAGAAACAGGAGTATATGGCGCGTCGTCGGTCGTTCGACGACCAAGAGTTGGGCCAGTTCGCGCAGAAGTTTAGGTCCTCACACGAACTGTTCGTGAGCTGGGATCGTCAATCTACCCAGCAAAGTCACTCGGAATGGTTCCGTGTTGTGAGAAAGCGGCTCGAAGAGTTTGGGCCACGAAATACCTTCCCCTACGACCTGCCGACCGTCGCCAGGCTCGTTCAAGCCTATAGGGTTCCAGCACCGAGGCGTCTGGCTTCGTCGCGGAAATACCCAGTGCGAAAATCCTCTGCTGGAAAACGCCGCGGACCCTGAGACCCACTCCTCTTTCGTCCGCACCGCCTTCTTCGATGCTTCGCCGACCATCTTCGCGACTCGCTGACGATCACGGAGTTGAGGTGCTGAGAATCCTGCGCGTCGCGGCCGTTGAAATTGATGAGTGTCTTCCGTCGGTTCATGCTCGTTTCAGCTCACGCCGTTAGGTCAGGATACCGAGCCGCTGGCCATGAGCAACGAGCCCTTCCGCTCGTCGAGATCCTGCTCCCGGAGATGGTGCTAGTTCCGGCGGTGGGGACCATGCGCGCGAGATCGTCGCGTTGGCGCTCACGCCGAAGAGCGCACGGCCAGGTTAACGGCCTCATTCGCTCCCACGATCCTCAGACATAAGCCGCCTCTAACGCACGCGGGAGAGAACGGCGGCAGCGGATCCTGGAGCCGAGAGTGCGTTCAGTCCACGTGGAGCACCGTGAATGCTTCCGCCGCAGCCAGCTGGAGCGGCGCTCCAGTCGTCGCTGCGAATCGGCGCCAGCCCTCCGCGAGTGTCGTTGGATTGGAGGTCTGGCTCTCGTGCGCCAGTCGTGCCGCCAGCTTGCGCTCGAACGTGGACGCGATATCGACGTAAACTGCGGCGCGGCTGCTGGCGAAGAGCCAGACCGTATGTACTGCGTGGGGCAGCAGGCCCGCGATCTCCACTTGTGGGATGGCCAGCCGGTCCCGAGCCAGCGGGTACACCGCGTCCAGCGCCGCTCGTCCGACGACGCGATGGTCGCGGTGGCTAAGATACGGCGGATCGGGATATTCCGGATCGTGCGTAAAGAGCACATCCGGTCGCCAGCAGCGGATCCACTTGACCAGCGCCCCCCGCAGCGAGGCAGTATTCTCCACCGCGCCGTCGGGTTCCCGCAGAAACGTCACCTCACTGATACCGAGCCGATCGGCGGCGATCCGGGCTTCGCGCTCGCGGTGCGTGCGGACGGTTTCCCTCGTAGCGTGGGGGTCGCTCGACCCGCTGTCCCCCGAGGTCACGAGCAGCAGGCGTACCGTGGCACCGGCTTCGATCGAGCGGGCAAGGGTGCCAGCGCACCAACGCTCGATGTCGTCCGGGTGTGCGGCAATCGCCACAATGGACACAGCGCCAGGCGGCTCAACGATCCTTGGGATCATCGACTTGGGGACGGATCATGGTGGACTCTACTCCATCGCGCTTCCGTTATGCGCGCCTCCCCGCCGAGGGGCTAGGCGCCTGGACGTCAGCAGCAGCCTAGCCCGGCGCGTGCTCCCACGCCAAGCTCCGCAGCGCCTTTAGCTGCATGCCGATTGTCCGACCCGCTCCGGCCGTGTCTGAGACCTTGGGGCGCTGGGGCAAGCCTCTCGCCGCCTGCCAACACGCAGACATGACGCGGCTTAGACAAGATCGGAGGTCACTGAGGACCTAACTGGGGCGGCTGCTGGCGCAAGCCCGCGCGTCGAGTAAAAAAGAGCACCGGAAGTCGCGTTCTGGAGCGGTTCCCGGGTGTA
>QHSQ01000215.1 GCA_003221615.1 Candidatus Rokuibacteriota bacterium | reverse complement strand
GAGCCTCGGAGGGCGGAGATGCTGCCGACGTCGCCATCGACGCCGTGAACCGGCGCGCCTGGGTTTCGACCAACCACGCGGCCGTCGAGGTCTCCGAAAAACTCGACGAGAGGATGGAAGCGTTCGCGGTCCTGAAGATGGAGGACGAGAGCGAACGGTTCTTCACGCGGTTCGTGCTCGCTCCGTCGAACCCGAATCGAGCCTATCTCGGGACCGGCAGAGCGGATCTCGTCGACACCGGCATCCTCCTGCAGACCGACGCCGATCTCGAGCCGTGGCTGTTCGAAGTGAAGGAGTATCGCGACGAGGGAAAGGCCATCGTCGCGCTGGCGGTGTCCTCGGACCCTCGGTTGCTCTACGTCGTCGACGTCCGCGGCAGCGTCTACAAGATCGACTACGGTTCGCTGACTTCCGCGGTGACGAAGCTGCCTGCGCTCCTCCCGGACCCGGGACCCGGCGCGATCTCCGATCTTGCGGTGAGCCCGCGCGATCCGCACCGCCTCTACGCCGTGGTCGGTGAGACGGCAGCGTCGGACGTGCGGGGCGCAAGGAGCCGCGTCTTCCGCTGGACCGGCGCGACGAACTCCTGGAAGGACGTGACGTCCGCGCTCGTGCCCATCACGGCTGGCTCGATGACGATCGACCCGCGCGTGAACGCCGTTCATGCCGTGGTGGTGGATCCGGATCCCTCCGTCACGGATCCCGCGCAGGAACGGGTCTACATGCGCTGCGATCGAGGCGTGTTCGAGTCGCGAGACGGCGGCGACTCGTGGCGCGCGCTCCACGACGGCCTGCCGCTGACGCCGGTCTACGACCTGCGATTTCACGAGAAGGAGCGCACGCTCCGGGCTTTCACCCACGGTCGCGGCGCCTGGGAGCGCGCCGCAGACGTGGACCCCTGCACCGGCCCGGCGAGCACGGAGACCGATCTTTATCTCCGCGCCCACCGCTACGACGCTCGAAAGACGCCGCTCGAGGCGAGCCTTCTCGACCCGGTGCGGCGCGACGGACGCAAGGTGAAGTCGAAGACGGAGCGCCGCATCACACTGACCTGGATGGACGGCCCGGATCTGAGGGTCGATCGCGAAGCGCTCGAAGGCGAGGCCAAAGAGGCGACACCGGCTGGATTCCAGAAGCCCGCGAGCACCGTCGATTACACGCCCGACGGCGTACCTGACTGCATCGGCTTCGAAGCGCTCACGCACCGCGATCCGCGGCGCGGCGCGAAGGCGCGCGTGCACCTGCAGCTGCACAACCGCGGCCCCGATGCCGCAACGACCGTGACCGCTCGAGTCTTCTTCGTGTCGGCGAACGAGGACGAGTCGTGGCCCGACCTCCCCGCTGACTTCTGGACCGTCTTCCCCTCCGGCGATCCGGCAGCCGGCTCGGCCTGGAGGCCGATCGGGCCGGCGAAGACGATCGCCGAAATCCGCCCAGCGGAGCCGGAGGTGGTGACCTGGGACTGGGACGTCCCGAAAGACCTCCGGGACATCGTCGGGATCCTCGCGGTCGTCACGTCCGCGGACGATCCTGTTTTCGAGGGCATTTCACCGCCCGCGATGCCGCTCGCCGTCGCGGACCTCGTCCGCCAGAACAAGCGGGTCTCGTTCAAGAAGTCCGACGTGATCAACGCGGCGGGGACCGGCATCGGCCACAAGATCCTCAAGGTCCTCGAGTACGCTGGAATCGCTGTCGCCGCTGGTGCCGCCGTCTACGGGCTCTACGAAGGTGGAAAGTACGTGAGCAAGAAGCTTTGATGACGGAGGCGGCTCGATGTCACCTCAACGTTTCATAGTGAGAAGAGCCGAATTCCCGCGCCCAAGCAAGTGCCCGGCTCGGAGATCATGGACGCGTTGGTCGAGGTCGCGAAGGCCGCCGCCGACCGCGTGACGTGGCGATCTTGCGGATCCGTTGCGACGCCATGTTCAGCACCCGGATGGGCAGTCGGATCTTCGGAGGGTCCGATAAAGGGCGGCAAGACAGCGCGACATCCCGCTGCCCTCGGTCGTCATGAAGTTCCTGGAGACGTACGTCGAGCGCGCGCTTCCGCGCGAGGTCGGCGCGATCAGCGCCGACACGCCGCTCTTCTGGTCCCAGTGGCCAGGGCGGCGTGGGGTGCGCAGGATGGAGCCGCTCCACGGCAAGAACATCTGGCGGCTCTGCAAGACGTACGGGCGACACATCGGCGCGCCCGAGCTCAAGCCGCACGACCTGCGGCACGGCGCGGCCATGGAGATGCTCGAGCAGCACCACGACGTCGAGCAGGTGCGCGCCCTGCTCGGCCACACGCGCGCCGACACCACGCAGGTCTACGCGACCATCCGCCCGGCCCAGCTCAAGCGCGCGGTGTCGTTCTACGAGGAGAAAGCTTCACGGATGCTTGGCGGCCAAAAACGGTGTTTTCAGTCCCGCTCGGGCACGATCGTCATGCGCGACGCGGAGTTAGAAGAATGGGAATCAAACGCGGAAGACGGGTGGACGTAAACTCCAAACGACGCCGTGTTTAAGGGCCAAAGCGAGACGTCCTTAAACGCGGAGCGAAAACGGTAACGAAATTCAGATGGTGGCCCCAAGGGGATACGCCCGTAAGACTGTTGACCCTCTCGTCCTTACCTTCGAAGCGATAGCCCTAGCAGCCTAGACCCTAACATCCCCTTGAAGAACGGGATCTGATCCAGAAGCCGGGTCTGTTCCGTTGTCGAGTTCTCTCACTGTTCTGAGAGGTTACGAGGAGGTTGAGCCAGAGCTCGATCCGTGTTTCAGGCGGAGGCCGAGCGGGCACCGTCAGGACGCTGGTGGTGGCGGTATCGGCGCGACCCGACAAAACATCGGGACACGGACGCTATCTACATGCCGCGCGCGGCGCGTCCGGCCTCTTGCGCGGGACTACCTCGATCGACTACGGACTCATCGAGGAGCGAATGGGCCGCTACATTGCGGAACGGCGCTCCGAGTACTTGTCCCTCGCCAAAACCTCGGCCGGCGGCAAGTCGTTGATCTGTCGGCGCTGATCCGGAGAGAATCTCGGCTCGATGATCACCCTCTTGCTCCACGTGCTTCGACTCCTCCCGTTCCTCTTCGGCGGCCACCGCCAGCTCGCTGTCGAAAACCTTGCCCTGCGGCAGCAGCTGGCTGTGTACAAACGAACGACGGCCCGACCCAAGCTTCGCATGACGGATCGCCTCTTCTGGATCTGGCTGGCTAGAGTCTGGGCCGGGTGGAGGCAGCCCCTCGTGATCGTTACCGCCGACACCGTCCTGCGGTGGCAGCGGCGCCGCTTCCGCGAGTACTGGAGCAAGCTCTCTGGCCGCTCGACCGGAGGTCGCCCGGCCGTCCATGCCGAGATCAAGACTTTGATC
>QHSQ01000107.1 GCA_003221615.1 Candidatus Rokuibacteriota bacterium | reverse complement strand
GGTCGTCGAATTTCACGGTTCCGTCACCATTTCGTAACGATCCACGTAGACCATGCCGGCCATGGTCGAGCTCCTCGGAGTCGGCGCTTCTCGGGAAGACAGCGGCTGGACCCTCCGCCGCATCTGCGCGAGCTTTCGGCGTGGCGAAGTGACCCTGGTCGTGTCGCGGATGCCGGAGGAGAGAGACGCGCTGCTCGACGCGGTGGCCGCCCGCCTTCTTCCCGAGGAAGGGCGCGTATGGGTCGCTCATATCCCGGTGTCCCGTGACACGGTTCGCCGGATCCGCTCGGTGGTCGCGGAAGTCGACGTGCACGCACGCCCGGTCGAGCACCGCTCGCTCCTCTGGAACGTCCTCGTGGCCGGCAAATCGGTCCACCGGGCGCTTCACGGCCTCTTGCGCCTGCCGCGCAAGTCGGAGCGTCTCGCGGCCCGGCGCGCGCTCGAGCGTGTCGGTCTTGGCGGCCGCGAGGTGGAGACCGCCTCCGGCCTGGGCCCGGTCGACCGGGCACGCCTCGCGCTGGCCAGCGCACTCGTGAGGACCCACGAAGTTCTGGTCGCGCGGGAGATCGATCGGGGATTCGACGGCGCCGAGGCTGCGACCGTGCGCGCCCTGCTGCAGTCGCTCGCCCGTCGCGAGCGGCTGACGGTTCTGGCCAGCGCCAGCACGCCGGGCGGAGCGTCCGGCTTCGCCAATCGGCTCGTCGCGATTGCCGACGGCCTGCTCGTGTTCGACGGCCTGCCGACCGACTTCAGCGGTCAGCGGGTGGCCTGGCGCTTCGGCACCGCGTAGTCCCTCCCGGCCCCGTCGAGGAATTTTTACTTATCCACACTGTCCACAGGGCAACCCCCGTCTGTCCCCAGCAACACACTATTTGCGGTCCTGTAATACGCAAGCAACAATATATTGGGGTACGCTGGGCCTGGCCACGTAAGTCTCACCGTACCCTGTCACCCAAGATTTACCAGGCCGTCATCGTCCCGTAACCCCACCGAGTCCACACTCCTGTCCGAGCGATGGGCACCTCACAGGAGGCCAACATGATGACCACGGACCGGCGCCGGGTCCTGCCGGGCGCCGGCCAGCCGGGTCGCCAGCGTCTGGGGCGGGTGCTCCTCGTCGAGGACGAACAGGACGTCGCCGAGCTGATCCGCTACAACCTCACGAAAGAAGGGTACGACGTCGTCCTGAGCGCGAACGGGAACGAGGCCCTCCGGCTCGCGCGCGAGCACCGTCCCGACGTGATCCTGCTCGACATCATGGTCCCCCAGCTCAACGGCTGGGAGGTGTGCCGGCGCCTGAAGAAGGACCCCGATCTGGCGCAGATCCCCGTGATCATGGTCAGCGGCCGCGTCGAGGAAGGGGACAAGGTCCTGGGCTTCGAGGTCGGCGCCGACGACTACGTCACCAAGCCGTTCTCCCCTCGGGAGCTGATCGCCCGGATCCGTGCCGTGCTGCGGCGCGGTCGGCCGGCCGACGCGAAGGAAAAGAAGGCGAGCCTCAAGGTCGGCGACCTGGAGATCGACCGCTATCGCTTCGAGGTCCGGATGAAGGGCCGCCAGGTCGAGCTGACGCCCAAGGAGTTCGAGCTCCTGGCCACCCTGGTCGGCACACCCGGGCGCGTGTTCGGGCGCGAGGAGCTGCTCGACATGGTCTGGGGCCGCGACGGCTTCGTCGAGCCCCGAACGGTCGACGTCCACGTGGCGCGCCTGCGCGGCAAATTCGCGGCCGCGAAGCTCGAGGAGCCCGGTATCGAGACCGTACGGGGCGTCGGCTACCGCTTCAAGGACAAGCCGTAACACATTTGTAACGTCCTCTTTATGGCGCCGCAACATGGGCGCGCGACCATTGCCTCGAACACGACAAAAGGAGATCGATCGATGAAGAACGTATGCGCGGTGGCCCTGGCGGTGACCATCGTGATTGGATGGAGCCTGGCGCTGGCATCGGGCCCGGTGAAGCTGGACCCGGCCCTTCAGCCCTACAAGCCGACCAGCGGCGTCAGCGGCAACATCAACAGCATCGGCTCGGACTCTCTCAACAACGTGATGACCCTGTGGGCCGAGACGTTCTCGAAGTTCTACCCGAACGCCAAGATCCAGATCGAGGGCAAGGGCTCCTCGACCGCGCCACCCGCGCTGATCGCCGGCACGGCCCAGCTCGGCCCGATGTCGCGCGCGATGAAGGGAACCGAGATCGATCAGTTCGAGAAGAAGTACGGCTACAAGCCGACCCAGATCCGCACCTCGGTCGACGCTCTCGGCGTGTTCGTGAACAAGGACAACCCCATCAAGTGCCTGACCGTCGCGCAGGTCGACGCGATCTTCTCGAAGTCGCGTCGCCAGGGCTATAAAGAAGACATCACCACCTGGGGACAGCTCGGCCTCACCGGCGAGTGGGCCTCGAAGCCGATCAGCCTCTACGGTCGTAACTCCGCCTCCGGCACGTACGGGTTCTTCAAGGAGCACACGCTCAAGAACGGCGACTACAAGGATTCCGTGAAGGAGCAGCCCGGCTCGGCGTCGGTGGTGCAGGGCGTGACGGTTGATCGGTTCGCGGTGGGCTACAGCGGCATCGGCTACTCCACGGCTGGTGTGCGGCCGGTCCCAATGGCCGAGAAGGAAGGCGACAAGTGCTACGAGGCCGACCAGGACAACGCCTACGCCGGGAGCTATCCGCTCTCGCGCTTTCTCTACGTGTACGTCAACCGGGCGCCGAGCAAGCCGCTCGACCCGCTGACCCGTGAGTTCATGAAGCTCGTGCTCTCCAAGGACGGCCAGGAGGTCGTCATCAAGGACGGGTACTTCCCGATCCCGGCGTCTATCTCGAAGGAAGAGCTGAGCAAGATCCAGTAAGTGGCGATCAATCTCAAGACTCTCAGGGACGGTGAAGCGGCCCCGCCCGCTCGGCCGCTCACCGTCAGCCGGACCCGCACGAGCCGGCGAATCCTGATCGACCGCGTCTCATCCCGCCTGGTCGTCCTCGGCGGGATCGTCGTCATCGCCTCCATCCTGGCCATCCTGCTCGTGATCGCGGCCGAGGTGTACCCGCTGTTCGTGAAGCCGACCGCGACGTTCGTCCGCGCGTATCCGCCGGCGGCCGTCGGGACGCCCGCCCCCGGTGAGTCGATCGGCATCGACGAGTACCGCGAGGTGGCATTCGTCATCACGCGGAGCGGCGCCGTGGCGCTGGGCGCGCTCGACGGCAAGCGAGCGCTGCCGCCCGTCACGCCGCCGACCCTGGGAAGCGCCACCATCACGGACGTCTCGTCGGCGGGCAAGAGCCGCTACTTCTTGGGTACCTCCGACGGTCGGGCGATTCCACTCGATGTGAAGTTCGAGGTCACGTTCCCGAACGGCGAGCGGACCGTGACGCCGAAGCCCGAGTTCGCGACCCCGATCAGCCTCGACCCCGAGCGGAAACGCTCGATCGTGAGACTGAGCAGCGCGTCGACCGGCTCGGGCCCGCTCACGATCGCCCAGGTTGGGCCGGCCGAGCTGCTCATCCAGAGTGTCGTCGAGAAGAAAGCGCTGGTCGGAGGCGGCCGCAAAGAAGAGTCGAGCACCGCGCTGAGGATCCCACTCGACGGCGAGATCACGGCGCTACGGCTCGACGGGCGGGGCGAGGACCTGTTCGTGGGCACCTCGCGCGGCCAGCTCATCTGGTACGACCTGCGCGACCCGAAGGACCCCAGGCAAGCGGGAGGTGCCGAGGTCGGCGAGGCCCCGGTGACCGCGCTGGGATTCCTGATCGGCGATCGGACGCTCGTGACGGGCGACGCGCGGGGCGGCGTGGCGACCTGGCAGGTCGTACCCGTCGTGGGCGGCGGCACACGGCGACTCACGCTCGTCCATCGTTTCCAGGGGCACGCCGGCCCGGTCGTCGCCATCGACGCCTCGAAGCGGGACAAAGGCTTCGTCACCGCCGACGCGCAAGGCCAGGTGCACGTCAACTACGGCACGTCCGGCCAGACATTGCTCTCGATCGGCACCGGCGCGGCCGACCTGCGGTCGGTGGTCTTCGCGCCGAAGTCCGACGCCCTGCTCGTGGCCGAGGGCGATGGCGCGCTCCGCCAGTGGCGGGTCGACAACCCGCACCCGGAAGTCACGCTCGGCACCCTCTTCGGCAGAGTCTGGTACGAGGGATACTCCGAGCCCGCCTGGGTCTGGCAGTCGACGGGAGGCACCGACGACTTCGAGGCCAAGCTGAGCCTCACGCCCCTCGTGTACGGGACCCTGAAGGGAACCTTCTACGCGCTCCTGTTCGCCGTGCCGATCGCTCTGCTCGCCGCCATCTACGTGAGCGAGTTCATGCATCCGGCGATCAAGAACTACGTGAAGCCCGTCGTCGAGATCATGGCGGCGCTGCCGAGCGTCGTCCTGGGATTCTTCGCCGGCCTCTGGCTTGCGCCGATGGTCGAGCGCGTCGTCCCGGGTCTGTTCCTCATGCCGGTGGTCGAGGCGGTCGGCATCCTGGTCGCGCTCGTCGTATGGCGGACGGTGCCGGCCGTGATTCGCGGTCGCTTCCGGACGGGGACCGAAATGTTGCTGGTCCTGCCGGTCGTCGTGGGCAGCGCGGCGGTGGCCCTGGCGCTGGGCGGGCTGGTCGAGCGGACCTTGCTTGCCGGAAACTACCGCGGCTGGCTCCTGACCGCGCTGGGGCTCACCTACGATCAGCGCAACTCGCTCGTGGTCGGGATCGCCATGGGCTTCGCCGTGATCCCGATCATCTTCACGATCGCCGAGGACTCGCTCGCGAACGTGCCGCACCATCTGCGCGCCGGATCGCTCGCGCTCGGCGCCACCCGCTGGCAGACGGCGATCCGGATCGTCCTACCGACCGCCAGCCCCGGGATCTTCTCGGCGGTCATGATCGGCTTCGGCCGCGCCGTCGGCGAGACCATGATCGTCCTGATGGCGACCGGGAACACGCCGGTGATGGACTGGTCGATCTTCAACGGGTTCCGCGCGCTCTCGGCCAACATCGCGGTGGAGCTGCCGGAGGCGCCCGAGGGCGGCACCCTGTTCCGCGTGCTCTTCCTCGCCGCGTTCCTCCTCTTCTGCCTCACCTTCGCGGTGAACACCGTCGCCGAGCTGGTCCGCCTCAAGCTCCGGCAGAAGTACCGCTACCTGTGAGCAGCCGGGCGCGGCAGCTCTGGCGCAGCGGGGAGCCCTTCATCTGGCTGACGGGCGGCGCACTGGCGTTCGCTCTCGTGCTGGTGCTCGGCCTGCTGGGACTCATCGTCGCCAACGGCCTCGGCTTCTTCTGGCCGAGCGACGTCGTACGCCTCACGCTCACGGACGGCCGGACGGCATCCGGTCTCCTGGTCGAGCGCGAGCCGATTCCGCACAGCCCCGGTCGATATCGCATCAAGCTCAAGGTCGCCAATCGCGACCTCTACGGTGCCGACTTCCAGTGGGTGGACGAAAGCGCGATCGCGCGCCGGGAGTATCCCCGGGACGTCATGGTGATGGAGCGCACGGAGTGGGGGCTCTTGATCGGAACGATCAAGGAGATTCGCGAGGGCGGCCGCACCGTCGCGACCGGGGCCGAGCAGGGGCTGGCCGAGCTCGAGCGCCGGCTCCCGGGGGTGGCGCGCGCCCGTCGCGACATCAGGAGCATCGAAAAGGGCGAGGTGGGCGCGATCAATCATCAGCAGGAAAAGATCAGGCTCGGACTGCGGCGCCTGGTCAACGAGGGTGTCACGAGCGGGCCGGCGGTCGATTCGCTGCAGCGGGAGATGGCGGCCCTCCAGGATCGGTACAAGACCGAGGAAGCGCGGCTCGCTGAGCTTCGGGGGCGCCAGACCTCGAGCGTCGTCGTCAGCGCCGACGACGGCAAGGAGAAGGAGCTTCCGCTGATCCAGATCCTCCACGTCGACGCGCCGAACGCGATGAGTCTCCCGGCCAAGGTTGTGCGGTATCTCGCCCGGGTCGTGGAGTTCGTGTCGAGCGATCCGCGCGAGTCGAACACCGAGGGCGGCGTGTTCCCCGCGATCTTCGGCACGGTCATGATGGTCCTGATCATGTCCGTGATGGTCGCCCCGCTGGGGGTGCTCGCGGCGTTCTATCTCCGTGAGTACGCCCGCCAGGGCACGTTCGTCAGCGCGGTACGGATCGCCGTCAATAACCTCGCCGGGGTGCCGTCGATCGTCTTCGGCGTGTTCGGGGTCGGCTTTTTCATCTACTTCGTCGGGGGTACGATCGACCGCCTGTTCTTCAGCGAAGCCCTACCGAGCCCGACCTTCGGCACCGGCGGGATCCTGTGGGCCTCGCTCACGCTCGCTCTGCTCACGGTGCCCGTCGTGATCGTGGCGACCGAAGAGGGGCTGGCGGCGATCCCGCGCGGGACGCGCGAGGCGTCCCTGGCGCTGGGCGCGACCAAGCTCGAGACGACCTTGCGGGTGGTGTTGCCGGCCGTCATGCCCTCGATCCTGACCGGGCTGATCCTGGCAATGGCCCGGGCGGCGGGCGAGGTCGCCCCGCTCATGATCACCGGCGTGGTCAAGCTGGCGCCGGCGCTCCCGATCGACGGATTCTGGCCCTTCGTGCACTTCGACCGGAAGTTCATGCACCTGGGCTTTCACATCTACGACGTCGGCTTCCAGTCGCCCAACGTGGATGCCGCGCGCCCGATGGTGTTCGTCACGACGCTCCTGCTGCTGGCGATCGTCGTGTTCCTGAACATCTTCGCGATCGGGCTTCGGAACCGTTTGCGCCGGAAGTACGCGATGTCGGCGGTCTAGGAGGAGGACGACAGATGTTCACCCAGGTCCACGTCGCCGCGAACCTGAATCCCCAGACGAGTGTCGCGGGTATCATGGAAATGCCGATGGTTGAAATCGATCACGTCTCGCTCTGGTACGGCGAGAAGCCGGCGCTCAAGGACATCTCCATGTCCGTGCCCAAGCACCGCGTGACCGCCTACATCGGCCCCTCGGGCTGCGGGAAGACCACCTTGCTCCGCTGTCTCAACCGGATGAACGACCTCGTCGACGGGGTCCGGATGACCGGGCACATCCGCATCGGGGGCGCCGACATCCACGACCCCACGCTCGACGTCACCGAGTTGCGCAAGCGGGTCGGTATGGTGTTCCAGAAGTCGAACCCGTTCCCCAAGTCGATCTTCGAGAACGTGGCCTACGGCCCCCGCATCCTCGGCGTGGGCGGTCGGAGCGATCTCGAGGCGGTCGTCGAGCGGAGCCTCCGCGGGGCCGCGCTCTGGGACGAGGTCAGCGACCGCCTGCAGGAGAGCGCGCTCGGTCTCTCGGGCGGCCAGCAGCAGCGCCTCTGCATCGCCCGGGCCATCGCCGTCGAGCCGGACGTCCTGCTGATGGACGAGCCGTGCTCGGCGCTCGATCCGATCGCGACCGCGAAGGTCGAGGAGCTGATGCTCGAGCTGAAGAACAGCTATACGATCGTGATCGTGACCCACAATATGCAACAGGCGGCCCGCGTCTCCGACTACACTGGCTTCATGCTGCTGGGCGAGCTGGTCGAGGTCGGCGTCACGCGGGAGCTGTTCACGAACCCGCGCGACAAGCGGACCGAGGACTACATCACCGGCCGGTTCGGCTGAGAGCGGAGAACCCTATGCAGCGCCATTTTCACGAAGAGCTGGACGCACTCAAGCAGACCCTCCTGGCCATGGGCGGCCTGGTCGAGGACCAGATCCGTCGGGTCATGCGCGCCCTCATCGAGCGCGACAGCGAGCTCGCTCAGGAGGTCATCGATCGCGATCGGCAGGTGAACGCCTACGACGTGGAGATCGACGAGAAGTGCGTGGAGCTGCTGGCGCTCCACCAGCCGACGGCGGGTGACCTGCGCTTCATCACGACCGCGATGAAGATCGTCACCGACCTCGAGCGCATCGGCGATCAGGCGGTCAACATCGCCCAGCGCACGATCGAGCTGAACCCGGAGCCGCAGCTGAAGCCCTACGTCGACCTCCCGCGGATGGCCGAGAAGGCCCAGCGTATGGTGAAGGAGAGCCTCGACGCGTTCGTCAGCCGCGACACCGAGCTCGCGCGCCGCGTGTGCGGCGAGGACGCCGACGTCGACGCCCTCAAGGAGCAGATCTTCCGCGAGCTCCTGACCTACATGATGGAAGACCCGAAGACCATCCCGCGCGCCATCCGGCTCATCCTGGTCTCGCGCTTCCTCGAGCGCGTGGCCGACCACGCGACCAACATCGCCGAGATGGTGATCTACATGGTCGAGAGCAAGATGGTGCGCCACATGCTCGCGTAGCTCTCGGTCGCGGGCGCTCCCGCGACTCTCAGTCGCGGGCGCTCCCGCGACTCTCAGTCGCGGGACTCCGCGACTCTCAGTCGCGCAGCACCAGGGTCGGGACCGGCGTCTCCTGAACGACGCGCTCGACCACTCCGGGGCGCAGGGCGCTGGCCAGGCGGCTTCGCCGGCTCGTCCCGAGCGTCACCAGATCGGCGTTGAATGCCTCGGCCTCGAGCTTGATCTCTTCGGCCGGCTCGCCGAATCGCACGACCCGCTCCACCGGGATGCCCTCGAGCTCCGCCTCGACGTGCGCGAGCTCGTCGAGCCCGAGCGCGGTGAGCCGCGCCATCTCCTGGTCGACGTACGCTATCGTCCGCCCGTGCGGGCCCATCACGCGCTCCGGAACCGGGAACACCCTCAGCAGCCGAACCGTCGATCCGGCCCCGCGCGCGAGCGCCGCGACAACCGGAACGATCGTGGGGCTCTCCTCACAACCATCGATAGGTGTCAAGATCCTCTTGGCCATCGTCATCGTCCTCCCATCACTCCTCATCGGTACACTGTTGGGACGGGATCGTCAGGGCCGGAGATTCCCGCACGCCGCGCTCGGCGGAATCTTTTGATCTCTGGGAGACGTCAAAACGTCTAGGGCGAGTTTTATATGCCCTTGGCTCGGGCCCCGCTCAATCCGGGTACCCGGCACGACCCGGCTTCCCTGTTCAGTTTCTGAGCGACCGATCTGTTCCCTTGCAGCCCTGGGTGGCCCTCAAGCCCCCGAAAGGCTTGATTTACGGATATTTGGAAGGCGTTGTCCCGTGGTGTGCTGTTTGCACGATTGTCGGGTCGTGCGTTTCGGGACGAGGCCGCGCGAGACGCCTGAAGAGGCCCGGGAGAGGCGGCGCTGCCGTTTCCTGCTGGAGCTTCCCCCAGAGATCGTCTACCACCACGTGCGCGAAGGCGTGGTCACGATCGTGGCGTTGTGTGTCGTGCTCGCGGCGGTGGTCGCTTGGCAGTTGGGTCAGTTCGCGACGATCGCGCCAGCTCTGCTCAGCGGAACGCTACTCGCGGGGCTCACCCCTACAGTTCTCGTGATCCGGCGCCGTTACCGTCACGTCATCGCCGGCGTGCTCGTGCTCGCCATGTTGCTCGGCTTGCTCGCGACCACCGTGCATCGATACGGATATCCGGCGATGGTCGCCTTCATCGTCGGCCCTACCCCATCCGCGATCGCCGACGCCGTCTCCCCGCGCTGATCGGCGGCCGATCGACCGGACAGCGGTCCGCACGCCCTGTGTTAGCCTCTGGGGCATGTCGCCGGTCGACCCCGATCTGGAATCCGACGCGATCGAGAGCCTCTTCTCCCGCGGAGTGACCGATGGGCTCCCGGTCGTTCCCCCGACCCGGCGGCTCGTCGAGCGAGCCGTCGCCGCTTCGGGGCGTGACGGTGGAGAGCTCGTGGCGCTCGTGCCGCCCAACTACGGGCGCGCCACCGTCGAGAAGATCGCGATCAACGCGGTTATGGCCGGATGCCGTCCGGAGTACCTGCCGGTCGTGATCGCGGCGATCGAGGCGATCTGCGATGAGGCGTTCGACCTGCATGGGGTCTCGGCGACGACCAACGCGCCGGCGCCGCTCGTGATCGTGAACGGCCCGATCCGCGCGGAGCTCGAGATCAATTCGGGCGCGGGCGTGTTCGGCCCGGGCTGGCGCGCCAACGCGACGATCGGCCGCGCCGTGCGGTTGGTGTGCGTGAATCTGGGTGGGGCGAGACCGGGCGACGTCAGCATGTCGACGCTCGCGCACCCGGGGCGCTACGCCTACTGCATCGGCGAGCACGAAGAGGCGAGCCCGTGGGAGTCGCTGGCCGTCGAGCACGGATTCACCCCCGAGCAGAGCACCGTCGCCCTGCTCGCCGCCGACGCGCCGCTCGGCGTCTACGCGCAGCGCAGCCGTACGCCCGACGATCTCCTGCCGACGATCGCCGCCAGCATGGCCGTCGTTTCCCATCACCGGATGACGCACTGGGGGGACACGTTGCTCGTGCTGTCGCCCGAGCACGCGAAGATCCTCGGTGGCGCCGGATGGAAGAAGGCCGAGGTGAAGCGCTGGCTTCACGAGCGGCTGCAGTGGCCGGTGCGCGAGCTCATCCCCGGGCGCGACGGCGGCGAAGGACTGCCCGAGCACGTGCTCGCGAAGTACCCCGATCCGGATCGCGAGACCACACGGATTCCGAAGTTTCGCTCGCCCGAGCACATCAAGGTCATGGTGGCCGGCGGCACCGCCGGGCGCTTCTCCGCGATCGTGCCGGGCTGGACGTTCTCCAAGGGCTCGAATCTCGTCTTCAGGAGGATCGATCGATGACCGAGTACCTCGACCCCACCGACTCCGTCGCCGTGCCCCGCAAGACGGCGCCGCGGCCTTCGAGCCTCGACGGCAAGGTCATCACGCTGCTGGACATCTCGAAGGCGCAGGGCAATCACCTGCTCGACCGCCTCGAGGAGCTCCTGCGCGAGCGCGCGACGCCCAGGGCCATCATCCGCAAGAAGAAGCCAACGTTCGCGCGTCCGGCGCCCGATGCCCTCCGCCGGGAGATCGTGGGCGCGACCGACGTCCTCGTCGAAGGGCTCGCCGACTGAGGGTCGTGCACAACGTGCAGTGTGCACGACGGCGTGTTCTTCGAGGACCACGGCATTCCGGTGGCGACGGTCATCTCGTCCGAGTTCGTGCGCGCGGCGCGCGCGCAAGCGGACTCCCTGGGTGCCACCGACTATCGGACGGTCGTGGTGTCGCACCCGATCCAGCCGCTCACACGCGAAGAGGTGAGGGCGCTCGCCGACCTCGCGTTCGACGAGATCGTGAGGAGAATCACCGCGTGACGGCCCGAGGCTGAGGCGATGCTGGTCGGCGCGTTCGCCTGCGCCCATACACCCCAGCTCCTGGCGCGGCCGGGGACGGAGGATCGCGACCTCGTCCTGCGCGTGCACGCCGCCTTCGCACGGGTGAAGCGAAGGCTCGAGACGCTTCGCGCCGACGCGATCGCGATCATTGCCGGCGACCACGTCGAGGCGTTCTTTCTGGACGCGGTGCCGGCGCTCGCCGTCTACGTCGGGACCGAATGCGCCGGGACGTTCGGGCGCTATCGATACCGGTTCCCGATCCACGAGCCTCTGGCGCGATCGATCGTGGAGCAGGGCGTCGAGCGGGGCTTCGATCTCTTCTATACCCAGCACGCGCCGCTCGATTACGCGTTCTACGTCCCGCTCCATTTCACGATGCCCGAGCCACCGGTGCCGATCATCCCACTGCACGTGAACGTCTATCTCCCGCCGCAGCCGACGCCGCGCCGATGCTACGACTGGGGGCGGGCGCTCGGCGAGATCCTCCGAGCGCGTCCAGAGCGCGTGGCCGTGATGGCGTCCGGCGGGATGTCTCACTTCCCGGGCACGGACCGCTACGCTTCGCCGGAGTTCGACTACGATCGGCGACTGCTGGAGACGCTGAAGGCGGGTCAAGGCCGCGAGCTGGCCGCGATCACCGGCGAAGAGCTCGACAAGATGGGCAACATCGAGCTCAGGACGTGGGCCACGCTCCTCGGCGCCGTCGGCGAGGCGAAGGCGGACGTGTACTGCTACGAGCCCTCGTGGCATCACGGGAACGCCGTCGTCGAGTGGCCGGTATGACCCGGCGCTCGCCGTCCGGGCCGCGGTCATGACCGACCTGCCGCACTATCGCTTCCCGCCGGCCTCCGCCTACCGGCTCAATCGCGGTCTCTTCGCTCTCAAGTCCGACGACGCGTTCCGGGCCCGGTTCCTGAAGGACGCGCGGGCCGCGATCGCCGAGCTCGAGCTCGACGCCGATGATGCCGCCGCGCTCCTCCGGGGCGACCGCGACGCGCTCCTGGCCCGCGGGGCGCATCCATATCTCGTCTTCATGGCGGACCTGCGCCTCCGGATGGAGCGCGAGCCCGTCTCGTTCGAGTTTTTTTAGGCATCGGGGGGAGCGAGCGCCGCGCCCCCGATGACCCCCACCGGGTACGCGGCGAGGGCGTCGCAGGGGGTCGGTGGCGCCGGCGTCGCCGGCGCTCGGACAGTCGTGCGAAACACACTCCGAGGCGGGCGCGGAGGCGATATCTCAAGGAGGATGCGATGGCGACGAGCGTGACCGAGAGCGACGTGATCAAGATGATCTCGAGCCTCAGCAACTGGGGCCGGTGGGGCGCCGACGATCAGCTCGGCACGATGAACCTGATCACGCCCGCCAAGCGCAAGCGCGCCGCGGCGCTCGTCCAGGACGGCGTGCCGGTGAGCTGCGCGCGCCCGATCGTCACCAACGAGATCAGCGCCGACACCACGATCCAGCCCGTGCGGTTCATGGTGGACTCGGGCGAGGGACGTGACCACGACTCGTCCGAGCGCATCCTGCAGCGCCGCGGCGCCGCGGAATTCATCGGCATGGTCTTTCACGGCTACTCGATCACCCACGTCGACACGCCGGCCCATTACTTCTGGCAAGGCAAGATGTACAACGGCCGCTCCGCGAACCTGATCACGTCGCGCGAGGGCGCGCAGGTCGAATCGGTGGACCTGCTTCGCGACGGGGTCGTGAGCCGCGGCGTGCTCCTCGACGTGGCCGCGGTCAAGGGGCGCTGGCTCGCGGCGGGCGAGGGCGTCATGCCCGAGGACCTCGAAGCCGCCGAGCAGGCGCAGGGCGTGCACGTCGAGGCCGGCGACATCCTCCTGATCCGGACCGGATACTACGCGCGACGTCTGCGTGAGCCGCGCAATCCTGGCAAGGACGGCTCGCCGGCGGCCCACGTGGCGTCGATGCCGTGGTTCCGCGCTCGTGACATCGCGATGCTCGGCACCGACACCCACAACGACGTGAGCCCGCTGAGCCATCCCGGGCTCGGTAACGTCGTGCATATCGTGGGGCTCGTCGGCATGGGACTCTGGCTGATCGACAACGGCAATCTCGAGGAGCTGGCGCAGGCCTGCGCGGCGCGCCGCCGGTGGGAATTCTTGCTCACGGTCGCGCCGCTGCGCCTGCAGCACACGACAGGCTCGCCGGTCAACCCCATCGCGTTATTCTGAGCAGCCTGCTGGACGCGCTCGGCGCCACGCCGATCCGTGACTTGATCCGGGCGCGCACGGAGAGCTCTGCGGTCGCTGTGCGCTTGACGCGGCGAAGCGCCGCTTGCTTGATCTCGCGAGACGGCACCTCGCCGAAGACCCGGATGGTGACTGGCGCTCCCCTCCAGAGCGGGACGCGCACGGTCGCCGTGAGGGGCAGTCCGAACAGCTCCGGGTCGCCGCCGAGCGCTTCGGAGATCACGCCCTTCACCGCGATGACCTCGCCGTCGCGCTTGAGCCGCAAGTCGAGCACCTTGGCGATCACAGCGAGGAGGAGCAAGAGGCCGACCGTCCCGATCAGGAGGAGGGTGACCGATGCCTCGAGTCGAGTCGAACCGGCGGCTCGCGCCGCGTCGGCCAGCGTTTGCGCTGTCACTAACTGGACAGGAACTTCAACAGGACTTTTTGGCCGAGCAGCCGGATCGACCGCAGGACTTTTTCCTGGTCCATTCCCGGCCACTGCAGGCGGAAGATCATCGTCGTGACGCCGAGGCGCTCGCGGTAGCGCGCGATCTCGTCGACCACCCGCGCGGGATCGCCGATGATGAACCGATCGCGTGCGAGCTCTCCGAAGCTCGCGTCGAAGCTCTCGCCGGCGGGCAGCGCCTTGTCCTGCTCCCATCGCCGGTACGCGGTGTACTTCGGCCCGATGAAGGCCGCGGCCTCGGCGAGCGCGGTAGCGGCGTCGGGCGCGACGTAGCACTCCTTGATCAGCGGCGTCTCGACGGCCGGCGACCGTCCGAGCTCCCGCCGCGTGCTCCGGAAGAGCTCGAGCTGGCGCTCGAGCGTCGCCAGGGTCGCGTGCGGGTTCATCAACCACGCATCGCCCAGGCGCGCGGCGCGCCGCACGCCCGCGTCGCCGTTGGCGGCCAGCCACACCGGCGGCCGCGGGCTTTGCATCGGTCGCATCGAGATCCGGGTGGAGCGCAAGTTGAAATACCGGCCTTCGTAGTCGACCGGCTCCCCGCTCCACAGGCGCTCGACCACTTCGAGGCTCTCGACGAAGCGATCGACACGATCCTTCGGGTCGTGTCCGAACGCGCGGTTCTCGATGTCCCGGTATCCGAGGCCCACGCCGACGACCAGCCGACCGTCCGTGATCACGTCGAGCGTGGCGAGCTGCTCGGCGACGTCGACAGGATGGAGCAGGGGAAGCAGGAGGACGCCCGTGCCGAGGATCAAGCCGCGCGCGTCCGCGGCGAGCCGCGCCAGGGTCGGGATCGGTTGGAAGTACGTGAAAGGATCGGACAGATAATGCTGGCTCGCCCACACCGAGCTGAAGCCCACGGCGCGCGCGAGCCGGACCTGCTCGACGTGCTCGCGGAAGCGGACGGCTTGCGGCTCCTCCGGCAGGTGCTGGACGGAGAGCCCCAGGCCGAATCTCACTCCGGCAGTCTCCAGACGCGACCGGCCGGCGGCTCGTCGGTCAGCGTGAACTGGGGTAGGGCCATGTGATCGGCAAGATCCTGGAAGACGACACGCACGCGACGGCCGATCTGGACGTTCGCCTCGGCCTCGGCCGTGAAGTCCGGCTTGACCAGATTGGCGATGACCCGTAGCGCCTCGTCCGGGGTCGGCTGCCCGCGCTGCTCGTCGAGCTCGACCAGCACCACCGCGTAGGGCGTCATGTCCTTGAATCCCGGCTGGATCGCGTGGGCGACGATCTCGTAGGAATAGATGGTGCCGCGCCCCGAGACCTCGTGCCACGTCCACCCGAGCTCCATGCACCACGGGCAGGCGTGCGTCGGGGGATAGCGCATGAGGCCACAGGCTTTGCACTTGCGCACGACCAGCCGGTGGGCGCGTGCGTGCTCGTAGAACTCCTTCCACTCGCTGTCGTTGTCGGGAACGATCAGCGCCATGCCGCGGTACTGAACTGGCTGAGGCATCAGAGCTCCTTGTCTTCGATCGGAGGTCGTACCGCCCGCGCGACTAATGCCGCATGATGAGCGCGCTGCCGGTCGCCGGCATCGCCCACCCGAGGTTCATCGTGATCTCCGCGTCCTTCACCTGGCGGCAGTGGCCCGGCGAGTAGTCGTAGGTGTGGACGCCCTCGGCGGCGCGCGGACAGTAGTCGTCCACGGTGCCGCGGAGCTGGCGCACGTTCTCGATCACCATCGACATGCCGTGCGTGTAGCCTTCGCAGAGGTGGCTGCCCGAGGTGTTGTTCGGACGCTTGCCGCCCAGCTCGATGATGCCGCTCGACACGTAGGCCCCGCCCTCGCCCTTCTTGCAGAACCCGTACTCCTCGAGCTGCAGCATGGTCGTAAACGTGAAGGCGTCGTACGATCCGGTGACGTGGACGTCCTCGGGGCGGATCCCCGCCTGGGGGAACACGATGTCCTTCGCGTAGTAGCCGGCCACCCGCGAGATGGGGCCGTGCGCCCAGTGAAAGTCGAGCCGTGGCTTCGACACCCGGCCGGCCACGCCCATGATGTAGACGGGACGGTGGCGGAGATTCCGCGCGCGCTCGGCCGACGTGACGATGATGCACGTCGCGTTGTCGGTCTCGAGACAGCAGTCGAGCAGGTGGAGCGGCTTGACGATCCAGCGCGAGGCCAGGACGTCCTGCACCGTCACGCGTTGCTTCAAGAGCGCCTTCGGGTTCTGCGAGGCGTGCTTGCTGTGGGCGACCCGCACGTGGGCGACCTGTGCGGAGGTCGTCCCGTACTCGTACATGTGGCGCATGAAGGTCGGCGCGAAGTTCTGGCCGGCGCTGCGCATGCCGTAGGGCACCTGGGCCAGGTCGAGCCCCCGGACCGGCTGGGCGGCGCGCGCGCCGGTGCCGCCGATGCGGAACTCCGAGTAGCCGTTCATCGAGCGGTAGATCGCGACGCTATTGCACATGCCCGCCTCGATCGCGCCCATGGCGAGACCCACGAGCGCCTCCGTGGACGAACCGCCGCCCATCACGTCCATGTAGAAGTTGAAGCGGATGCCCAGGTCGGAGGCGACGCTGTTGGCGAGCGTCGAGTCGCCGCCCTGGTAGTCGAGCATGCCATCGACGTCGGCCGCGGTGAGCCCGGCGTCGAGGATCGCCTTGCGGATCGCCTCGACGGCCATGGCGCGCGTCGTGCGCGCCGAGGCGCGCGAATACTCCGTCTCACCGACGCCGACGATGCAGTACTTGTCTCGAAGCCCGCGACTCTGGACGAGCATCGCCTGGATGCCTCCTCGCTGATTCGGGGAACTGCGCCGACTCGGCCACGATTCGGCGGCCGCGAGATGCTACCACTTTTGCCGCCGACCGTGTCATGGCCCGGTCCGGACGGGTCCGATCGGCCCGGCGGGCGGCGACTACCCCGTGGGCTCGCGCCACGGCTCCTTGTGGAGTCGGGAACGGAGGTCGGTCACGAGCTCGATCGCGCGTGTGATGGTGGCGTCGATCTCGGCGAGCTCTTTCGACGAGCGGTCGATTTCGGCGCGGAGCCGATCGTTCTCCAGCCTGACCGCCAGGGCCGCGTGCTCGAGCCGATCGTGGTCGTCGAGGGCGCCGCGCACCGCTTGCACCCCGCGCTGCATCGCCTCGACCCATTGCCGCGCCTCGCTCACGGGCGCGGCCGATCCGCCCACGATCGCGAGCGAGGTGGACGTGAGCCGCTCGTCGACTTCGGGTCGTGACCGCCGATCGGCTCGACGGCGTTCCGCCGCCGCGGGAAGGGCCCGGCGGCGCCGCGGCGCGAGCCGCCGATCCAGCACGACCATGACGGTCGTGTCGTCGGCGAAGCGCGACTTCAGATAGTCGTAGAGCTCAGGATGGCGTCGGGCGACGATGAAGACGCGGGATGACGTTGCACTCTGGTCGTCCACTGGCTCTCTCAGGAATGGCCGTTCTTGCCGTTGGGCCTGGGTAGGAGCTCTGCCAGGAACTTGCCCGTGTAGGAGCCGGGTGTCTGGGCGATCGTTTCGGGAGGACCTTCGGCGACGATCTCGCCGCCCTCCTCGCCGCCCTCGGGACCGAGGTCGATGACGTAGTCGGCCGACTTGATCACGTCGAGGTGCAGTCCAGTCGTCGGTTCGTCGAGGATGTAGAACATTTCGCCGGTCGCACGGGCCCCGAGCTCGGCGGCGATCTTGAGGCGCTGTGCCTCGCCGCCCGACAGAGTCGTCGCCGCCTGACCGAGGCGGAGATAGCCGAGCCCGACCGATTGCAGAGTCTGCAGACGGCGGGCGAGGCTGTTCTGCGCGGCGAAGAAGTCGACGGCCTCGTCGACGGTCATGTGGAGCACGTCGCTGATGCTGCGGTTGCGGAGCTTCACGCCGAGCACGTCGGGCCGGTAGCGCCGGCCCTCGCACTCCTGACAGGCGACGTACACATCCTCGAAGAAGTACATCTCGAGCTTCTGGAATCCGTCGCCCTGACACGACTCGCAGCGGCCGCCCTGGACGTTGAACGAGAACGCACCCGAGTCGAGCCCGAGCGCCTTGGCGCGCGGGAGCGCGGCGAAGAGCTTGCGGATCTCGTCGAACGCCTTCACGTAGGTGATCGGATTGGACCGCGGCGTACGCCCGATCGGCTCCTGGTCGATGAGCCGGACGCCCTTGATGTACTCGATGCCCGTCAAGGTGTCATAGGCGCCGGGCGGCGCGAACTCGGTCTTGAACACGCGCGCGACGGCCCGATAGAGCGTGTCGTGCACCAGGGTCGACTTGCCGGAGCCCGACACCCCCGACACCGCGGTGAGGGTGTGCAGGGGGACGCGGATCGTCACGTCCTTGAGATTGTGCTGACGCGCGCCGGCGAGCGTCAGCATGCGGCGACCGCTTCGCCGGAACGGCGGCACCAGGATCGACTCTCGCCCGGAGACGTAGCGCGCGGTGAGCGAATGCGTCGCCTTCTGGAACTCGGCCTGCGAGCCGTTGAAGACGATCTCGCCGCCGCGCTCGCCGGAGCCCGGCCCCAGCTCGACGATGTGATCGGCCGCGGCGATGAACTCGCGATCGTGCTCGACCACCACCACGGTGTTGCCGGCCTGGGCGAGCTCCCGGCACAGGTCGGTGAGCCGTGCGGTATCACGCGCGTGCAATCCGATGGACGGCTCGTCCAGGACGTAGAGGGTGCCGACCAGCTGCGAGCCCAGCTGGTTCGCGAGGTTGATCCGCTGGGCTTCGCCCCCCGAGAGGGTTCGCGTCTGCCGGGAGAGCGTGAGGTAGCCGAGCCCGACGCGAAGGAGGAAGGTGAGCTTGGCGTTGAGCTGGCGCAGGATCTCCCGCGCGACGACCGCCTCCCACGCGGTGAGCCCGAGGTCTCCGAGGAGACGAGCGGCCGCGTCGATCGTGAGCACGGCGAACTCGGCGATCGTGAGCCCGGCGACGCGGACGGCGAGCGCGGCCGGCTTGAGGCGCGCGCCGTGACACAGGCGACAGATGGACTGGCTGCGATAGCGCGAGAGGAAGACGCGGACGTGGAGCTTGTAGCGGTACGACTCGACCTCTTCGAAGAACCCCTGGATGCCCGGGAAGTTCCCGTCGCCGCCGTAGACGAACTCGCGCGTCTCCGGGGCAAGCTGGTCCCACGGCGTCTCGGTGTCCACTCTCCGCCGCCGGGCCGCCTTCATCATCTCGCGCTGGTACCAGCGGCCGGACGGATGCGTCCACGGCTCCACGGCGCCGCCCGCGAGGCTCAGGGTGCGGTCGGGCACCACCAGCGCTTCGTCGTACTTGAGCACGTTGCCGAAGCCCTTGCACTCCGGGCACGCGCCGAGCGGGTGGTTGAACGAGAACAGGAGCGGCTGCGGGCGCTCGAGCGCCGCGCCGCACCCGCTGCAGCGGAAGTCCTCCCCGAATTCGCGCGTGTCGGCGCCGATGACCTCGACGGCGAGCCGGCCGCCGCCCTCGCGCAGCGCCGACTCGACCGACTCGACGATGCGCGCCCGGTGCGCCGCCTCCAGCACGACGCGGTCGAGGATTACCGCGATCGCCTTGCGGTCGCCGAGATCCGCCGGCGGCGGTCCGGCCAGGTCGAGCACGTCGCCGGCGACCCGCACGCGGGCGAAGCCGCGCCGCGTGAGATTCGCCCAGAGCTCGGCGGGCGGAAGGCCCGCGGGGACGGCGAGGCGGAAGGTGATCATCGCGCGCGCGCCGGGGTGCGCCTCGAGGAGCGCGTCCACGATCGATTCCGGCGAGTGCGAGACCGCCGGCGCGCCACAGGCCGGGCAGTAGACGTGGCCGATCTTCGCGTAGAGCAGCCGCAGGTAGTCGTAGATCTCGGTGGCGGTGCCGACGGTGGAGCGCGCGGTGCGCACGGGGTTCTTCTGCTCGAGCGCGACCGCGGGCCGGATCTGCTCGATCTTGTCCACGTCGGGACGGTCGACCCGATCGAGGAACATCCGAGCGTACGTCGACAGTGACTCGATGTAGCGCCACTGGCCCTCGGCGAAGAGCGTGTCGAAGGCGAGGGAGGACTTGCCGGAGCCGGATACCCCGGTCACGACGGTGAGTCGGTCGTGCGGGATCTCGAGCGATACGTTCTTGAGATTGTTCTGTCGAGCTCCCTGAATCCGAAGCCCGGGGGGCCGAGCCATTCGAACGGTCCTCCTGAGGTGGGTAGTCTACTGGAAGTCCACCGAGCGCGCCAGATGGCCGGCGCTTGACACGCGCCCGGCGCCGTGTGTACTCTGCGCTGCGGGAATTATTTGATAATGATTACTAACAAGGTTATCGACACGCTGCGCGACCGGGGACTCCGCCTGACGCGGCCCCGCCGGATCATCCTCGACGTCGTCCGCGCGACCGACGCGCATCCGACCGCCGCGTTCGTGTACCGACGCGTCCGGCGCCGCCTGCCGCGGGTAAGCCTCGCGACGGTCTATCGCAACCTCCGGATGTTGGCCGCCGAGGGGTTCCTGGCCGAGCGCGCCGACGAAGCGGGCATGCGCTTCGACGGCAACACCGGCCCGCACGACCACTTCACGTGTCTGGCGTGCCGCCGAATCTACGACATGCCGGCCCGCGTGGAGCCGGGCGCCCGGCGCCGGCTCTCGGCGCGCACCGGTTTCGAGGTCCTCGATCACCGAACCGAGTACTACGGACGCTGCGCGGCGTGCCGCCGATCGCGCGGTCGCCTGTCTCTCACCCGTCAAAGGAGGAGCAATGGCAAGCCTCAAGGGCAGTAAGAGCTTCGAGAACCTCAAAGAAGCGTTCGCCGGCGAGTCGCAGGCGAACCGGCGGTATCTCTACTTCGCGCGCGTGGCGGACATCGAGGGCTTCCCGGACATCGCGGGGCTGTTCAAGGATACGGCGGATGCCGAGACCGGCCACGCCTTCGGTCATCTCGACTTCTTGAAGGAGGTCGGCGACCCGGTGACCGGCGAGCCGATCGGGAAGACCGAGAAGAACCTCAAGTCGGCGGTCGCCGGCGAGACGTACGAGTACACGCAGATGTACCCGGGCATGGCCAAGACCGCGCGCACCGAGGGCTTCAACGAGCTGGCGGAGTGGTTTGAGACGCTCGCCAAAGCGGAAAAGTCGCACGCTGGCCGGTTCAACAAGGGTCTGCAGCAGATCGCCGGCAAAGATCCGGCTGAAGCGATTTAGCTACGACGGGCTCCCGGCGGGAGGGGGACGTGGGGAGGGGTCGTGGGACCACGCGGCCCTCTTGCGCTGCCCCGCGGCGGCTGGGCTCCATCCCGGCGAGCGGCGCCCGCCGACGCGGGGCGGGAACGGGTCCCACGATCCCTCCCCACGTCCCCCTCCCGCCGGGAGCCCGTGCGATAGCTAAACGCTCCCGTTCTCTCATGGGAACGTTCGATATCAAGAGTCCGGAGTTTTGGGATCTGGCTGCGGTTGATAAGGAGCTGCGGCGGGTCTATGACATTTGTGGGGGGTGCCGGCGGTGCTTGCCGCTGTGTCCGTCGTTCAAGGCGCTGTTCGACCGCATGGACGTGGAGGCGGTCGACGGCGATGTCGACAAGCTCCCGACCGCCGACGTCAAGGAAGTGGTCGATCTCTGCTATCAGTGCAAGCTCTGCTTCAATCACTGCCCGTACACGCCGCCGCACCGGTGGGAGGTCGACTTTCCTCGTCTCATGCTGCGGGCCCGCGCCGCGCAGGTGCGTAAGACCGGGGTGACGCTGCAAGATCGGGTTCTCGGCAATGCCGATCTCGTCGGCAAGCTGGGAAGCCTTGCGGCGCCGCTCTCGAACTGGATGAACGAGTTGTCTTTGCACCGCGCGTTCATGCAGGCGGTGATGGGCATCCACAAGCTGCGCAACCTGCCGAAGTTCGCGCGGCCGACCTTTTCGTCGTGGTTCAAGTCGCGCCGGCGAACAGCGACCGCGCCACCGGCATCGCCGGCCGGCGCCACGACCGCGCCCGAGCGCAGGGTCGCGCTGTTCGCGACGTGCAGCGTGGAGTATTACGAGACGGCGACGGGGCGCGCCGCGGTGCAGGTGCTCGAGCGAAACCGCGTGGACGTGAGCCTGCCGCCGCAGCGCTGCTGCGGGATGCCGTATCTCGACGGCGGCGCCGTGGACGAGGCGAAGGCGCTCATCCGCGACAACGTCGCGAGCCTGGCGGCGGCGGTCCGTGAGGGCCGCCAGATCGTCGTGCCCGGGCCGACGTGCAGCTACATGCTCAAGCAGGAATACCCGTGGCTCGACGGCTCCGACGACGCCAAGCTCGTCGCGGCCAACACGCGGGATCTCTTCGAGTACCTGGCGAAGCTTCACGCCGCCGGCGAGCTCGACACGAACTTCTCTCGGCCGGTCGGAGCCATGACGTACCACGTGCCCTGCCACCTCAGGGCGCAGAACCTCGGCCACAAATCGGCGGACGTGCTCCGGGCGATCCCCGGCGCGTCGGTCGGCGTGGTCGAGAAATGCTCGGCGGTGGACGGCACCTGGGGCTTCAAGAAGGAATACTACGAGCTGTCGCTCAAGCTCGCGCAACCGTTGTTCGACGCGGTGACGACAGGCGCGCCCGTCGCCGCCACCGACTGCCCGCTGGCCGCGCTGCAGATCGAGCAGGGCACTGGGCGCAAGCCGAAGCATCCGGTCGAGGTCCTCGCGGCGACCTACGGCTTCGAGGAGTGATGTGATGAAGTCGCTGGAGACGTCCGAGATCCTCAACCTCGTCGAGTACGAAAAGGTCCGGGCCGAACGCCGGCGTGAGATCGTCGAGCTGAAGAAGGCGCGCCGCGTGTCGGTCGGTCGTTACCTCACCTTCGTGTTCGAGAATCGCTCGACGGTCTGGTTCCAGATCCAGGAGATGGTGCGGGCCGAGCGCATCGTGGAGACTTCGAAGATCGGCGAGGAGGTCGAGGTGTACAACGCGCTCCTGCCCAGGCCGGGCGAGCTGGCGGCGACCTTGATGATCGAGATCGACCAGGCCTCGGAGATCAAGCCCGTGCTCGACCGGCTGCTCGGCATCGATACGCGCGACTACGTGAAGATGACCGTCGGCCCTCACGTGATCGTGGGTGAGTTCGAGGTCGGTCACTCGGACGAGGAGCGGGGCAAGCTGAGCGCCGTGCATTTCGTCCGCTTCGCTCTGCCGCCGGCGGCCCGGCAGCTGTTCGCCACCGCCGAGGTCGCGCTGGTCATCGAGCACCCGAACGAGCGGGCGCGGACGGTTCTCTCGGACGAGACCAAACGGAGTCTGCGGGACGACCTCGCGTGAGCGCGACGCCGCTGGCACTGCTCGCGCTGGCCGTCGCGCTCGGCGGCTGCTCCGAGGGCGGGCTCTCGCCGGCCGCCGAGCGCGGGCGCCAGACCTATCTGGCCAATTGCGTGGCCTGCCACAACACCGATCCCTCGCAGCCCGGCCCCGTCGGCCCGCCGCTCAAGGGCTCGTCGCGCGAGCTGCTCGAAGCCAAGGTGATCAGCGGCACGTACCCGCCCGGCTACACGCCGAAGCGGCCGACGAAGGTGATGGTCCCGATCCCGGCGGTGGCGCCGGAGATCGCGTCGCTCGCCGAATACCTGCGCTGACGCGAAAAGGCCCGGCGGGATTCCCGCCGGGCCTTCGCGCCGCACCCTACCGTCGGATCAGGCGAAGATGATCTTGATCGCGATCACGAAGATCGCCGTGAGCACGAATCCCGCCCAGAGCGTGCCCTTGACGGTGCTGAGGAGCTTCTTGCCCGCGCTCGCCTTGTCCGGCGTCGCCGGCCCCATGACCGCGTTGCCCTCGACGATCGCGAGGATGATCACGAAGACGACGAGCATCGCGATCTTCGCCCCCCGCGCGGTCGGCGTGAAGAAGGCGAAGTGGCTCGCCGACCCCATGAAGAACAGCATCGGGATCGACAGCAGGGTGTTCGTGCGGGAGGCGACGCCGCCGCGGGCGCCGCGCGCGGCCGCCTCGGGGATCGCCTGGCCGCCTTCCTTCACGCGCGCCGTCGACGCCATCACGACCTGCTGCGCCGGCCAGATGATGAACCAGACGTTGAACCACATGAGGCTGCCGATGATGCCGCCGATGAAGATCGCCCAGCCGTAGGACGTCGAGAAGAACGGCTGGAGACCGAACTGACCGATTCGATGCAGCAGATAGAGCCAGCCGGTGATGAAGGTCAGCATCGCGCCCCATCGGAACCACCAGAGCGCTCGACTGACGAGCCCACCCGCGATCATGCCGGTCCTCACCGGCGCCTCGGCCCCCGCGAAGAACGGGACCTGCACGAAGTTGAAGTAGTACAACATCCCGATCCAGGTGATGCCGGCCAGAAAGTGAAACCAACGCAGTAGGAACAGCCAAGCATCCATTCTTGCCGCCTCCTCGTCGCGTGATGGGCTACCGGCTACTCGTCTTCGTCATCCTCCTCGAGGTCGTCCTCGCCGCCGGCGTCGGCGGGTGCGTCGCCGTCGGTCTCGGCTGGTGCGTCGCCGTCGGCTTCGGCGGGGTCGTCCTCGTCCAGATCGTCGAGGTCGTCGTCGTCCAGATCCTCGTCGTCGAGATCGTCGTCATCGAAGTCGTCATCATCGTCGAAGTCGTCGTCATCATCGTCTTCGTCGTCGTCGAGCTCCTCAGCGTCCTCGGCGTCGCCATCCTCGGCCGTATCGTTCTGGCGTAACTCGACGTCATCGTGCCACGGGTGTTTCCGAAACTGCATTGTGAAGACTCCTTCGGATGGATTGTCCCGGCGGATTATAGCAAACGCTTTCCCGGTATTCTGGCTTCCGAGAGCCGGGGCCCGACGCGATCGTCGCCCGCGTTCGGGCGAGGATGTTGGGCAACTTCCACCGGCCACGTTTTCGGGCACGAGCGGAGGCTCCGCGGTAGAATCCCGTCCTGTGCCTCGTTCGCGATGTCTCGGATCGGCGGTGTAGCTCAGCGGCAGAGCAGGGGTCTCATAAGTTTCGCGGCGTCACTGGCCGCCTCGGATTCTTCAACGTTTCCGAGGCGGTCTCATTTTACTCATCGCACGCAAGCGCACCGAGCCGCATCCTTCCGCACCCGCTCGGGCATGACTTTGGGCATGTTACGAGCGCGGTTCTCGCCTCTGTCCAGCATCGTCCTAGAACGGCAAACGCGGCCAATCACCAGCGTTGCCGGCGAGGTCGAACAGCGGACTGAGGATTTGCTCGGCCGGCGCGGTCTTGTCCTGGACGACGACCTTGGGGATGATGGCGCGTCCCTGAATGGACTCGTGGTCCGGACGGGCTTCAACGGCGACCGCAGGCACGCTATGCTCGGCTTAAAGGGCAGATGCGGTTCGCGGCGCCCGGCTTGGCCGGTGTGAACCGAAGACCAGAGGAGGCCACATGCGCATGCGATCAATAGCACTGGTGGGGGTGGCGCTTGTGCTTGCGAGCGGTTGCGGTGGGCAGTTAGGTGCCGGCAGCGTAGATGCCGCGCGTGCCGCCTGCATCGAGGCAGCGCGCAAGAAGGGCGATCAGCCGATAGAGACCGAGAACGTCAAGGTACTGGGCGAGGGGCGTTACGAAATGTCGGTGCGCAACAAGGCGGCGCTCGGCTCCTCCGTCACGACGTGCACCTACGATAAGAACATCGGAGCAGCGATCAGGTGAAGCGCCGCACCGCGGGGATTCGGCGCAGCGCGTCCGGCAGACGCCGTAACAGACGCGAGTTTCGAGTGCTCCGAATCCCACTTGGTGCGCGAGACCCTTGAGAGTAGGGCGCGAAGGAACTGAATTGGCACCGCCTCTGCGCCGTCGTTGCTATGCCAATCGCGCCCGGTAACGAGAGAGCCACACTGGCTGCGATGATAACTGCCCTCACGACGCCGCCCGATCGCGCGCGCGGCTGGCGGGCGACGATCTAATGGCACTGGGTGGAGCGCACTCCGTGGCACGCGACGCAAGCGGGCCGCGTGGGAGGCGTTGAGGCGGGCGGATACGGCCACGCCAGTCCGGGAGGGCGAATGGCGCGGATGATCAGCATCCACGAATATGATCTGAGACCGGCAAGCAGCGCGGAGCAGTTTCGAGCAGGCGGTCAGGGCGGAGGCGTGCGGCCTGTTCGAATTGTCAGGTCTCGCGGCCCATCATTTCGTGAGGGGCGTGAGAGGCGCGAGGAGTGAAGCCGGACGCTGGCGTCGGCGGCATCCCCTACAGCGAGAAACCCCAAGCTCTCGATAGACCGCGTGATCCGCGAGGACATGGTAGGCCGCGCGTAAGAGAGCATGGGCGACCGCCACCCCCACTTCCGCTCCGAGCCGCAGCGTCCGACCGAGAACTCCGCCGACCAGGTAGGCGCCGGCTGTCGATGCCGCAGCGATCCGAGGCCGAGGTAGCGGGATGACATGCTCAGGGTCTTCAAAGTTGCCGCCCAGCGCAATTTCTAACGTGATCAGATACCAGGCCGGTATGGGTATCGGCCGCATCTGCATATAGGTCCACGAGAGAAGGAGTGATCCAAGGCAGGAGCGGACGGCGAGCAGGGACCACGATGCGCCGCGGCGCCCATTCCACAAGCCGAAGAGAAACAAGAGCACCATCGGCACGCCGAGGAGGATCGCCCAGAGCACCAGGCGTACCAGGATCTCTGGGCTCACTTCCCCGCCCCCTCGAGCTACCGGCACGCTGCGCATATCACCGCGGGGGCATCGGCGGCCGCGATCTCGTTGCTTATGGCTTACAGCAGGCTCGACATCCGCTGCTGATACTGCGCCTGACGCTTGGTGCTGATGCCGGCGTCGCGCAGGGGCTCCCCGTTCCACGCGCCCAGCACGAAATGAATGTAGCGCAAGGCGCCCGCGCGATCAGGCGCCCGTAGGAGCCGGGAGCGGATACTCTCGACCATCGCCGGCACCACCGTCCCCCACTCACTGCTGTTACGGGCTGACCAGGTGATCCAGTAGCGGTGCTCGATCAACGTGGACGGCTCCTCGTAGCGGCACTCGGCTTGCCGGGTGCTCGATGCCTTCGTACGATCGCGTGCTCGACGCGCTCCGGACCTGGCTCGACTCTTGGTCTGGCATCGGCCACGTCACCGTCGGGATGCACCGCCCAGGGCTATGATCTGCAGAGCGACGTTTTATGGGGCAATGTGATCGGTTATCAGGACCTCGTCGACCGACCCGGAGTACATTACTCCCCGACGAGTCCAGTAGCGAGGCCTGAATGGAAACCCGTCCTAGCCTACTTGCGGGAATCGCGGACACCGGCCGCTGAGAAGGCCCAATTGATAAGGAGGTAATCATGCGCGTTCTGTTTGGAGTGCTGTCGGTGGCCCTGTTGTCCGCCTGCGCAACGAGTACCGGGGTTGGTGGAACCAGTGGAACAGATCAGGTGGCAGCCGCGACTGCGGCTTGGCGTACCGCATACGATAGTCGTGATCCGGCGCGAATCACGGCAATGTACGATTCTGACGCCGTACTTTGGGGCACGACCGCAAAGACGGTTGCTGCGAACCCGGCCGCGATCGCCGAGTATTTCAAGGATGCCGGAAAACGCCCGAAGGCAAGAGTGGTCTTCGGCGAGCAGAATATCCGAGTCTATGGTGACGTCGGGGTCAACACAGGTTACTACACGTTCTCCGATGTCCGAGATGGCCAACCGGTATCGCGTCCTGCGCGCTTTACCATGGTGTTCCGAAATCGAGACGGATTGTGGCGCATCGTTGGTCATCATTCATCCGAAGTACCGAAGTAGTCCGGTGCTCAATTCCGACAAACGGCAAGGTCGTCTACGACCGGATCTGACTTGATCCACTTCTCCTGGTCCGAGCTGCTCATCAATCTCAAGACCGCCAGGCGTGGAGGCTGACCATCCCGCAGGCAGTGCTGATCCGAGCCGATCAGGTCATCGAGTGATGGACCGGCGAACGTCCCTCTGCGGGCTAACGGTTGGAACTCTGTCCATGCCGCTCGTGGCCAGGGCACAACCGTCGGCATGCTCTAGGTGTGCTGGATGTCCACGTCCTTGACTCGTCGCATCGCCCTCGTCCTTGCAGTTCGTGAATAGTTGATGAAAGGTTGAAGATTGACAGTCGGGTCGCCAAACAGTAGGGCGTTAGGTCGATGGAACAGCCCGCTCGTCTTGTCGGTCCAGCACATAACGCAACGCAGGACGAGGATATTGGAGGGACGCTCGGTTACGAACATCGCGCGATTGACTATCGCGGCAATGGTGCTTCTCACAGGCTGCGCGACGATCCGAGGGTTGCAGGCGCGCGACACCGAGGAACTGTTGACGGCGGCCGGGTTCAAGAGACAACTTGTCGACGCCGCCGACACGAAGCCTCTGGACGCGGGACCGCCCTACCGGCTGGTGAGCCGCACCAAGGACGGGACGGTGCAGTACACCTACGCCGATCCCGATAACTGCCGGTGCGTGTACCTCGGCGGCTCCAAAGAATACGCCGAGTATCGGCGTCTCGCGACGGAACGCCGGCTGGACGACGAGCGGCGGCGGGCCGCCGAAGACGTGTGGGGCCGGAATTCCTGGGGACTAGAGTTGCCGTGAGATTGAAACTCGATTCGGAGTCGCATGATCGACTTGGTCTTTTCGATCGACGTTTTGGGTCTCCTGCACGACGCCGCTCACCTCTAAACGACCGGGATGGAGCATTCGCCGACGAGCGCGACAAGCACGGGATGGGAGCGCACGTCCTCGCACGCGACGCAGCGGGCGGGGTGGGAGGCGCTAAGGAGCGGCGACCCATGAAGCGCCGATGACAACGGGCCCTGTATCACCCATGGCGCGGCAAATCGTGCGATGAAACCGACGGTCGCGGAATACCTGCACCAGAAAGAGACGGTGCGCGGCTCGCTGCAAGATATCGACGCGCGCGTCATCCTCGCCATTGACGGGCTCCAGCGGGCCGCGGGAGTCAGCGGAGATCTCCTCGAGATCGGCGTGGCCTACGGGCAGAGCGCGATCCTGCTGGGCTATTGCGTGCAAGCCAGCGAGCGGCTTGTCGTCTGCGACACCTTCGAGGACACCAAGGGGGTCGGCTCTGAGAATCGAGCGGACCATGCGCTGCCCCATCAGGGGCTCCGGCGCAGCGAGTTTGAGCAAAATTATCGGCGCTTTCACCTGACGCTGCCTGACATCATCGCCGGCCGGTCCCACGAGATTGATCGTGATCGGCTTGCCGCTCACTTCCGCCTGATTCACGTTGACGGCAGTCACGCCTATGTGGATGTCCGCGCCGACATTCTGATCGCGCGTCGCTTGCTCGGGCGTGGCGGTGCGGTGCTTCTCGACGATTGGTCGCAGGCCCGCGCTCCTGGTGTCGCCCTCGCGATTTGGGAAGAATACGCGCGCGGGGACTTGATCCCGCTCTGCTTAACACAATTCAAGCTGTACGCGACGTGGGACCGTGGCGGGCTCACCGCTTCGGCGGTGGACGCATGGGCGCGGCACCAACCCGACTTTGACATCAGCGAGGCGCACCAGCTCGGCCGCTACGAGGTCCGCCAGTACAGCATGAAGGCTCCGCCCGTCACTCCCCCACAACCAGCTGATCCCTTGTGGCGACGAGCCGTACGGTATATACGCCTCACCCGAAGAGGTCGGCAATGATGGGAGAGGGAATCGACGTCACGACCTGGAAATGGATCATGGAGCTGCTGATCGGGCTCGCGCTCGCCGTCGGCGTGATGCTGTTTCTCGAGCGAGCATCGGGCTGCCGAGTGGAAGTATGAGCGCCTGCCTGGGCTCGCCGCCGAGCTCGTTCGCCTGAAGGTGGACGTCATCGTCGCCGCATCCCCGCCCGCTACTGAAGCAGTCAGGCAGGCGACCAGGACGATCCCGTCTTCGCCGTCTCAGGCGACCCCGTGGCCGAGGGCTTCGTCCTGCCGGCACGTCACGTGCGCGAGCCAGGGCCTCGTGACTGACGGTCTCCGCCCCCTGCTCTCGTCACGTTGCGAGCGGCGCGTCTCCAGAAGAGCGCGACGTCTCGGTCGTATTCAGGAGCTTGGCGTGAACGTCGGGCGCTCTCTGTTCCAGAATTCAAAGCAATCGGCATGGAGCGGGATTGGCGTCACCTCACGCGGGGACGAGTGCGACGATTCTTCTCTCGGGGCGAGCATCATCATCAAGTCGTAACTCGCGACGATGTGGTCGCAAGCTCCACAGATGGACCCGTCGCCGGGACGCCCGGGAATGGTCGCCTGGATGCCGTCGTTCGGCAAGCTCCCGTCACGGAGCTTGCCATGGATCATGCGGCGCAGGGCCTCAGAGGCCGACTGCTTCATCGCGTCGCGGAGCAGGGCCACGGCGACTTCGGCCTCGCGGAGTTGACCGCAATGTTTCACGAGCTTTCGGGAGGCCGTAAGTATTTCCTGCGCCTGGCGTCGCTCTTCCGCTGGAAGCATCGCGCAGCTGTAGAGATGGGCGCGAACGCTGTCAGTCAGCTCTTTACGGCATTTTGGGCACCGATCCGTGCCGTCGCCGAACAGGCCCGAGAGCAGTTCAGCGGACGTGGATATGGAACTTGTCCAGTCCGGGGTTGCTGCCATCGTGGCTGAACTCAACCTCGATCTCCAGCTGATCCTTCGTGACGTCCTCGCCGCACACCGGGCAGGGCGCACCGGCCCCCGTTCCGCCCCGGGTATGGTGAGGGGGTCGGGATGGCAGTTTTCCAGTGCGGATCACTTCTCGGGCCTTCGCGCGCAGAACAGTCTCGTCGGGCATGATAGCAACTCCAGATCCGGCGGGCTGGTCACGCCAGATGCCATGAGGCCCGACGCCGGCTTGCGTCACCCGGTGAGTCCGATGGAAGGCAGTCAGAGACTACACGGAATTGGCGCGAGAGACCGGACCGGAGGCCGGAGTCGGCCGATGCAGCGACGAAGACGCGTCGCCTGGCTGAGCGGCGCGCCTTCGTCGAATCGCGGCTCACGAACTCCTCGGTGCCGCTTCAGCGAGTGGCTGGGCCCCGGTCTTTCACGGTGAGTCCCGTGAGGACCTTCGCCCCGTTTTCCTCCCTGTAACTTGCGACGACGAGCATGCCTTCGGTGACGACGCCGGGCTTGAGGACGGCTCCAACCGGCGTGACCAGCTTCGTGCCGTTACTCAGGGTTATCGCCGTCCTGGAGGGATCGATATTCTCGATTCGACCCTCGACCGCGTTCTCCGATTCCGGGGCCGGCGTCGTCGCGCCGGGGGGCGGCGAGCTCCGCCCGGCTGGTGGCGGGAGCTGCGTTTGGGCGAGCGCAGCGGCGACAAAGATCGCCGGGGCCAGCATCGCGACGAACAGCGCGAACGTGCTCATGTGTCACCCCTCCTGTGATGCAGGTGGTCTTGTCGTCCGACTATCTCCAGACCACGACACGAGCGCCGTCGGCGTGCTCCTCGACGTCGATCGTCGTGTCCGCGAGCGTCTCGGATGCTTCTTGGTCGATGAGCAGCACCGCGCGTCCGTCGTGCTCGATGATCCGGTCATCGTCCTTGAGTGTGTCGAGAAAGATCTCAAGGCCCGAATCCGTGCTGCCGATACGTAGCATCACGCCGGGGCGCTCGATCAGATCCTCGAGTTGGTTCTTGAAGGTTTCCCGTGCCCTCTCGGTCACTTGAATCATGTCTCTCGCTCCTTCCATGTGAGTGCTTGGAACGTGCTTGATGGAGCAGGGTAGAACGACCCCGGGCGCGCGCATCGACGACGGCGACGAGCCAGTAAGGCTCGGTCGCGGACTCTCTACGAGCGCGCGGTCGAGAGCGGCCTAAAGACGCCGCGTCCGAGGAGGCGGAAGCTGGGAAGGCGTGACGAGGCGTACCTCGGCCCGCGACCATGGTGTTCGGCGATGCGGCCGGGGCCGTTAGCCAGTTGGTTCAAGAGCATCGCTACCGCCCGCGGACATCCCACGGCGTGAGTCTCCGCCCGAGGCGCACGCGGGTCAAGCGGTCCCTGGGTCGAGATGAACCTGCCCCGGTTTGGTGGACACCCCAGACCCCGGGGCTCATGGCCTAAGACGCGGGAAGAAGAGGTTGGCGCTCGGGGCGAAGCCGCGACGCCGCGTGATCACGATCATCACGAGCAGGACCTCCGGGACCAGGTTGTGGTACAGGGCGAGCGCAAGGCAAGGCGAGCCTCGGTGGCGGCTGAGATCTAGAAATCTCTCGGTGTTCGCGCCGCAGCCACGGGGACGGGGTTAGTCCAGGGGCACGCGCTCCGGCATGCTCCAGCAGCCGCCTCCGGACGAAGGCGTCCTCCAGCGGTGGAAGGGCTAGTCGTGACGCCGACGCCCGGCGCCGACTGTGCCGTCTCGCACGCTCGTCTGCCGATATTTGTCAGCCTCGGTGTTGACGATGCCGTTGGTCAGTATTCGGGCCGATCGGGTTGTCGCGTAAGTGTGCGTGCCGCTGCCCGATCGCCTCTCGCTGAACCCGGGCTTTTGCCGCGAACCTGGCTCGGTCCCTGCACAAGTGGGCTCGGATCATGGCAGCCAATCCACCGCTCCTCGATCGCGTTGCCCGCGTCGGCCTGGGCCCAGCTGTCCCGCAGCCAGGGGAATCACTGCCCGGCTCCGCCCCGGCATTATCGTCTGGGCCACTGCCTGGGAGTGACGGGCCGGCGGACAAGCCCTGGGCGCAACTGCGACCGTCGCTTCGCGCCTCGCTCTTCGAGGGCGCGGCCGCCGAAGTCTTCGCGGCCTGCGCTGGCGGAGCAGTGCTGACCGCGTGGGCGCTCCATCTCGGCGCCAGCCCCGTCGTGATCGGACTGCTCGGTGCGCTACCCGTCGCCTGTAACGTGCTCAACATGCCGGCTGCATGGCTCACACACGTCGTCGGCCGGAAGCGCCTGGCGGTCGCCGCCGTCGGCGCCTCGCGGCTCGTGTGCCTGCCCCTCGTTGCCTTTCCGTACCTGCCACTCAGTGACGCGACTCGCCTCCAATTGTTCATCGCGCTCGTCGCCACCACTGCCGTCCTCGCCGTGATCGGCAACAACGCATGGATCGCGTGGATGGGCGATCTCGTGCCGGCTTCAGTGCGGGGCCGCTTCTTTGGTCGGCGAACGATGTTCTTGACGGTGGCCGGCGCTACGTCCTCGCTCGGGGCGGGTTTGATGCTCGACGCGCTGAGCCCACGCGGGTGGAAGAGCGAGGCTCTCGCGGGCCTGGCCGCGGCGGCCTGTCTCGCCGGGCTTGTGAGCATCTGGCTTCTCCGGCGTCAGCACGAGCCGGCACCGGCCAACACGCTCGCCGAGCCCGGAGGGCTAGCGGCGCTCGCCGCCTGCCTTCGTGACCAGGCCGTTCGACCCTTTCTCTGGTATCAACTCGCGTGGAATGCCGCCGTCGCCGCTGTCGCTGGCTTCATCTCCTTCCACATGCTGGTGAACCTCCGGATGGGATTCGCCGTGGTGGCCGCTCACGGGGTGGCGGTGGCCGTGGTGCGGATCATCGCCGCGCCGCTGTGGGGCCGAGCCGTCGACCGCCTCGGCGCTCGCCCCGTCCTCGTGCTGTGCTCGTTCGGGGTCGCCGCGGTGCCGGCGATCTGGATGTTTCCCACGCCGGAGCGACTGTGGCCGATCGCGCTCGAGGCGGTGCTGGCCGGCGCTCTCTGGGGCGGTCACGGCATCGCCGCCGTCGATCTGTCGGTTGCGCTGGCGCCGGGCAGCGGCCGGCCCTTCTACCTGGCCGCCTTCGCTACCGCCGGCGGACTCGGCTTCGCCGCGGCTTCCATCTTGGCCGGCCTGCTGGCCTCGTTGCTGCCGGCGCAGTTTATGCTGCTTGGATTCAGCTGGACGGGGATTCATCTCCTGCTGCTGGTTTCTTCGCTGGCCCGTGCGGCCGCCGCGTTGCTGGCCGTGCGGATCCAGGAGCGCGACGCGCGCGGTGTTCCTGAATTGCTTCTCACGCTGGCCAGCGACCTACCGAAGACGGTGTTGGTGAAGCATTTGCCCTTGCCGAAGCCGTGGACGGTCTTCCAGACGACGATCAGCAATGCGGCAGCGCGCGGCCGTCGCCGACCGCCGGCGTCGGTCCCGGCGCCGTAAAGCGCGCGATCACGTGGCTCAGACGGCTGAGCGGTCAACCACACGCGGTGCTCCCCAGTCTCGGCCGCGGTGGTCCCACGCGCCGAATCAGCCAACCGCGAAGGTGATCCCGGCCCACGTCGGAAACGACCGGCTCCGGGCGATCGCCGTCGCGAGCATGATGGCCGACGGCCAGGAGCAACAGGTCCAGGACCATGACGAGCGTCGCGCCGCCAAGATAGATCGACGCACGAGCGGCGCCACGGCGGCGTTGCCGTCCAGGAAGAGCCGGCCGATACCGGGGCGGGACGTAGAGTTCCAGCGGCTCGTACGACAGTTGTTCTCGCCGCTGACGATGGACGAACTCGGAAACCTCTGACTAGGCTTTCGCCTGACACGGCCAGGTCAGTCCAGCCGAACCCCCCGCAAGTGCTTCCGGCCTGACGTCGCGGCGAGTCTTCTCCCGGGCGGATTCTCCCATGGCCATGGCGGAGTGCGGGGGCGCCCAAACAACACGGTGAGGAGCACCTTAATAAGCCGCTTCATCCTCACATCCCCGAGCGCACCGCTATTTTGGTCAGCCTAAGCTCGATGGTGAGCGGCCACCATCAGACGGATCATGAGTTCGCGCGTGGAAGATACCCGAGAGAAGTGATTTCCGCCGAACGGGTCGGTGCCGCTGCGAGGCGAGCTATTTTCCGGAAAGTAGTTTGGTGAGCGACAGCGGGGGTGGCGAAGCCAAGCGCCGCTGATCTGAGTCTAGCACCCCCGACTCCGCCGAAACGTCGGCGCGCGGCGCGAGCGCGACGCGGAAGCGGCATGCTCTATCAGCAACGCCGCCGCGACGGTACGGTCGCGCCGACCTAGTGGTCGAAGATCTACGTCAACGGACGCCCGGTGCGCGAGTCGACGGGCACCACGGACCGCGAGACGGCCGAGGGCGTGCTGGGCGATCGGCTCACGCGTGCGAGTCAGGGCTTGCCCGTCGTGCGACTGCAGAATGTACGCTTCGATGAGCTCGCCGAGGATCTCAAGACCCACGACGAGACGACGGGCTCACGCGATCCGCAGGAAGCTGAGAAGCGCGTCAAGCCGCTGCGCCGATTCTTCGCCGGCTGGCGCGCCGCGCAGATCGACGGCGCCGCGTTGAATCGCTACGTCGTCAAGCGCCAGGCGACGGGCACCGCCAACGGCACCATCAACCGCGAGCGATCGGTGCTGCTCAAGATGCTGCGGTTGGCCCTCGAGCACGGGAAGCTCGCTCGACTCCCTGTCATTCGTGGGCTCAAGGAATCCCTGCCGCGGTCAGGATTCTTCGAGGCCGAGCAGTACGCGGCAGTGCGACGTCACCTGCCGGCGGATCTGCAGACCGCGTGCGACGTCGCGTACACGTTCGGCTGGCGAATGCAGTCTGAGGTGCTCGCGCTCGAGCGGCGCGACGTCGACCTCGCGGGTGGCCGTCTCAGTCTGCGCGCGGGCGAGACGAAGAACGAAGAGGGCCGCGAAGTGTTTCTCACGCCACAGCTCAAGGCGGCGCTGGTGGCGCAACTCGAGCGCGTAGACACTCTCCAGCGCCAGCTCAAGCGCGTCATCCCCTTCGTATTCCCGCACCTGCAGGGTTGTCACCGGGGAAAGCAGATCCTCGACTTCCGCAAGGCGTGGCGGACGGCCTGCCTCGAGGCCGAGCTCGGCGGCCTCACGGGTGAGGCGCGGGAGAAGCGACGGCAGTGGCTCAAGGCGAACCCGAGCGCCGGGCTCCTCTCGATGCTCCGGCACGACCTCCGCCGCACCGCGGTGCGGAACCTAGTCCGGGCCGGCGTGGCCGAGCGCGTCGCGATGGAGCTCACGGGCCACAAGACGCGCAGCGTGTTCGACCGCTACGACATCGTCAGCGAGGCGGACAAGCGGGCGGCCTCCGAGCGGCTCGGTTTGGGCATGTTTTCGGGCATGACGGGGGAGTCCGCGGTAGAATCTCGTCCTGCAACTGGTCGAACTTCCTAGGATCGGCGGTGTAGCTCAGCGGCAGAGCAGGGGTCTCATAAGCCCCGTGTCGGAGGTTCAATTCCTCCCACCGCCACCAAGCTGCGGCGGCGTCTTCTCAGAGCTGGTCGCGCAGCGGCAGTAACGGCAGGTAGAAGACCCGGCTCAGGCCCCTCCGCAGCCCGTGGTCGTCGTCGGGCTGGGCGAACTTAAGATCCTGCTCGAAGACCGTGATGAGCTGCCTCGCGATGCCGCGGTCGACGAACACGACGTTGAGCTCGTTGTTGAGCGCGAACGAGCGGTTGTCCAGGTTGGCGCTTCCGATGCTGACCCAACGTCCGTCCACCACGAGCGTCTTGGCGTGCAGGAGCGCCGGGCCATACTCGTAGATCTTCACGCCCGCTTTGGCCGCGCGGCCGAAGTGCGCCTGGCTGGCCTTGCGCATCAGGCCATCCAGGATTCCCTGCGTGGCGCCCGCGGTGAGGATGGACACTCGAACGCCGCGGCCGGCGGCGCGCACCAGGGCGTCGGCCATCGCGTCGTCAGGAACGAAGTAGGGGTTGGTCAGATAGATCGATGACCGGGCGCCATCGATGGCGAGCAGGAAGAGAAGATAGGCCTCTGCCGCGCCGCTGGCGGGCGAGCTCTTGACCGCCTGGACGGCCAGATCGCCGCGGCGCTCGGGTTTCGGGAAGTACGCATCGCCGCCGAGGAGCATCCCTGTGGCATCGCGCCAGTTCTCGGCGAACGCGGCCTGCAGGTGTCGAACCACCGGTCCCTCGATCCGCACGTCGGTCTGCCGCCAGTGTCCAGCCTGGCGGCCGTCGCCCGCCCAGCGGGCGCCCACGCCCGTCCCACCGGTGAAGCCCACCCGTCCGTCGACGACCAAGATCCGTCGGTGATTGCGATGATTGATGCGCTTGATGGCGAACGGATTGAGCGAGTGAAACAAGGCGAAGCTACACCCGGCGTCCTTCATGAGGCTCTGGTACTCGTCGGGCATCTGATTCGAGCCCACGGCGTCGAGGAGGATGTGGACGCGGACGCCCGCCCGGCAGCGCTCGGCGAGCGCCGCCGCCATCTCCCGCGCGACGGCGCCGTCTTCATAGATGAAGTTGGCGAACGTGATCGTCGATCGAGCCTGACGGATCGCCGTCAGCATGGCCGGGAAGATCTGGTCTCCGTTCAAGAGGAGCCGGGCCCGGTTGCCCGGGGCGGGGCTCGACAGGGTATGGGCTTCCAGCGTCCGCGCGAAGGCTGGCTCGCCCACGTGAACGTCCGGCGCGACATAGTGGGGATGACTCAGGGAGCAGCCGGTCAAGGCGAGGGACCCGGCGACGGCAAGAGTCCGCCACGCATAGCGCATAGGTCGTGCCACTGCACCACCGATGCCAGCGCCGTAGACGCTTGGATTCACGCGACGCGCAGCCTTCCTTCGTCCCGACGCAGCGAGCGCGAGAGTAGAAACTACCCGGCGAGTTGGAAAAAACGGTCGGTCCGGTGCGCCCGGTCGGCCCGATACCGGCTCACCCAGAGCCGTCTCGGTGCTATGCCTGGAACCGCGTCAGAAAACCCTGCCCGCGGGGCTCTCCGCCGTCCGATGCTCAGGCCGGATCGGTCACGATCAGCCGGATCGGCGTCGGGTTGAAGCCGTTGCAGGGATTGCGAGTCTGCGGGCAGTTCGAGATCACCGCCAGCACGTCCATCTCGGCGCGCAGGTCCACGTGGTCGCCCGGCTTCGAGAGCCCGTCGACGATGCCCATGGTCCCGTCGGATTCGACCGGCACGTTCATGAAGAAGTTGAGGTTGGCGACGACATCCTTCTTGCCCAGGTCGAAGGGTGCCAGCGCACGGAGGAAGTTCGCCCGGCAGCTCGGCGTGTCCTTGACGCCGTACCGGAGCTCGTTGCTCTCGGCGCTGCAGCAGCCGCCGATCGTGTCGTGGCGGCCGCAGGTGTCCTCGACGATCGTGAGCAAGCGGCGGCCGAGGTCCGAGTAGATGCCGTGCCCGCGCGTGAGGAAGATCGTCTTCGCGTACTTCATCGTGTCGGCCGCGTTGTAGCGCTCCTCGGGATTCGCCGCGTTGTAGCAGAGAAAGTCCACGGCCTGTCGGCCTTCGAGATCGATGATCCGAAGCGTCTGCCCTCGCGTCAGCACCCGCGCCCACGGCTCACCGGCCGGGATCACCCGGTCCTCGACCACGCGCCCGACGGCGCTGCCCACGGCTCCCGAGCCCATGGCCGATGAGTATAGCGAACTCTGGCGCGCTCGGCGCTGACGGACGGCGTGTGAGCGCCCGCCGCACCCGAGGCGCCGAAGTGGTAATGTTTCTCACTCGCGGAGACAACGCCAACCCTCGTCGAGGTGGACGCATGACGGACATTCTGGTGCAGCACGATGGGCCGATCGCGACGGTCGTCATCAACCGGCCGGCGGTGCGCAACGCGATCAGCCTGGCGATGTGGACCGAGCTCACGCGCGTGACCAAGGAGCTGGGAACGACCGACTCGGTCCGGGCGATCGTCTATCGCGGCGCGGGCACCGTGGCGTTCGCCTCGGGCGCCGACATCTCGGAGTTCAGGGAGCAGCGCAAGGACGCGCCGAGTGCCTCGCGTTACAACGAGCAGACCGCGGCCGCTTACACGACCATTCGCGAGTGCCCCAAGCCGACGGTCGCGATGATCTTCGGCTTCTGCATGGGCGGGGCGATGGCGGTCGCGATGGCATGCGACCTGCGCTTCGCCGCCGAGGGCTCGAAGTTCGGCATTCCGGCCGCGCGCCTGAGCATCATCTATGGCGCGGACTCGGTCGGCCAGCTCGTCGACCTGGTCGGCCCCGCGTACGCGAAGGACATCCTGTACTCCGCGCGGACGGTCGACGACCGCGAAGCGCTGGCGATGGGCTTCATCCAGCGTCTCGTGCCTCCGACCGAGCTCGAGGCCTACACGTACGACTACCTCCGGAAGGTCGCCGAGAACGCGCCGCTCTCGGTGCGCGGCGCCAAGACGACGATCGAGTCGTACCTGGCCGGTCTCACCGAGGAGCGCCGAAAGAAGCTGAGAGACCTGGCTGTCGAGGCCACCGAGAGCGAGGACTACAAGGAAGGCACTCGCGCCTTCCTCGAGAAGCGCGCGGCGAGATTCCTGGGGCGCTAGCGCTTCGGGCGTGCGGTTCGAGTTTCTCACGTCGACGCCGCTCACGCCGACCGAGGGCAGCGGGACGTTCGTCGCCATCGACGGCCTCGTCCGCGGACTCGCGAGCCTCGGCCACGCGGTCGCCGTTCGACCGCTCGGCACGCGCACCGGCTTTCACACGCTCGATCGCTGGCTCTACAACGCCGGGGTCGTGCTCGCTCCGCCGTCCGCCGACGTCACGGTCGGGGTCGATCTCGACGGGTTTCTATGGGCGCGCCGGCGCCGCGGCCGTTTCGTCGTGATGCTGAAGGGGATCATCGCCGACGAGCTTCGGAACGAGCGGGGTGTGGTGCGCGCGCTGCTCGGCGTGCAGGCGCGCTGGGAGCGGGCCAACACCGCGCGCGCCGATCGGGTGTTCGTGCCGAGTCAGTACTCGGCCTCGGTCGCCCACGACGTCTACGACCTCCCGCGCTCGAAGCTGGCGGTCCTCCCGGAGCCGATCGACCTCGTCGACTGGCGGAGCCGCTTCGCGGACGCGGCCGGCACGCGGGCCGCTCGCCCGACGGTGCTGTCGGTCGCGCGAATGTACCCGCGCAAGCGCCTGGACGATCTCTTGCGCGCCGCCGCCGTCCTCCGTCAACGAATCCCGGACGCTCAGGTGCGCATCGTAGGGGAGGGTCCGGAGTCGGCGCGCCTCCGGGCGCTGCATCGCGAGCTTCAGCTGGGTGATGCGGCGGTTCTGCTCGGCGAGGTGACGCGGGGAACGCTCGCGGTAGAATATGTACGCGCTCACTGTTTCTGCCTTCCGACCGTCCAGGAAGGGTTCGGGCTGGTCTTCGCCGAGGCGATGGCGGCCGGGTTGCCCGTGGTGGCGTGCCGCGCGGCGGCGGTTCCGGAGATCGTCGAGGACCGGCGGACCGGTTTTCTGGTTACTCCGCGGAGCCCGGGTGAGCTGGCGACCGCGCTGGAGACACTGTTGACGAACACGAAGCTCAGTGAAGACTTCGGAAGGGCGGCGACCCAGCGGGTCGAGGCGTTCGGCCTCGAGCCGGTGGCGCGGCGCTTCCTCGAGGCGTTGCCATGACCGACCACACCCGTGCCGCGAGCACCCGGCGCTTCACGTTCTCGGCCGGTCACCGCTACTGGGTCGAGAGCTGGTCCCGCCAGGAGAACGAGCGGTTCTTTGGGCGGCTCACGGTTCCGCACGGGCACAACTACACGCTCGACGTCACGGTGCGCGGCCCCATCGACCCGCAGACCGGCATGGTCATCGATCTCGCTGAGCTGAAGCGAATCGTGGGCGAGACCGTCGTGGAGCGCTTCGATCACGCGGATCTGAACGCCGACCCGCTGTTTCGCGGCCGCGTCCCGACGACGGAGAATCTCGCGATGACCGTCTGGGATCTCCTGGCGCCGAAGCTCGGCGCGGACCGGCTCTGGCAGGTCCGCGTGTGGGAGGATCCGAACCTGTTCGTCGATTACCGAGGGCCCGATGCTTGAGCTGACGCGCGTCTATCACTTCAGCGCGGGCCATCGTCTGGCCGACCCGGCCCTCTCGGACGAGGCGAACGAGGTGCTCTACGGCGCCTGCTACCGTCCGCACGGCCACAACTACTACCTGGAAGTCACGGTGGCCGGGCAGCCCGACCCGGTGACGGGAATGGCGGTCGACCTCGAGCGGATCGACGGCGCCGTGCACGAACGCGTCCTCGATCACGTCGACCATCGAACGCTCGAGGAAGTCCCGGCGCTGGCCAGCGTCGTCACGACGGGCGAAGGGCTGGCGCGCGCGTTCTGGCGCCTGCTGGCGCCGGCCGTGCCGGCGGGCGCGCTGCGGCGCGTGACCGTCGTCGAGACGGCCAAGAATCGATTCCAGTACGAAGGCGAGGCCGCGTGATGAGCGAAGACGGAAAGGTCGCGGAGCTAATCGCGAAGATCCTGGAAGAGCTCGGTGAGGATGTCGAGCGCGAGGGGTTGGACCGGACGCCCGAGCGTGTCGAGAAGGCGTTGCGCTATCTCACCTCCGGCTACGGAAAGGACGCCAAGGAGATCCTGAACGGCGCCATGTTCGTCGAGGACTACGACGAGATGGTGATCGTGAAGGATATCGACTTCAGCAGCCTCTGCGAGCACCACCTGCTGCCCTTCATCGGCAAGTGCCACGTGGCCTACATGCCCGGCCGCAAGATCGTGGGCCTGTCCAAGATCCCGCGGCTCGTGGAGATGTTCAGCCGGCGACTGCAAGTTCAGGAGCGGCTGACGACCCAGATCGCGAGCACGATCAACGAGGTCCTCCAGCCGCGCGGCGTCGCCGTCGTGATGGAGGCGGTCCACCTGTGCATGTTGATGCGCGGGGTGGAGAAGCAGAACTCGAAGGCGATCACCTCGGCCATGCTCGGCTCGTTCCGAGATCGGCCGGAGACGCGCGCCGAGTTCATGGACCTGATCAAGTCGAGCCGGGGGCTTCAGATTTGAACGGGCCGGGCGCGCTCCAGGGCCAGGTCGCGATCGTCACCGGCGCCGGGCGTGGAATCGGTCACGCCGTCGCCATGGCCCTGGCCCGCGAGGGCGCCACGGTGGTGCTCGCGGCGCGCACGCGGCAGCAGCTGGCCGCGACCGCGGCGGCGATTCGCGAGAGCGGAGGATCTGCGCTCGCCATCCCCACCGACGTCACGCAGGATACGGCCGTCGAGGCGATGGTCGAGCAGGCCATCGCCGAGCTCGGGCGCGTCGACACCCTCGTCACGGCGGCGGGAGCCGCCTCCTTCGGCCCGGTCGTGGGCACCAAACCCGCCGACTGGGACGCGATCCTCACGGTCAATCTCCGTGCGGTGATGGTGTGTTGCCACGCGGTGCTCCCCGTGATGATCCGCCAGCGCCGGGGCACCATCATCAATGTTGCATCGGTGGCGGCCCAGCGAGCGATTCCCGGCGCCGCGGTCTACACGGCGACCAAGGCCGGCGTCGTCGGCTTCAGCCGGGTGCTCGCCGAGGAGCTTCGCGCGGAAGGCGTCCGGGTCGGCGTGCTGGTTCCCGGGGCCGTAGATACGCCACTTTGGGACACGATCCCGAATTCCCCCGACCGCAGCCGGATGCTCCGCCCCGAGGACGTCGCGCGTGCCGCGGTCTTGATGGCTTCGCTCCCACCGGGTGCCTCACTCGAAGAGCTGACCCTGCTGCCCGCGGGCGGCATTCTATGACGCCCCGGGGCGCATCCTGTGCTGCCCCCGGGCGGGCATCCCGCGCCCCCTCGTACGGCATATGTGATACGATGACCTCGAATCGGCTCGAATCCGGAAACGCCTGTCAGATCGGGAGGATCGCATGGTTACGATGACCGAAACGGCCGCGAAGAAAGTCTCCGAGCTTCGCCTCGAGGAAGGCAAGCCTGAATGGGGCCTTCGGATCCGTGTGGTCGGCGGTGGCTGCTCGGGCATGTCCTATGAGCTTGGCTGGGAAGACCAGGCCGCGGCCGACGACAACGTGCTCGACGCCCAGGGCATCAAGGTCTACATCGACAAGCACAGCGCGCCCTATCTCGAAGGCAGCGAGATCGACTTCGTCGACAACAACATGATGGGCGCTGGCTTCGCGATCAAGAATCCGAACGTGAAGTCGAGCTGCGGCTGCGGTCAGTCGCACCGCTTCTAAGCTCGCCTCCAGCGTGCGCGTCCGGGTTCGTCTCTTCGCCCGGTACCGAGAGGCGCTCGGACGCGAACGACTAGAAGTCGATCTCCCCGAGGGCGGCACCGTCGAGTCCGCCTGGTCGGCGATCGCCGACCGTCATCCCGAGCTCGCGCCGTTCCGTCCGTATACCTTGTTTGCGGTGGGTCACGACTATGTCGCTGCCGACCATCGCCTGGAGCCCGAGGACGAGCTCTGTCTCTTTCCGCCCGTGAGCGGCGGATCCGCCCCCGACATCTTTCGCGTCGTGAGCGAGCCGCTCTCGCCCGACGCGATCGCCGCGCAGGTCGACGAGCCGGGCGCTGGCGGGATCGTGATCTTCTCCGGCGTCGTGCGAAACCAGACCGACGGTCGCCCGGTCAAATATCTGGAGTACGAGGCGCACGCGCCGATGGCCGAGGTGAAGATGCGCGAGATCGGCCGGACCGTGCGCTCGCGCTGGCCCGGGGTGCGCCGTATCGCGATGCTCCACCGCACCGGGCGACTCGAGATCGGCGAGGCGAGCGTGCTCATCGCCGTCTCCGCCGCGCACCGCGGCGATGCCTTCGAGGCCTGCCGCTACGCGATCGACACGCTCAAGCGCACGGTGCCGGTGTGGAAGAAGGAGCACTTCGAGGACGGCGAGGTCTGGGTGGGGCTCCAGGGCGGCTAGGCTGTTGGCCCCGCGCGAGCAAGTGGAGCGTACCATTCGCCGCCATGCGATGCTCGCGGGCGGCGAAACCGTTTTAGTCGCGGTCTCGGGCGGCGCCGACTCCGTGGCGCTGCTTCACCTGCTGCAGAGCCTGGCCGCGGAATGGCGGCTTCGGCTCCACGTCCTTCACGTCGACCATCAGCTGCGCGCCGATTCGGCCGCGGACGCCGACTTCGTCCGGGCCCTCGGCGTGCGCCTCGGGGTCCCGGTCGACGTCGCGACCGTGGCGGTGGATCGTCGGGGCTCACTCGAAGACTCGGCTCGGTCCGCGCGGTACGCCGCGCTCGAAACATCGGCTGCCCGAATCGGCGCCGAGCGCATCGCACTCGGTCACACCGCCGACGACCAGGCCGAGACCGTGCTGATGCGACTCGTGCAAGGCGCGGGCGTGCGCGGGCTGTCGGGGATCCCGCCGGTTCGGGGACGGATCATCCGCCCGCTCATCGCGCTGCGCCGATCGGCCCTCGAGGCCGAGCTTCGCCGCGCCGGGCTCTCATGGGTCGAGGATCCGACGAACCGAGATCCGAAGTTTCTCCGTAATCGCATCCGCCACGAGCTGCTCCCGCTTCTCTCCGATTCCTACAATCCCGAGATTTCGGCCACGCTCGTGCGGCTGGCAACGCTGGCGCGCGAGACCGTGACCGCGCTCGACGAGGCCGCCGCCGCGGAGCTCGACCGGCTCGCCGTCTGGGGCGACCGCGCGGTCACGCTTCGGCTCGCGGCCGTGCGCGCGCTGCCGCGTCCGATCGCCGCCGAGATCTTGCGTCAGGCCGCGGCGCGCTTGGGCAGCCGAGCTCCGCTCCGGGCGTGGGCGCACCGGGGCCTCAAGCGGGTCCTCGCGGTCCCGGTGCCCCGCCGTCCGTTCAAGCTGGGCGGAGTGACCGTCGAAGTCAGCGGCGCGCTGACGCGGCTCGCGTCGGCGCCGCTGCCGGCGCTGACCGAGCGGATCGTCGCCGTGCCCGGGCGCACCGAGCTGCCCGAGATCGGCCAGGCGCTCGAGGCGCGGCTGATCGGCGCGGACGCGTACGCGATTCCTCGCGAGCCCAGCCGCGTGGCCTTCGACGCCGACGATCTCGCGGCGCCGCTGATCGTCCGCGCCCGGAGGCGCGGGGAGCGCTTCGTCGCCTTCGGCGGGGCCGAGCGGCGACTCAAGACGCTCCTGATCGAAGCGAAGGTGCCGCGCTGGGAGCGCGGCCGGGTGCCGGTGATCGAAGCGGGGGGCATGATCGTCTGGGTCGGCCACCTGCGCCGCTCCGCCGCGGCGCGTGTGACGGCGCGGACGAAGCGTGTACTCGAGCTGGCGCTGGTCCCGCTGGCGCAGCCCGACCGCCCCCAGTAGAGTAGGAGGCCGAGTCGCCAATGAATTCACTGATCGCGCTGGTCTTCGTGTTGCTCCTTGCCACTCCGGCCTGGGCACAGCAGCGTCCTGCCGCGCCCGAGCCGCGCCCGGCTCCGAAGACGGATCCGCGCGCCGTCCTGCGCGCGATGGAGGACGCGTTCAGCGCGGTCGCCGATCGCGTCACGCCGGCGGTCGTGCACGTCAGCACCGTCCCGAAGAAAGGCGCTGGCGGCCCGGCCGAGGAAGCGCCGGAGCGGTTCAAGGAGTTCTTCGGCGAAGAGTTCTACGAACGCTACTTCCGTCGGCGTCCGCGCGAGGATGCGCGCGCCACCGGCTCGGGCGTCCTGGTGGATCCGAAGGGATACATCTTGACGAACAACCACGTGATCGAGAACGCTCAGGAGATCATCGTGCGTCTCTCGGATCAGCGGAAGTTCACCGCGAAGCTCGTGGGTCGCGACCCGAAGAGCGACATCGCCGTGCTCAAGGTCGACGCGCCGCGCCCGCTGCCGGCCGCCGAGCTGGGCGACTCCGATCATCTGCGCGTCGGCCAGTGGGCGATCGCGATCGGCAACCCGTTCGGGCTCGACCGCACCGTGACGGTGGGGATCATCTCGGCCACTGCGCGTACGCGCGTCGGCGTGACGCAATACGACAACTTCATCCAGACCGACGCCTCGATCAACCCCGGCAACTCCGGTGGCCCGCTCCTGAACATCGACGGCAAGGTGATCGGGATCAACACGGCCATCGTGGCCGCCGGCCAGGGCATCGGCTTCTCGATTCCGATCAACCAGGCGAAGGATGTGATGCAGCAGCTCATCACGCGCGGCAAGGTGGTGCGCGGCTGGCTCGGCATCGTCATCCAGGACGTGACTGATCAGCTCGCCGGGAGCTTCGGCGTCAAGGAGCGTGAAGGCGTCCTGGTGGCCGAGGTGATGAAGGGGAGCCCTGCCGACACCGCAGGCCTGAAGGCCGGTGACGTCGTCGTCGAGCTGAGCGGCACGCCGATCAAGGAGGTGCCCGACCTGCAGCGTCGGATCGCGAGCATTCGTCCGGGGCAGACGATGAAGCTGGTCGTGATCCGCGACAAGAAGCCCGTGCCGATCACCGTGAAGATCGGCGAGATGCCGGCCGACGAGCCGCTCGTCGCCGAGGCGCCCGGCAACGACGAGTGGGGCCTGAGCGTCGAGGCGCTCACGGGCGACGCGGCGTTGCGGCTGGACCTGCCGGTCTCGCGTGGACTATTCGTCACCGAGGTGCAGCCCGGCAGCCCCGCCGAGAAGGCCGGCCTCCGGCGCGGCGACGTGATCCTGGAGCTCTCGCGCCGTCCGGCCGACGATGCGGCCGCGCTCTTCAAGGCGCTCTCGGCGCTCAAGCCCGGCGAGTCCGTCCTGATCTACGTCCACCGCGCGGGTGGCAGCGGCGGTGGCACCAACCAGTACCTCACGATGGAACGCTCGCGCCAGCGGTGACGGGCGTGGACGCACAGACGGCGCGCCGGGGCACGGTCCTCGTCGTCGACGACGAGGAGGGCGTGCGCGCCTCGGTGCGCGCGATCCTCGAAGAAACCTGCGACGTGCTCGAAGCCGCGAACGGCGCCCAGGCGCTCGAGGTCATGAAGGCTCACGAGATCGATCTCGTGATGCTGGACCAGCGGATGCCGGGGGAGGCCGGGATCGACGTTCTGCCTCGCATCAAGGCCGCCGACCCCTCGACCGTCGTCGTCATCGCGACCGCCGTGCGCGAGCTCCGGACCGCCGTCGAAGCGCTCAAGCGCGGCGCGTACGATTACCTGACCAAACCGTTCGACGTCGACGACATCCTCATGCTGGCCCAGCGTGCGCTCGACAAGCGTGCGCTGGAGCGCGAGGTGCTCTATCTGCGCTCGGCGCTCGCCGGCGGCGCGCCCGACGCGGGCGGTCTCGCGGGATCGTTCGAGCGCATGGTGGGCCGCCATCCGGAGATGGCCCGCATCTACCAGCTGATCACCCAGATCGCGTCGACGCCGACCACCGTGCTGATCACGGGCGAGAGCGGCACCGGCAAGGAGCTGGTCGCGCGGGCCATCCACGCGCGGAGCGAGCGCCGCGGTCAGCCGTTCGTGGCCGTCAACGTGGCCGCGATTCCCGAGGCGCTGGTGGAATCCGAGCTGTTCGGCCACGAGAAGGGGGCCTTCACGGGGGCCCACGCGAAGAAGCTCGGCCGCTTCGAGCTGGCCCACGGCGGCACCGTGTTCCTCGACGAGATCGGCACCCTGCGGCTCGACCTTCAGGCGAAGCTCCTGCGCGTGCTGCAGGAGCGCGAGATCGAGCGGCTGGGCGGTGTGCGGCCGGTGCCGGTCGACGTGCGGATCCTGGCGGCGACCAACGTCAATCTGAAATCCGCCGTGAGAGCGCGCGCGTTCCGTGAGGATCTCTACTACCGGCTCAACGTGGTCCCGATCCACGTGCCGCCACTGCGCGAGCGGCGCGAGGACATTCCCGCGCTCGTCCAGTACTTCGTCCGCAAGATCGCGCGCGAGTGCAACCGCGACGTGCGCGGCGTGTCGGCCGGCGCCCTCGAGGTGCTCACGCGCTACGACTGGCCCGGCAACGTCCGCGAGCTCGAGAACGTGCTCCACCGCGCGGTGGTGCTGGCGCGGAGCCCGGTCATCCACCTACAGGACGTGCCGCTGGACGTCGCGATGCCCGAGACGGGCTCGCGCCTCGGCGAGGACACCGGGCCGCCGCTGCGCGAGGCGATGGAGCAGTTCGAGCGTCAGTACATTCTGAGAGTGCTCGAAGGGACGAGCTGGAACGTGAGCCGCGCGGCGCGCCGACTCGGGGTGCACCGGAACACCGTGCTCACGAAGCTCTCGGGCTGGGGCATCCAGCGACCCAGCACCGGCGACGGACGAAATCTGAGCCTCTAAGTGTCCGGCCGTCCGTGACGCGCTCGTCCGCCGCGACGCTGAAGCTGCGCCGGCCTCGGATCACCGACATACCTCGGCTCGTCGAGATCGAGCGCGCCGCGTTCGCCGCCGGATACTATCGCGAGCATCGGCTGACCGCCGCGGACTTCGAGATGTTGCTCCGCAGAGACGAGACGTTCTTCCTCGTGGCCGAATCTCGACGGCTGGTGGTCGGAGATCTCGTCGGCGATCTGTCGTTGAGCAAGGCGAAGCGCCTGGCGCGCCTGGACAGCATCGCGGTCGACCCCGAGTGGGGAGCCCGTCGTATCGGGAGTCGCCTCGCGCGGAGATTTCTCGCGCACGCCCACCGACTGGGATATCGTGGCGTGACCCTCGAGGTGGCCGTGCCGAATCGCGGGGCTCAGCGATTTTTCTCCGGGCTGGGCTTCCGGCGGCCTCGACGACTGGCGAAGTACTATAACGGGAGGGTCGACGGGCTCCGAATGACTTACAAGTTCCGATGAGCTACGACGCCCTCTTCACGTACGCCGAGCCGGCGGCGGTGGCCATCCTGATGGCACTCATCGTCGTGCCGGTCATCATCTATCTGTTCACCGGCTGGTCGGTGAGACGGTCGGAGATCGTGGGCGCGATGTCGGCGGAGGGCGCGAGCCTCTATTTCCGCCAGTTCTATCCCGCGCTCATGCCGGACGGCGACGTGCTCGGCGCGTTCGCGAAGCATTATCGCCGGCGGTACGGGCGACTGCACTATGTGCTGCCGCTCCTACTTCTCGGGAGCATCGCCCTGTTCCTGCTCGTGCTGACGATCCATACGTTGTTCCACTGGCTTCTCGGAACGACCGGTTCCCATGACCTTCCCTCGCTGGCCATCGGAGCAATCGCCGGCGCGTACATGTGGGTGGTCGCCGACGTCCTGCTCCGGTGCCGCCAGCGTCAGCTGGCGCCCGTCGATCTGTACTGGGCGGGGCTGCGCTTCGTCGTCGCCGTTCCGCTCGGTTTTGCCTTCGCCGGCGTTCTCAAGGACGAGGCCGCGGTCGGCCTTGCGTTTCTGCTCGGCGCGTTCCCCACGAATACGTTGCTGACGATCGCTCGCCGCATCGGGAACCGCAAGCTCGGACTCAGTGAGGGTGGAGAAGAAGCGCGGACCGAGCTGGAGCAGATCCAGGGAATCACGCAAGGCCTCGCGGAGCGCTTCCGAGACGAAGGAGTCTCGACGATCCTGCAGCTGGCGTATGCGGATCCGGTCGACCTCACGATCAGGACGAGCTTCTCGTTCAACTACGTGATCGACTGCGTGAGCCAGGCGCTCGCCTGGATCTATCTCGAAAAGGACCTCGCGACGATGCGGAGGCTGTCCCTCCGCGGCGCGCAAGAGATCAACACCCTGATCGTCGAGCTCGACGAAGGTGAGGATGCGCACAAAGCGACGGCGCAGGCCACGATCGAACGCGTCGCGGCGCTGCTGAATATCGACAGAGTCGCGGTGCAGCGGCTGCTTCGCGAGATCGCCTTCGACCCGTATACCGAATTCATCGTCAACGTGTGGAATGCCGTTGACGACAGTGAAGAGCCGGACGAGCCGGAGAAGGACGCCGAGGAACACGAAGCTCCCGGGAGGCGGCGAGATGCCCGAAGACATCGCGATCGAGACCCAGGCCACCGAGCTGCTCCGCACCCTGATCAAGAACGGCTGCGTCAACACCGGTGACGCCGCGTCCGGTCACGAGGAGCGCAGCGTCGCCGCGCTCGAGGACTTCTTCGCCGGCTCCGGCCTCTCCTGCGAGCGCTACACCTCGGAGCCCGGGCGGATGAGCCTCATCACCCGGATCGAGGGCCGCGACCCCAAGGCGCCGACGTTGCTGCTGATGGGACACACCGACGTCGTCCCCGTGACCCTGTCGGGCTGGAAGCGCGACCCGTTCGCGGCGGAGCTCGTGGACGGCATCGTCTGGGGCCGCGGCGCCGTCGACATGCTGAACCTGACCTCGACGATGGCGGTCGCCACGCGGCGGCTCGCCACCAGCGGCTGGCGCCCGCGCGGCACTCTCATCTATCTGGCCGTCGCCGACGAGGAGGCGGGAGGCTTCCTAGGCGCCGGCCACCTGGTCGAGCATCACGCGGACGCCGTGAAGTGCGACTACGTCATCACCGAGAGCGGCGGCGTGCCGATTCCGACCAAGGCCGGCCACACCTTGAAGGTGACGGTGGGCGAGAAAGGCGGCAACTGGCGGCGGCTCGTGGTGCACGGCACGCCCGGCCACGGCTCACGGCCGTTCAAGACCGACAACGCCCTCGTCACCGCCGCCAAGGTCGTGCAGCGGCTCGCCGAGTATCGGCCGAAGGCCCGCATCCTCGACGCCTGGCGCGGCTACGTGCAGTCGTTGACCCTCGAGCCCGGCCTCACCGAGGCGCTCACCGATCCCGATCGCGTCTACGACGCCGTGTGCGATCTCGACAACCTCGCCCTGGCCCGCGAGGCCCACGCCTGCACGCACACGACGTTCTCGCCCAACATCGCCCACGGCGGCACCAAGGTGAACGTGATCCCCGACCGCGTCGACATCGACGTCGATATCCGCTCGCTGCCGGGCGTCGAGCAGCACGAAGTGGAGGCGATGATCAAAGAAGCGCTGGGCCCGCTCGCCTCCCGCGTGACGGTCGAGTCGCCATCCGATCGCCGGCGTGGCGGTACCGTGTCGCCGACCGACACCCCGCTGATCGCGGCGATCCGCCGCGTGACCAGGCGGATGATGCCGGACAGCACGGTGGTCCCGGCCATCACAACCGGCGGCACCGACGCCAAGTTCTTCCGCTGGAAGGGGATCCCGGCTTACGGCTTCGGCCTGCACTCGCTGCGGATCCCCTATACGGAGTATCCGGTGATGTTCCACGGCCACAACGAGCGCGTGGACACCGAGAGCCTGAAATTGTCGGCGATGATGTGGGAGGCGCTCTGCCGCGAATTCTTGGGCTGAGAGCGCCTCGAGCCGCCTGCTACCAGGTGAAGAGGTTGGTGAAGAACTCCTTCACCCGCTGCGTGAACGACGGATCCTTCGCCGGACGTTCCGCGGGCGGCGCGCTTTCCGGAGTGGCGGTGGCGTCGGCGTCGCGCGCCGCCTTGGCCTGGCCCATCGCTCTCGGCTGATCGATGCCCGTCGCGAGCGAGGCGGGCGGTGTGTCGCTGCCCGTCTGGACCTGCGCGGGCGGCAGCACCTCGGAGGCGCTGATCGCCAGGTACGTGTACCAGAGCCCCTCGTAGATGTGAACCTCGAGCGCGTTGCCTTCCTTCTCGTAGACCTGCCGCGTCCCGGCCTTGGACGTGCTCGTCCGTGAGATATGGCGCCAGCCGCTGGCCTCGAGTCGCGTGCGCATCGCGTCGCCGAGCGTCACCGGCTCCAGACGCCCTCGATACACGAGCTGCGCGGCCTTGATGGTCGGCGACTCGATCACGACCGAGTCCTGGGGCTGATAGGCCATGCCCGCCGGCAGCGTGATGTCGTCGAACTGGCGGCGAGCCGCCGTCGTTGCGCATCCAGTGGCACAGAGCATGATCACGACGGTCGCGAAGATTTTTGTTTTCATGCGCGCAGCCTAGCAGGGCGCTCCCGACGGAACCAAGAAATTTGACGCGCGTCAGGCTCGGCTCGCGCCGCGCAACGCGTACATCACGCGCCACAGCGCGAACAGGTCGCGGATTTCCCGCCAGCCCCGCTCGGTGGTGCCCTCGACGTGCTCCACGAGCCCGACCAGCACGAGGGTGGTTCGGTCCGGACGCGCGGCCGTCAGTCTCAGGCTCTCGGTGTAGGGCACGGCCTGGTCGGCCCGGCCGTGAACCAGGAAGATCCGCGCCCCGATCGCCGGGGCCACGCGGAGCGGCGAGAGGGCGTCGAGGTATCGCTGCAAGTCCGGCGGCGGGGCATCGAGTAGCCGGCCGAGAGCCTGCCGATCGGCGTGTTCGAGGATCGCGCGTGAGGCCGGCTCGAGACGGTCGGCATTGGCGTGCACGAAGGCTCTCACGAGCTCCGGGTCGTGCTCCGCTCGTCCCTGAATCCCCTCGTAGGCGTAGGCCCCGGTGAGCCAGAAGCGCAAGACCTCACGGGCCGACGCGTAGCCACCGAGGCTCAGCACCGCGCTCACCCGGTCGCGCACTCGCGGGTCGGCGGCGGCGAGCAGTGCCGGGCCCGCGCCGACGCTCACCCCGACCAGAACGGTCTTCGCGTCCCGCGCGGTGAGCGCGGCGATCACGGGCTCGACGTCCTCGGGCCCGAGCCGGCCGCCCGTGAGCCCGGGAATGGTCGGCACTGCGACGTCGAATCCGGCCCGCGCCAGGAGCGCGGCGGCATCCCGGACCCGGGGATCGTCCTTGCCGGTCGGCGCTAGGCCGTGAACCAACACCATCGGGCGGCCGGCCTCGAGCCCGGCGCGAACGTACAGGTCGGCGTCGGTTCCGGGAAGGGCAAGCGGCCGGCGGTCGGGGGGATCGGTCAGTGCGGAGAGGGCGGCCGGTCGTGCGTGGGTCAGGTACTCGACCAGAAATGCTCCGGCGAGCCACGCGGACCATCCCGCGCAGGCGACCGGCGCGGCGGCGACGAGAGCGAGGACGAAGGCGGCGAGCCGGGCTACTTCCGGTTGATGCACTTCACGAGGCGCCACCCCTTGAACATGTTGACGTGGGTGATCGACTCGGGGACCAGCCCGACCTGCTCGAGCAACGGCGCCATGACGAGATTCGATTTCCAGCCCAGCCGCGTGCACACCGGCGCCAGCAGATCCTCGGCCCAGCCGGTGATCCTCCGCTGGCTCCTGAAGTGATTCAGGATGACGATGATCCCGTCAGGCTTTACCACCCGGCGCATCTCCCGCAGCACGGCGACCGGGTCGGGCACCGCCGAGATCGTGTAGGTCGCCACGGCCTTGTCGAACTCGTTCTCGCCGAAGTCCATCGAGGTGGCGTCCATCACCTTCAGGACCACGTTGGGCATGGCCAGGCTCTGGACGCGCTCCACGGCCTTGTCCAGCATCTCCTGGGATAGATCGATGCCCGTGAGATGGCAGGACCACGGGTAGAGCGGCATGTTGAGCCCGGTGCCGATACCGACCTCGAGCACCGAGTCGCTGCGCTCGAGCGCGAGCCCGCCGACGGCGGCGGAGCGCCCGGGCGCGAAAATCCAGTCGAAGACGAAGTCGTAGACCGGAGCGTACAGCTCGTAAGCGCGCTGGACCTGCCTCTTTTCTAACGCTACGTCCACTCGAAGCCCTCCGGCGAAGTCGATTTGGGGGTGAGGCCGGTCGAAGCCGAGAGCCGGCGTATTCTAACCACGCCCGGGCGGCGTTGCCAAGTGACTTTTCGCCCCGACGCCTTCTAGAGGAGAAACCTGATCAAGAGGGTCGCCAGTCCCAGAAACGAAAAGAATCCGAATACATCCGTGAACGTCGTAATAATCACGCTGGACGCGATCGCCGGATCGACCCGGGAGGTCTTCAGGGCGATCGGGATCAGCGTGCCGACGACGGCAGCGATCAGCATGTTGAACAGGAGCGCGACGGCGAGAATCAGCGACAGGAGCAGCTGCCCCTTCCAGATGTAAGCGATCGCCGCGATCACCAGGCCGTTCACCGCGCCCGTCGTCACCCCGAGCCAGAGCTCCTTCCAGAGCACGCGTCGCAGGACGCTCCCCGTCATGTCCCCGAGCGCGATGCCCCGGACCACCACCGTCGCGGTCTGCGTGGTCGCGATGCCACCCATCGAGGCCACGATCGGCATGAAGACCGCCAGGGTCGCCAGGGTCTGGATCGAGGACTCGAAGAGCCCGATGACCGACGCCGCCAGCACGGCGGTGCCCAGGTTGATCAGCCGCCAGAGGTTGCGCTTGGGGAAGACCGCCCGCGGCGGATCCAGAACCGTCTCGTCGCCGGCGACTCCACCGAGGCGCTGGATGTCCTCGGTCGCCTCCTCGCGGATGACGTCGATCGCGTCGTCGACTCCGATCGTACCGAGCAGGCGGCGGTTGACGTCCACCACGGGGATCTGGATCAGGTTGTAGTGCTGGACCAGGCGGGCGACCTCCTCCTGGTCCGTGTCGACCCGCACGCTTTCGACCTCGTCGGTGCGGATAGCGCGGATCGGGGTCGGCGCGTCGGCGGCCAGGAGCCGGTGGAGCGGGACGACACCAACCAGGTGATCGTGGTCGTCCACGACGTACAGATAGAAGGCGCCCTCGCCCGACGCCGCCTTGCGGATGTGCTCGATCGCCTCGGCCACGGTCGCGTCCTCGCGCACCGCGACGAACTCGGGGGACATGAGGCGTCCGGCGGTGCCCTCGGTATATTCGAGGAGCTCCTGGACCTCCTCGGACTTCTCCTCCTCCATGAGCTCGAGGATTTCGTCCGCTCGCTCCTTCGGCAGCTCCTCCACGACGTCGACGACCTGCTCGGGCGGCATGCGGTCGAGGACGCGCGAGACCTCGACCTCCGGAAGCGAGCCGACCAGCTCGCGCAGGGTCGGATCGTCGAGCTCGGCGAGCACCTCGCCCGCGTGCTGCGGGCTGAGCAGGCGGAAGAGGCGCACCTGATCGTCGCGCGGCAGCTCGCGGATCACGCGCGACACGTCGGCGGGGTGGGCGTCCTCGACGAGGTCGGAGAGCCGCTCGTCCCGGCCTTCGACGAGCAGCTGCTTGATCGATTCCCTCAGCCGCTCGAGCTCTTCCATGATTCATAGGCACGCTTCAGCCGGCAGGGCTCCGGCCCGCGACGGCCTGCAGCGCGCGCTACCTCACTTCGGAGTATGACGCGACGCGGACGCCGGGCAAGGGAATTTTGCCCCGCACGAGCGCGGGGCGCCTCTGCCGACCGCTCCCGTCAGGCGCCGAACTTGGTGAGCCGGAGCGCGTTCGCCATCACGACGGGCATGAGGTGCTGGGAAGGCATCACGCCGAGGCTCCCGGCGCCGCAGGCACGCTCGGTGAACGCGGTCACGCCGTCTGGGCCGCAATAGCGGCTCCAGACCAGCACCGGCACCGGCTGCCAGCCGTGGGCGGCCAGCACCGATGGCGTCGCGTGATCTCCGGAGACGATCATGACGTCGGGCTTGAGCGCGCGGATCTCCGGGATCGCCCGGTCCAGGCGCTCGAGCGCCCGGACCTTCGCGTCGAAGTCACCGTCCTCGCCCGCCTTGTCCGTGTCCTTGTAGTGCAGGAAGAAAAAGTCGTACGTGTCCCAGTGCTCGCGGAGCGTCGCCAGCTCGTCGTCGAACGTGGTGCCGGTCTTGAGGACTTCCATGCCGACCAGCTTGGCGAGGCCGCGGTACATCGGGTACGCCGCGATCGCGGCGCTCCGGAGCCCGAAGACCTCGGGGAACCGCGGGAGCTTCGGAAGCTGGTCGAAGCCGCGCAGGAGCACCATGTTCGCGGGCACCGAGTCGGCGAGCAGGCGCTTGGCTTCGGCAACGAAGCGATTGATGAGCGCGGCGGTGGCCTTCGCGCGGGGATTGAGCGCCTTCACGGCGAGCGGCGGCTGGCCGACCGCCTGCGGATCGGTCTCGGATAGCCCCGCGGCCAGGCGGGCGCCGCCGCGCGCGCGCGCGCGCAGGACGAGGACGAAGCGGTGCTCCTTTACCGACTCGACGAACACCTCGACGCCGGGCAGCTTGATCCGCCGGAGGCGCTCGGTGAGCTTCAGGTTGATGTCGGTCGCGAGACGGCCGGCGCGCCGATCGGTGATGCGGCCCGCGGCGTCGACCGTGCAGAAGTTGCCGCGCGCGGCGAGGTCGCCGGCGCGCAGGTCGAACTCGATCCCGAGCGCCTCGAGGACGCCGCGGCCGACCTGATAGTGCAGGGGATCGTAGCCGAAGAGCCCGAGGTGGCCGGGGCCGCTTCCCGGCGTGATGCCAGGCGCGACGTGACGAATGAGCCCGCAGGCGGCGTCGGTGGCGAGCTGGGACAGATTCGGCAGGTGAGCCGTCTCGAGCTCGGAGCGTCCCGTCTCGGGTCGCGGAAGGCCCCCGAGGCCGTCGAGCGAGACGAGGACGATCTTCGTCGTGTTCGGGACGACGAGCGGCGCGATGACATCGAGCATCGTCCGGGTCTCCTCATGCCTCCTTCACGGGGTTCTCGATCTGTCCCAGGCCGGTGATCTCCAGCCGGCACGTGTCCCCGGGCTGGAGGAAGACCGGCGGCTTGCGCGCGAAGCCCACGCCGGGCGGTGTGCCCGTCGCGATGAGATCGCCGGGCGAGAGCGTCATCAGCCCCGAGAGGTAGCTCACGATG
>QHSQ01000214.1 GCA_003221615.1 Candidatus Rokuibacteriota bacterium | reverse complement strand
GGGCTGTCTACCAGGACCCAGCACAAAAGGGGCGTTACGTCGAAACGTTCGTCGTCGAGTCCTGGCTCGAGCACCTACGCCAGCACGAGCGCATCACCGTCGGTGATCGGACCGTCCAGGAGGGGATTCGACGCTTCCACATCGCCGGGACGCCACCCGTCGTGACGCACTTGATCGCCGCCAAACTGAGGAGATCGTGACATGCGATATGGAGAATGGATCGGCCGCGTAACGCTCGCTCTCATCTTCCACACACGATTTCTGGGCATACCACGGCCCTGAGCTGCAGGGACAGCTGGCAAACTTCCTGAAAAACGTCGCAATGTTCGGTGGCCTCATCTTCGTCAGCTTCCGCTCGGGCCCCGGCAGCCCGAGGTCACAGAAGAAGGCCACGTTCCAGGCAGAGTCCGCGATGCGCATAGAATCACGCGTCTAGAGGTGGCCCGCACCTTGCCCTGAGATTCTCAGGGGACCCAATGCCCGTCGGCATCCGCCGACACCGGGTCCGGGTCACTGCAACATCACGCCTATCGATAAATGGCGAGCCGGTTCGCGGCTCTTAGCGAGAAATTCGCGAACCGGCTCGTCGCCGCGAATAGAAACAGCCGCTTAGCCTTGGCCCGCCCGTTGCTCTACGCCATGAGCGGAGGTCCGCCATGAGAGAGCTCTTAGAGATGACCGAGAGGGGCCCAGGCATGACGACATCGAGCAACCGGGACGGCGCGCTCGTGGCGGCCCTTCGCCGCGGTGATCCCACGGCCGCCGAGGATCTGGTGGCCGCCTACGGTGACCGCGCTTGTCGCCTCGCCACGCGGATCACGCGGAACGCGCAGGATGCCGAGGAAGCCGTGCAGGACGCCTTCCTGTCCGTGATCCGGAAGATCGATTCGTTTCGTGGAGACGCCACGTTCGCCTCTTGGATCTATCGAATCGTGGCCAACGCGGCCTATCAATCGTGCCGGAGGCATCGTCGTCGCAGCGCCGATGTCTCGCTGGACAAGCTGCTACCCGTGTTCGATCAGCACGGCCGCCACGTCGCGCCGATCGCCGACTGGTCGACGTGCCTCGACGACCCGGCTCGCCAGACCGAGCTGCGGATGGTGCTCGGCGCGGCGATCGAGGAGCTGCCCGCCGACTACCGCGCCGTCGTGGTGCTGCGCGACATCGAGGAGCGCCCGCACCGGGAGATCGCCGAGATCCTCGGCCTCACAGTCGTCAACGTCAAGATGCGTGTGCATCGCGCGCGGCTGTTCATGAGAAAGCGATTGGAAGCGCATCTCTCGATCGCCGGCGACGACAGCATGCCGAGCGTCGATGGAACCGATGCTTCAGAGCCGACTTTTGCCTTGCTCGCCGGTGCGTGCCGATGAGAGCGGTGAGGACCGATCATTTCTCACGACCCGTCGCGAGAAATCTGCGAAGGCCAATCTCGCCCTCAATAGAACCAGCGTTTTAGCCCTGGCGCGAGCCTTGCTCCCTCAGTGCACTGGAGAGCACGCAATGACGAAGCTAGAGACAGAGTCAGCGCCGCGAGTCGTGATCGTGGGAGGCGGCTTCGGAGGCCTTGCCGCGGCCAAGGCGCTTCGCAAGACCGACGCGCACGTGATCCTGGTCGACCGGCAGAACCATCACCTGTTCCAGCCGCTCCTGTACCAGGTCGCGACGTCGGTTCTGAGCCCCGCACAGATTGCCTCGCCGATACGCGGCGTCCTGAAGGCGCAGCGGAACACGACGGTGCTCCTCGGCGAGGTCACCGGCGTCGACAGCGATCGTCGGCGCATCGTCGTCGATTCGGCTGACCGCCGCGGCGTCGCGCTCGAGTACGACTATCTGATCATCGCGACCGGGGCGAGTCACAGCTACTTCGGGCACGACGAATTCGCGCGCTTTGCTCCCGGGCTCAAGACGCTCGCCGACGCGGTCTCGATTCGAAATCGGATCCTGAGAGCCTTCGAGCTGGCCGAAGCGGAAGAAGATCCCAAACGTCACGCCGATCTGCTGACCTTCGTTCTGGTGGGCGCCGGTCCCACGGGCGTCGAGATGGCCGCGGCGCTCGCGATCCTCGTGCGCAGCACGCTTCGCTTCGAGTTCCGGCGCGTCGATCCCAGCTCGGCACGAATCGTCCTGGTCGACATGGCCCCTCGCGTCCTCGGGCCGTTCGCCGAAAGCTTATCGGCCGCCGCGCGGACGCGGCTTGACCAGCTCGGTGTGGAGGTTCGACTGGGTCACGGCGTGGAGAAGATCGACGCCGACGGCGTCATCGTGGCGGGCGAGCACATCGCGAGCAAGACGGTGATCTGGACGGCGGGGGTGGCGCCGTCACCCGCTGGGAAGTGGCTCGCGTCGCCAACGGATCGTGCGGGCCGTGTGCGCATCCAGCCAGATCTCAGCGTACCGGGCCATCCCGAAGTCTTCGTCGTCGGTGATACGGCGTCGCTCGATCAGGACGGTCATCCGCTTCCCGGCGTGGCTCAGGTGGCCATGCAGCAAGGCCGCTACGCCGGAAGGCTCATTCACCGCCGCATCGTCGGGAAACCCGAGCCGCCTCCCTTCCGCTACTTCGACAAGGGGACCCTGGCCGTGGTCGGCAAGGGATTCGCCGTGCTGCAGAGCGGCCGCGTGCGGCTCAGCGGGTTTCTCGCCTGGCTGGTGTGGGCCGCTGTTCATCTCGAATTCCTGGCGCAGTCGAACCTCAGGGTCAGCGTCTTCGTGCAGTGGGCGTGGACGTACCTGACCGGGCAGCGGGGTTCCTGCTTGATCGTCAATCACCACGCACCGGCGAGCGGCGACTCGCGGGCCGCCGACGGCGCACCCTCGAGTCTTTTTCGCGAGGCGTCGTGAGAAATCTGGACGCGCCCGCCCTGCCCTCAATAGAACCAGCCGTTTGGGGCTGGCCGGCACCTTGCTCTGAGGAGAACATGAGGGGGACAACGCGGTTGGCCTTTCGAATCCATCGCTCAGCGACGCCGAACGCGATCGTGTTCGCTCTGAGTGGCGATATGGATCAAGAGCACGCCGCCCGGCTGCGCGAATTGCTCGCGAGCGACGCGGGCGAGCCCGTCACCCTCGACCTCCAGAACGTCACACTCGTCGACCGCGCGGCAGTGCAGTTTCTGGCCGGAGTGGAGGCCGACGGGATCCGAATCGTCAACTGCCCGAGCTACGTGCGCACCTGGATCGCCGCAGAGAGAGATAGCTCACCAGAGAGGAGTCCGAGAGATGGCCACGCTGACTGAGACGAAAGCCCGACCCGAACGGAAGCCGCTGCCGCCGCCCAACAGTGACTTCTATCAGCTCGCGGAGACCTTGCAGCCCGCGGAACTAGCCCTCGTGAAGCAAGTCCGCGCGTTCATGGAGAGCAAGGTTGCGCCGATCGCCACCAAGTACTGGGCCGACGACGCATTCCCGTTCGAGCTGCTTCCCGCGTTCAAAGAGCTGAACCTGGGCGGCGTCGGCATGCAGGGTTACGGCTGCCGAGGCGGAAGCGCGCTGCTGTTCGGGCTGGTGGCCATGGAGATGTCGCGCGTCGACTCCTCGATCGCGACGTTCTTCGGCGTGCACAACGGCCTGGCGATGGGCTCGATCTACCTCGGCGGTTCGGAAGAGCAGAAGCAGAAGTGGCTGCCGCCGATGGCGCGCATGGAAAAGATCGGCTGCTTCGGTCTGACCGAGCCGCTGGTGGGTTCGGGCTCGGGAGGCGGCCTCTTGACGACGGCGAAGCGCGAAGGCGACACGTGGATCCTCAACGGCCAGAAGCGATGGATCGGCAACGCGCCGTGGTGCGATGTTTCGATCATCTGGGCCCGCGACCTCGCCGACAACCAGGTCAAGGGCTTCATCGTCGAGAACAAGACCACGCCCGGCTTCAGCGTCCAGAAGATCCAGAACAAGATCGCGCTCAAGATCGTCCAGAACGGCGAGATCACGCTGAAAGACTGCCGGATACCCGAGGCGAACCGCCTGCAGGCCGATACCTCGTTCCGCGATACCGCGCGGGTCCTCCGCATGACGCGGTATCTCGTCGGCTGGGAGGCGACGGGATGTCAGATGGGCGCCTACGAGCACGCGGTCAAGTACGCGCAGGAGCGCCTGCAGTTCGGAAAGCCGATCGGCTCGTTCCAGCTCGTCCAGGACCTCCTCGCCA
>QHSQ01000102.1 GCA_003221615.1 Candidatus Rokuibacteriota bacterium | reverse complement strand
TTGGCAAACCCCACCCGGAGCAAGGCCAAATAGGGGAGCGATGGCGTGGCCCGCGCCGCTCCCGGGTTCGGCCGCTGGAGACGTCGGGTAACCGGCGCCCTAGAGAAATGATCGTCACCCCGGGCGGGAAACTGCTCGGGGCCACAGGACCCGGCTTACAGGCCTTCTCTGGCGCTTTTCTTTATGTCGTTAGCCAGAGCGGTCAGCCGAGCGCACCCGTTTCCCTCGAAGCCATTCAACGAGCCGGTGCCGGTAGTAGTACAGCGGCAGCGCCACCGCTACGACAATCGCCGTGAGTAGGATCACCTGGAGGTAGTCGCCCGACGCCGTCCGAGCGCCCTGCGCCGAGAGTACCCAGGTGCCGGGAAAGCGACCGAGCGTGGAGACCACGGCGAAGACCCAGAACGGCATGGGACTCAGACCAAAGATGTAGCAAGTCACATCCTTCGGGAGACCGGGCACCAAGAAGATGATGAAGCAGAGGATGGCACCCTCCGCCTCGACAATGAAGCCCATCTTGCGCCAGATGTCCGCGCTCACCAGCTTCTGAACACGCCCCACTCTCGAAGCGTGTGCTTGAGGAAGCGCTTGTCCACGTAGAGGCGGACGAGGAACTGGTAAGCCGGAGCATTCGTCACGATAAGCCAACTACAGGCGGCGACAAGTGTGGCGATGATCGCACCGCCGATGATCCAGCCCACCCTGGTTTTCACCCGTCTCCTCGGGGCGGCATCAGGCGCCCGGGCCAATCTTCGGGTTCGGCTCCTGGGTCGCCACCGTCCCGCACCGAGGGCAGTGGGTCCAGTCGGGGGCGAGCGCGCTCTTGCACTGGCCGCAGATTCGAGCCTCCTTCGTCTGGGCTTCGTCGATGCCCTTCTTGAACTCCTTGAGACTCGACCCCAGCGATCGAGCGAGTTGCGGGAGGCGGTTCGCGCCGAACAGGACCAGCACGATGACCAGGATCACGAGCAGTTCCTGAGACCCAAGTCCAAACATTACTGACACTCCTCGGCGGGCGACGCCGTTCAAGTGGTGCTCTTCCCGGCCCCACGCTGACGCAATCCTGGGTCAGTGTTTCAACCAGAGCACGAAGCGCCGGCCCTTCACCAAGCCCTGCGCGACCGGGTCAAAGGCCGCTGGGGCCGGCGGATCTCTGGCGATGACATAGACGGGAGGATCGACGCCGCGAAGCTCGGTCATGCTGGAGACCGCCGGGATCGATAGTCGCAGGTAAAACGAGAAGACCAGCTCCGGCGCTTCGAGCGCAAACATCGGCGCCGACACTTGCTCGAGGGCCCGCGCGATCGTCCGCAATTGGGTGCCGCGATTGTCGCGTGCGGTCACGTACATCTCGCCGACCATCAAGGTGCTGGCGACCACCGCCCAGGCGGCAACGGAGATCGCCATGTGGCGCCACACGCGACGGGAGCACAGCCAGCCGGCGACGAGTAACGAGCCGGGCACACAGAGCGGCAGGTAGTAGCGCCATCGCTGGCGAGACGATGCGGCGACGACGACGAAGAGGGTGATCGCCCAGATGAGGGCCAACCGCTCGCCCGCCGCGGCGCGCGTCTTCCAGAGCCGAGTGGCCCAGCGCACGGCGAACGGGAGCAAGAGGGACCACGGAAGGAGAATCGTCAGAGCGGCACCGAAGGGCTCGATGGCTCGGTCCCAGGCCAGCGTGCGCAGCGGATTGTAGCCCTGCATCATATCGGCCCGCACCACGTCTCGTACGAACTGACCGCGCCCGGCATGGGCTGCCAGCAGCCACCAGGGCACGACCAGCACCACGAGAATCGCGGTGCCCATCCCGGCTCGCATGCGTGCCACCCCGCGCCAGCCGGAGGCCGCCAACTGGTAGGCGACCACGACGACGAGCGGCATCAGCCCGGCGGGCCCCTTCGCCCAGCACGCGACCCCCACAAGCCCATAGAAGCCGAACCACGCGCCCCGGCGGCCATCGAATTCGGCCGCCACGAACGCGGCCATGGCGGCCGCGATGCCGAGCGAGAGCGTCATGTCCGGCACCGCCGAGCGCGCCATCGCGAACACCCCTGCCGTCGTGGCGACGATCATTCCGGCCGCGAGCCCGGCACCGGCGCCAAACAACCGATGCGCGATCCGGCACGTCACCGCGACCAGACCTAGAGCCCCGAGAAACGAGGGGACGACTGCCGTTCGCTGCGACACCGCCCCCGTCGGCCATGCGCCCAGCGCGATCAGCCACGCGTGAAGCGGCGGTTTGTTGAGCATGGGTACCCCGCTGATCTCGGGCAGGAGCCAGTGGCCGTTCGACAAGATGTCCCGGGCCATCATCGGAAACCTGGCCTCGTCGTTCGTCGCGAGCACGCGCGCGCCGAGATCGAAGCCGAGGAGCGCCGCGCTCACCGCGAGCACGACGGCGACGGGCGCCCATCCGGCGAGCGGCGGCCGGCCGCTAAGTCCAGCGCTCATGCGGCAGGTAGTGATCGCACCACGCATCGAGCATCAGGAGGGCCCAGAGGATCTTTCGATGGTCTCCCCGACCCTCGACGTGGGCCGAGACGAGCCGCGTCACGGCCGTCGGATCGAAGAGGCCGCGATGTCGCACGCGCGCCGGGGCCAGGCGCGACTCCATGACGCCGCGCAGCGGCCCGCGCAACCATGCAGCGATCGGAACCCCGAGCCCTTGCTTTCGTCGCCGGATGACCGTCGGCGGCAAGATTCCCTCGAGCGCGCTCTTCAGGATGTACTTCGTCGTCCATCCGTTGAGCTTCAGCTCGCTGGGAATCGTCGCGGCAAGCTCGACGAGCGCCGGGTCGAGGAAGGGAGCACGGACTTCGAGGCCGGCGGCCATGCTGGCTCGATCCATGGCGACCAGAGTCTGGTCGGCGAGGTAGAACCGGGCATGGTGGTGGATCAATCGCTCGATCGGGTCCCGGAGCTCGAGCTGTTCGATCGCCGTCGTCAGCTCGGCATATGGATCGAAGCCCTCGAGGGCGTGGCGAACGCCGGGAGACAGGAGACGAGACTGTTCAGCGGCGGTAATGCCACCCAGCAGGAGCTGGGTCCGGACCGGGGCAGGATAAGGCAGCGCGCGCATGAACTGCTTGAGCAGGAAGTCGACGCTGGCGTACTTCGGCGACGCTGGTAGGCCATCGATGAGCCGGCCGACGACGCGCCGTGCGGTCGGCGGGAGAGTTGCGAGGAGCCATCGAGCCGCTGCGTCGGCGAGAAAGGTGGGGTAGCCGCAGAAGATCTCGTCACCGCCGTCGCCACTCAGCGCCACCTTGACAGATCCTCGCGCGGCCCGGGCGAGCGCGTACTTCGGCAAGAACGAGGCGTCGACCAGCGGCTCGTCCAGCAAACTTCCGACCCGCTCCATCAGGGACAGCGCCTCGGTCGCCGTGAACACGATCTCGTGATGCTCAGCGCCGAAGCGCGCGGCGACAACACGCGCGAAGCTTCGCTCGTCGTAACTGGGCGTGTCGAAGCCAACCGCGAAGGTTTGGAGCCGGAGCGCGTTCGCGTGGCGCGCCGCGAAGGTGGCGACCGAGCCGGAGTCGATGCCTCCACTCACGAAGACCCCGACCGGCACGTCGCCGACGAGGCGGCTCCTCACCGACACTTCGAGCTGATCGATCAGTCGCCCACGCCATTCGCGCTCGTCGATGGAGTGGTCGGGCGCGAACGACAAGCTCCAGTACGGCGTGACCTGCGGCTTGGCGCCGGGCGAGACCACGAGCGTGTGCGCGGGGGCGAGCTTCGCGGCACCCGCCAGGATCGAGTGCGGTGCCGGGACGGCGTCGACCAGCAGGTATCGCGAGAGGCTCTGGAGATCGAGCGCGCGCGGAACGTCGGGGTGTTCGACCAGCGCTCGCAGCTCGGAGCCGAACACGAACACTCCCGGGCCGTCGTAATAGTAGAGTGGCTTCTCGCCCATCCGGTCTCGTGCCAGCAAGAGCTTCCGCCCCGGCCCATCCCACAGCGCCAGGGCGAACATGCCGTCGAGGTCGGTGACGAAGTCCTCTCCGTCCTGCTCGTACGCGTGGACGACGACTTCAGTATCCGATTGGGTCCTGAATTGGTGTCCGCGCCGCTGAAGCCGCGAACGAAGCTCACGGAAGTTGTAGATCTCGCCGTTGAGGACCGCGTGAACCGTTCCGTTCTCGTTCCCAATCGGCTGCCGCCCGCCCGCCAGGTCGATGATGCTGAGCCGACATGAGCCGAGCGCCGCCTGGGCGTCGACGTACTCGCCCTGATCGTCCGGCCCCCGATGGCGTAACGCGGTCACCATTCGGTGCACGACATCGCGAGAGTCGCCCCGAAACCCGGTCGTCACAAATCCGGCAATGCCACACATGGCACGTTGAACCTCTCAAGGTCGCGACACGGATCCTTGGCAAGCGTCCGGGCGTGGTCGACGGAACACAATTCCGCCGGCTGCTACGAGCGGGTCGGCCTGCCGTTACTCGAGAATCAGCTGTCGGGCGAGAGGCTTGCGGGCGGAGCGCGAGGGCAAGCGAGCGTGAGTGGCGGCCCAGACCGGGCGCGCGTGTGAGTCGGAGCGAACCAGACTCCAGGAACCAACAGGAGTCCAGCCTCGATGACAGGCGGCGGGGAGATCGCGGATACGCCGGTGATGAAGTCGACGACGGTGTCGAAATCGTCGTCGTCCCAGTAGCCGCCAATCCACGTCGGATCGGGCGGATCCGCGTACGCGATCGGCGTCAACCCGGCGAGGAGGATCGCGAGAACTATCGCGAAAATGCCGCGCGGCTGGATCACACGGCCATGATTGCCTCGGCGCTCGGCCAAGTCAAGGACCCGCCGGAGGGTGAGGTCAGGAAGGGACTAGAAGTCCGCGACCTGGCCGGCCTTTTACCACGAGGACTTACGGGTTTGCAGATCACTTCTGGCGTTCCAATTTTTCAGAAGCATTTGGCGTATTTCGCCGCCGCGCTTCAACGAGCCTTTTCTCCTTTGAGTCTGCGCCAGCCCCCGGCACACTAGGAGAAAGCGACGGAATCCTGTCGTCGGGCTTGCCTTTGGAGGACGAGAGTCGGTGAGCGTCCAGTGAAGCTCCGCGAAGCCGCGAGCACCATCTTCGCGCTGACCGCCATCCTGCCGCTGCTGGTCTTCGTGTACTTCATGTGGCGGTTCGGCCTGCTCGAATCGACCGAGGCGCAGCTCGGCATCTTCTTCGCCCTCGCCATCGCCCTCCTCGGGTACATCCTCTTCCGCCGGCTCACGCAGCGCGTGGCCGACCTCGGACGCGCCCTCGGCCAGGCCGTCGCCGTGCCCGCCGCCCCGGTCGAGAAGAACGCGGCGCCCGCGCGGACGCCGGCCAAGGGCTCGGCGACGGCGGCGGTGGCCGGCCTCGGCCAGGTGAACGAGATCGGTGAAATCGCGCAGGCCTTCGGGCGCATGCTCGTCGAGCTGCGCGCGTCCACCGAGCGGCTCGAGGACCTCGTGTTCAAGCTCGGCGCCCTCAATGACATGGTCGAGATGGCCGCCCGCATTCCGCGCATCGAGGACCTGCTCTCCCACGTCCTCGAGCGCACCATGCGCGCGGTCAGCGCGGGCATCGGGTCCATCATGCTCCTCGACCGCGAGCGCCGGACCCTGCGTGTCGCGGTCGGACGCGGACTCCAGGAGACCGGCCGCGGGCCCGTCGAGGTGAAGGTCGGCGAGGGCATCGCCGGCAAGGTCGTCGAGATGGGCGAAGCGGTCGTGGTCGAAGACATCGAGAAGGACCCGCGCTTCGGTCAGACGAACGATCCACGCTACGGTGGCGGTTCGTTCATCTGCATGCCGTTGCGGGTCGCCGAGCGGATCGTCGGCGTGGTCAACCTCTCGAAGAAGGAAGTCGCGCCCGGCACGACCGGCGTCTTCAGCCAGACCGACCTGCAGTTCCTCAACGCGCTGGCCACCTACACCGCCTATGCCGTCGACAACGCGCGCCTCTTCGAGGAAGCGCAGCAGGCGGCGCAGCGTCTTCAGGAGGTCGTCGAGGACCAGAAGCTGCGCCTGACCTTGGCCCAGCAGCAGATGATCCAGGCCGCGAAGCTCTCGGCGCTCGGCGAGCTCGTCGCCGGCGTCGCCCACGAGCTCAACAACCCGCTGACCGTGTTGGTCGGCGCCAGCGACATCCTCGAGCAGCAGGCGCCCGAGGCCCTCAAGGAATACGCGCAGATGATCCGCGAGTCGACCGACGCGGCTCGTCACATCGTGCGCGGCCTCCTGACGTTCGGCCGCCAGATGCCGCTCGAGCGCCGCCACGTGATGCTGGACGAGCTCATCGAGAAGGTCCTCTCGCTCACCGCCGCGGACCTCCGGATCGAGAGCGTGAAGGTCGACCGGGACATGGCGGCGGACCTGCCCCCGGTGTGGGCCGACGGCAACCAGCTTCAACAAGTTCTGCTCAATCTGGTCACGAACGCCAAGCAGGCGATGGCCGAGCAGCCCGAGAGTGAGCGCAGACTGAGGGTCACAACCCGCGCGCTCAGCCCCGATCGCGTTCGTATCTCGCTGGAGGACACCGGCCCCGGAATCCCGGCCGAGGTCCTGCCGAAGATCTTCGATCCCTTCGTGACCACGAAGGGCTCGGCGGGCACCGGCCTGGGGCTCAGCATCTCCTACGGGATCATCCGCGAGCACGGCGGCCTGATCATGGCCGACAGCCGCCCGGGGCACGGCGCGACGTTCACGATCGATCTGCCGGTCGGCAGCGCCGGCGGCTCGGCGGACGACCGGACCGGCCCGACGGTTCGCCTCGAGGGCAAGCGCATCCTCATCGTCGAGCACGATCAGGCGGTGCAGAAGATCCTGCTCGAACATCTCGAGCCGACGGGCTGCACGGCTCTCACCGTCGCCCGCGCCGACGAAGCCCGCCAGCACCTGCGCGACGGGATCGATCTGGTCGTCGCGGACTTCAATCTGGACGGCGTCGACTGGCTCGAGCTCCTGGGACAGGTCGCGGCCCGCGGAGCCGCCGTCGGCCACCGGTTCATCTTCATCACGGCCGGCCCCGTCGGCGAAGAGGCGGACAAGGCGCTCCGGGCCGCCGGTGCCGCGCTTCTCTACAAGCCGTTCACGGGAGCTCAGTTCCTCGACGCCGTGCGCGCCACCGCGAGCTGACCCCGATTCTGACCTCGCGCAGACCGTAGAAATTCCTTCCGGTTGTCGCGACCCCCCACTACCCTGTTGGCGGAGTCTGCGGGGGTCGTCTTTTCGCGAACATGGCCGAGAGGGGCCGGATGTTTTTACGCAAGTTCTCGAGGGACGTCGCGATCGACCTGGGCACGTCGAACACGCTCGTGTTCGTCCAGGGCGAAGGCATCGTCGTCAACGAGCCCTCAATCGTCTCGATCCGCGAGGACGACCGCTCGATCCTGGCCGTGGGCAACGAAGCCAAGGCGATGATCGGGCGCACACCTCCCGAGATCCGCGTGATCCAGCCGTTGAAGAACGGGGTCATCGCGGACTTCGAGGTGACCGAGCGAATGCTGAGCTACTTCATCGCCCGGACGCAGCGGTGGCTCCGCACGGTCCTCAAGCCGCGGGTGGTGGTCGGGGTACCCGCCGGGATCACGCAGGTCGAGCGGCGCGCGGTGCGCGACTCGGCCAGGCACGCCGGAGCCCGTGAGGTGTGTCTGGTCGAGGAGCCGGTGGCGGCGGCGATCGGGGCCGGTCTGCCGATCCAGGAGCCCGGCGGAAACCTGATCGTGGACATCGGCGGCGGCACCACGGAGGTCGCGGTGATCTCGCTGGCCGGCGTCATCTTTTGCACGTCGGTCAGAGTCGCGGGCGACGAGATGGACGAGGCGGTCCTGCAGCACATCAAGAAGCAGTACAACCTCCTGATCGGCGAGCGTCAGGCCGAAGAGCTCAAGCTGACCCTTGGCTCCGCCTGCCCCGGGGAGGGTCCCGTGCGTTCGGTAGAGGTCAAGGGCCGGGACCTGGCGGACGGCATCCCGAAGACGATCACCCTCACCGAGGAAGAGATTCGCGAGGCGCTCCGCGAGCCCGTCGTGACAATCGTCGAGACGATCCGCACCTGTCTCGAGCGGACTCCGCCCGAGCTGGCAGCCGACCTCGTCGATGCCGGCATCGTCATCACCGGCGGGGGCAGTCTCCTGCGGGGACTGGACCGACTGCTCGTCCAGGAGATGCAGCTTCCTGTGAAGATCGCCCCGGACCCGATGTCGTGCGTCGTCATGGGCCTCGGGCGGCTCCTCGACGAGATCGACTTCTTGAGGCGGATCGCCGGGCCGGCGTGATGGAGTGGCCGGTGAGCCTCAGGCCCTTCTCAATTCTTGGGGCATTCGACGGTCTCGTTCTATGCTTGGGACGATGACAGTCCTCATTCCATCGAGACCCGCTTACCGCTCGATCCTGACCCCGAGCCGGCCGTCCCTGTTCATCGTGTCGCGGGATCTGCCGGAGCGCTATAACTCCCTGGCGTTCGCGTTCGATGGCGACCGCGGCGTGCGCGTGATTTTCGATCGCCGCCGGAATGACCGTCGTCGGCAGGCGCGGGCACCCCTGGTCGAGCGCCGCAAGGAAGATCGCAGATCGGCCAATCGCGACTCGACCCTACGCCAGACCGGCTGGGTTCAGGTCGACCCCGAGTAGCCGGCCCGCAGTCGCCGCGTGGGGCGAAGGCTCGACGCGCCTAGTTGTTGATCCACTCCTTCATGAAGCGCGCGTAGCAGTCCCGCTCGCCCGGCATCTTCGGCCAACCCGCCAGCAGCCTCGCCGACGCGAGCAGGAGCCTGTCGCGAAGATGCGTGGAGTTGTGGCCGTATTCCTCGAACGTCGAGTGGGTGATCTTCTGGTTGTGCGGGTCGTCCTGGAACTTGCACGCGGTGACGGCGACCTGGGCCAGATACGCGGAGCGATCAGCGCCGGATTTCAGGTAGGTGTCGGCCAGCGCCGTGGTGCGCGCGATGTCGAACGCCAGGATGGCCTCGTCCAGCTCTCGCAGGAGCTCCTGCGGCGACCGGCCGGTCCGATCGAACCCGGCGCGCTCGCGCTCGAGCACCGAGGTGTGGAGTTTGTTCGAGCGCGCGACGTCGCTGACGAAGTTCGCCATCAGGTAGAGCACGCGCGGCTGATAGGGATTCTGGCTCGTCCGCATCCAGTAGTTCGCCACGTTGCAGTAGTCGAAGGGGTGCTGGCCGTCGGTGAACTGCCGTGGCACCGTGGTGCGGAGGATCAGCTCGGCGGCGCCGATCTGGATCGTGTCGCCGAGGCTCGTCAACGACTTGCCGTTGCGCAGATGCGTCGTGATCAGATTCCAGATCGTTTGCGCATCGGCCTCCATGAGGAGCTGGACCATCTCCTCGACCTCGGCCGGCGTGAGCGGCGTCGTGTTGGTCTGCTTGAGACCCTTGCCGGCGTCCGGAAACTCGGCGCTCACCGTCACGCACACCGCGTCGTAGAGCGAGTAGTACAGCGGACCGACGGCCATGTCCGGCACGCAGATGTAATAGACCCCGCGCGCGCGATCCCAGCCGATCAGGTCGGCCAGGTCGGTGGTGGCGCGCGCCCGCAGCGCCTTGTGTCCGGTGTTGCGCGCCTTGCGTCCGACGACGGTGTCTTGCAGGTCGATCAGGCCCAGGAACAGCATCTGATCGCGCAGGAGCGCCCGGGCGCTCTCGTCTTCGGCCAGACCCAGGAAGAGCCCGTAGGACTGCCGCACGTCGCCGCTGATCGTCGCCACCATGTGCGCCTGCAACCGTTCCTCGATAGGCCCTTCCTGTACGATCGGCGGCTGCTGCTGATGCCACACCACCGGACCGTAGCTCGGCGGCGGGACGTTCATGCCTTTCATCGTCGCGTAACGGCCGGGATAGCGGCCGAGGAGCTGGTTCCAGATATCGAGACCCGCCGGGATATACCAGACGCCCTGCAAAAACGGCAGCAGACGATACTCCTCGGGCAGATATGGCGCCAGGCTCGCGGCGGTCCTGAGACCGAGGATCGTGTGGTCGTTGTTGATGAGCGTGATCTGACCGTCGCGGACGTTGATGTGGCTCGGCACCTGCACGAACGGCGCCTCCGCCGTCGTCACCACGTCGAGCGCGTCGCCCATCGACTGCCCGTCCCGCTTCACCATCCGGAAAAAGAGGTCGGCGGTGCGGGGTTGATCGCGCTCCAGGATGGCTTCGGTCAGCAGACCCAAGGACTTGGTCATGGCTCTCTCCCGGCGCCATCCTGCTCCCGGCGCGGGCTCGCAGTCAAGGGGCCTACCGGCCGCGTTCGAGCTTGGGCGCGACCTCTTCGGCGAAGAGGCGCATCGACCGAAGCGCGAGCTCGGTCGAGAGCCCCGGCAACGCCATCAGCAGCAGAACACGCTCGTATCCGGTGGCGTCCAGGTAACGGCTCAGACCGTCCCGCACCTCGGCCGGGCTGCCGATGAGCGCCCAGCCGTCGGCCAGATAGTCCTGGAACGCGCGCAGCCGGAGGAGCGAGCGGTCGAACGAGCTCGGCACCGAGCCGCCGGTGGCGTCGGAGCGCAGGGCCGACATGCGCCGCTGATAGCCCATGAACGGCGCCTCGGTAGCAGAGAGCGCCTCGTCGTGATCGTGCGCGACGTGAACCACCCGCATGCCCCACGCCCGGCGCTCGAGCGAGGCGATCTCCGGCTCGGCGCGACCGGCGGCGAGCGCCGTCTCGCGATAGAGCTTGTGTCGCCGCTGGAGATCCGCGACCGGCACGAAGAAGGACGAGAGCGTGGGGAGGCCGAGCCGCGCCGCCGAGAGCACGCTGTCCTCGCTGTTGGCCGCGATGTAGATGGGCGGATGCGGGCGCTGCGTCGGGGCCGGACGCACGTGCAGCCGCTCCGCGGAATGGAAGCGACCCTGGAAGTCGAACGGCGTGCCGCTCCAGGCGTAGCGCATGAGCGCGATGCCCTCCTCGACGCGCTCGCGGCTGTCGGCGCGATCGGACTGGAACGTCTGGTAGTCCTGCAAGGTGCCGCCCCGGCCGATGCCGATATCGAGACGCCCGCCGCTGACCACGTCGAGCACCGCCAGCTCCTCCGCGAGATCCACCGGATGGTGCAAGGGCAGTAAGCTCACGCCCATGCCGAGCCGCAGAGTCTTCGTGCGCGCGGCGACGAACGAGGCCAGTACTTGTGGCGCCGGGCACAGGCCGTAGTCGTTGAAGTGATGCTCGGCGATCCACACGGAGGAATAGCCAAGGGACTCGGCGGCCAGCATCTGCGCGAGGCCGGAATCGTAGACGCTCTGCTCGCTCCAGGCCTCGTCACGCTGCATCAGAAAAAACAGCCCGAATTCCATTCGCGCCCTCCGTCCCGGCCTACGGCGACTCGATTCTCGCCGGGGGACTGACCGAAGTGTACGACACGAGGACCTTGCCGATCTTCGTGTCGGTGTTGAACAGACCCATGGCGGCGATCCGTCGATGCTCCGCCTCGGCGACCTTGCCGACGCCTTCGGCGTAGAACGTGTAGAGCGTGTCCCGGACCGAGACCACCGCCAGGATGTCGATCCGATACTCGGTCTTGATCAGGCTTGCGGAGAACACGCCGGCCGGCGTCGTGATCCGATAGACGCCGGCGTACACGGTCGTCGCTCGAATTCTGCCGGTGTACCACCTCACGGTAGGGTTGTTGAGGCTGTAGACGTCGATTCTGCCGTCGAACGTGCGCGACTCACCGGGCTCCATCCCCGCAAGCAAGTAGCTCAGCGGAGGATCGAAGTAGACGAGCGCCCGATAGGGATGCGTGATCTGGCTGGGCAGGACGAGACTGCCTCCGCTGACCTCGCGCAGGTGCAGCGTGGAATCCTGACCGATCGTCCGCTTCCAGGTCTCGCCGTGAGCCGTGGCAGCGATCGGCGCCAGGCTCTCCACCTCGGTCTCGCCGCGTCGTGCGCCGGACGTGATCCGGTACCGCCACTCGCCCGTCTCCCAGCGCGCCAAGGTCGAGAAGCCTCTCAAGGTCCGCGCCGACTCCGGGTTGCCGACGACGGTGTCGCCCAGGACCTGAAGCAACTCGGTTCCAGCGAGACTCGGTGCTGCGATCTGGGCGCTGACCCTCGCCGGCGGGATCAGCAACAGCGAGCCGGAGGCGAAGGTGATCGCGACCAGTCCACGGACGGTCCGAGCCCGGAGCATGGGTGCGCATGATACCGCCGCTCACCAAAGAGGCAAAAACGCCGGTTGCCGGTTCCGTGAGCGCCGCGGAGCACGTCGACCGGATCGCGAGGGGCGCGAGCAGTCCGTAAGTCTTCGCGATATCGGGAAAATCGGCCGGACTTCAACGGGCTTCCCCTTGGCACAGCGACTGCCAATCAGTGTCCGCGGGGCCTCAACGCTGATTGCAAACAGTGCCCTGGGGCCCCGCCGTCCGAGGCGAGCTGGTACATCATGACGATGGAGATGTGATGGCGAAGCGAATTCTGGTCCCGGTCGAACGAACCAACGAGATGCAGTTTGCCCTGCGCGTCGTGCGGCTGATCGCGCTCGAGAGCGGCGGCGTGGTCCGCTTGCTCGCGGTGATCCCGATTCCCGAACCCGTGTGCGATCGCCGCGGCTACGTCGTGCTCACGACCGATCAGCAGATCGATCGGCTGTCGCTCGCGACGCTCGACGAGCTGCGCATCGGCCGAGATCGGCGTTGAAGCACTCGGCCTCCACGCCGATCTCGACGGCGCGGTCGCGCTGACGTTCGCGGTCAGCCCAGGGTCGAATCGACGATGGCCAGCGGCTGTCCGCCCTGGACGAACGTGACCTCGGCCAGGCCGATCATGCGTCGCGCGTCGGTCTCCGGAATCTTCATCGGCCCGGGCGCCGGCGCGGCGCCCGGCGCCGGCTGGGGGAACGCGGTCGACATCGCGGTGTGGAATCGCACGTTGCCTTCGACCTTCGTCAGCACCTGGTGGATGTGGCCGTTGAGCACGGTGACCGAGCCGAAGCGCTTCAGAGAGGTCAGGGCGCGCGCGGCGTCTTCGGTGACCCAGCCCCACTGGGGGTAGACGGCCCACAGCGGGACATGCGCGAAGACGACGACCGGCGTGCTGCTCGTCAACGGGGCCAGGTCCTTCTCGAGCCACTCGATCTGGTCCTGGCCGAGCGCGCCCATCCCCTCACCTTTGTACTTGAGCACGTTGACGAGTCCGACGAAATGCGTGCCCTTGTAGTCGAAGCTCTGCCAGCCCCGCCCGCCGATGGTTCCCTTGCCGTAGCGGGTGAGATATTCGGTGCCGCCGTCGAGGAACACATCGTGCTCGCCGGGCACGTAGAAGATGCGCTCGGTCCTGACGCCCTTGAGCAGCTCGGCGACGGTGTCGAAGGCGCCCGGCTTCTGGCCATGCGTCTGATCGCCCGTGTGGATCACGAACGCCGGCGCGGGTCGGAGCGCGTTGACGCGATCCAGTAGCTGCTGGAGCGTCGCCGCCGCGTCGCCGTTCGCCTGCCCCTTGAAGCCGATGTGCGTGTCGCTGATCTGCACGAAGCTGAAGCCGCCGTCCGGCGCGCCGGCGGCCTCCGCCGGCCGGAGCATGCGCGAGGACAGCACGCCGCCGGCCGTGGTCCAGACAACCGCCGAGCCCGCCCACGCCATGCACTCGAGAAATCCGCGTCGATCGAGCCGATCCATGTGCGCCTCCCTGATAGGTTGTGTCGAGCGTGTCACTTACTTCCTCACCCCTGCCAACGCCGAATCGGCCCGGCCGTTCCCGTGGAACGAATGGCGGCCTCGCGCGTTACGGAGGACGAGGGGCCTTCATCCCGGTGCTATTGTGGGCGCGTGGCGAACCGGAGCGGACGGCCGTGAGCGTTCTCGCCGAGCAGGCGCTGGCATACGTCGACGCCCTGCACAACCTGGCGCGGTACCTCACCGGCAACGAGACGGACGCCGAGGATCTCGTGCAGGAGGCCTACGCGCGGGCGCTCCGGGCCGAGCACCAGTTCGCGCCGGGGACAAATCTAAAAGCCTGGCTCTTTCGGATCTTGCGGAACACGTTCCTGAGCTCGTACCGGCGCCAGCGCAACGATCCGACGGTGGGTGGTCTCGACACGGTGATCGCCCAGGCCGAGGGCCCCGGGACCTCGGACTGGCTGCTCGGCGACGTCGAGCTCGATCGCCTGCGCAAGGTCGTGGCCGACGAGATCGAGGCGGCGCTGATGACGCTCTCGGAGGAATCGCGAACGGTGATCCTGCTGGATCTGGAGGGATTGACCGAGGTGGAGGTGGCCGACGTCGTCGGCTGTGCCGTCGGGACGGTCAAATCGAGGCTCGCCCGCGCGCGGGCGGCGCTCCGCCACAAGCTGAAGGACTACGCGCGGTGAGCGACGAATGACGTGCGATGAGGTGAGGCAGCACCTGCTCGACTACCAGCAGGGCCGCGCGCGGCTCGAGACGCAGAAGGCGGTACGCGCACACCTCGAAGCCTGCGCGGGTTGCACGCGAGCCGACGCGGTGGAGCAGGAGCTGACTCGGCTGCTCGAGCAGCGCCTGCCGCAGCATCCCGCCTCGCTCGCGCTCAAGCGCCGGCTCGCCGCCCGGTGGTCGCAGGCGCCGACCGGGCGTTCGTGGTGGAGCCGGTGGCGACCGTCCCTCGTGCCGGCGCTGGCCGCGGCCACGGTCGTGCTCGTGGCGGCGCCGGTCGTCTACTACGAGCGTGCCGCGTCGGGCGCGGCCCGCGAGCAGAGCGCGATGGTCGCCGAGGCCGTGAATGATCACCTGCGGCTGCTCTCGAGCCAGCACCCCCTCGACGTCGAGAGCGGCGGGTTGCATCAGGTGAAGCCGTGGTTCGGCGGACGCCTGGACTTCGCCCCCGTGGTGGCCTTCGAGGGCGACGCCGATTTTCCGCTGAAGGGCGGCAGCGTGGCCTACTTCCGAGACCGAAAAGCCGCGGTATTCGTCTACGCGAGGCGCCTGCACCCGATCTCGCTGCTCGTGTTCCGCGCTGACGGCCTGCCGTGGCCATCGCGGAACCTCACGCGGATCGGTGGTCTGGACGCGCTCGCGACGTCCGAGCGCGGCTTCAACGTGATCGTGTGGCGGCGCGGAGAGCTCGGCTACACGCTCGTCTCCGACGTCGACGCCGACGAGCTCAGAGCGCTCGCCGCGCGGATGACCAGCGCGCGGTAGCGCCCGCTAGGCAGCGGTCAGGAGCCGGCCGAATCCGCAGATGGGTTCGCGGACGCCGGCCATGCGGAGCGCCCGCCAGAGCGAGGCCTGGTTCGACGAGAGAACCGGCTTGCCGAGGTCACGCTCGAGCAGCTCGAGCACGCCGACCGTCGGCAGTCCGGTGCCGCTCAGCAGGACGGCATCGGCGCTCGGCGCGTCAGCCTCACGCGCCAGACGGTAGGCGCGCTCCTCCGTCTCGTCATAGATGTTCTCCACGCCGGTCAGCCGTTTGTAGCCGACGACCTGGAGTCCGGCCGCCTCCCAGTACGCGCGGCCGAGCGCGCTGATCGACTCGGGATACGGCGTGCCGAGCGCGAGCTTCTTGACACCGAGGTGCTCGAGCGCGGCGAGGATCGCCTGGGCCGCCGTGAGCGCGCGGGTCCCGGTGAGGGACGCGATGCGATCGGCCAGGACCTGTTCGCGGCCAAACCCGTTTGCATAGCTCGCGGCGGTGAACGCGAGCACCACGACGGCCGGATTCACGGCCGCGAGCGTCGGTGCCACGCCCGGCAGCGAGTCGACGTAGGCGCGGGTCCGGTCCTCCATCCCGCCGTGAGCGCCCGGCGCGCTGGCCGACGACGACGAATCGAGGCGGGCAAAGTGTATCGAGACACCCGGCGGCACCATGCGATAGAGCTCCGGCTCCACCGTGGGATTCCCGGGCGGCACCAGCACGCCGATCCGACCGCGCCAGCCAAGCATGGCAGAGGCCATCCTCGCTCAACCAGAGAGCAGAGTAAAGAACGCCGGCCGGCGCGCGAGAATTTCTCTCGCGACGATCGCCGGCCGGCTATGGCGAGGCTGGCCCGGAGACGACTATCGCCCGACGCCGAGCAAGAATAGGATCAAGATCAGGGTGAGCGGCGCCCCCAGGAGCCAGAGCAGGATATAGATCATCGCGTCTCTCCCCACGCACGGCCGTGCTGGCGGTGCGGTGTCTTCGAATAGTTCAAGGACATGCGCTCGCCCGAGCCCATCCAGCCCCCGACGACGGATCCGACGAGGCCGAGCAACAGGGCCGTGAGCGCGCCGAGCGCGGCGTTGCGGGCGGCCAGCGCGGCCGCGGCATTCTCGACCATGGGCGTCGCCTGCGGCGCCCAGGACGGCGGCGCGGCGAGCCCGCCGTACCACACGCCGAGATAGCCGCCGGCGCCGAGCCCGGCGAAGAACAGGAGGCTCGGAATCGTCACGAGCCAGGCGATCACGCCGTGGAGCATGGCGGTCTCAGCCCGTCGCGTGCCGGTAACCCGCGCGGCGGCCCAGCCGCCGAGGACGAACGAGAGGAACGAGCCGAACACGCTGAACACCAGCGTGATCAGACGGAACTCGTGCCAGCTCGCGAAGCGCTGGCCGATCTGGTGCGCGCCAATCGTGATCGCCGTGAGACCGAACACCAGCAACAGGGCCAGCGCCGACAACGCGCCGACGAAGACCCCGCTCCAGGACACGTACCAGGGCAGAAATCCCTCGTCCGGATCCATCGCGACCACTTCTTCGACCTCAAGTCTTGCCATGGCCTTTTCCTTCGGGTGCCCTCGGCTCACGCTCCCAGTACTTCGCGCGGCCGAGGTGGGTGTACAGCCGCTCCTCGTGCTCGCGAGCCAGCGGGACGCTCGGATCGAACTCGGGGGCGGCCTCGATGTGTCGCTTCGAGAGATCCACGTAGACCTTCGACTCTTCCCAGCTCACGCGCTGGATCCATTCCGGCGAGACCAGCACCTTCCGGCCGGGCAACCAGTTTCGCGTGTCCACGATGCAGTAGCGGATCGCCCACGTCTTGTCGTCGATGAGGAAGTCCTCGACGTGGCCGAGGTCTCCATCCGTCGCCTGGAGGTAATAGCCCATCACGTCGCGGGCGCGCCGGAGATTTGGATTCGCGCTCTCGTGCTCGCGGGCGATCATTTCCTGCACTTCCCGGTCGATCGCGTCCGGCGCCGGCGGGATGATCGGCAATGCCGGGTACGCCACGTCGCCCCACCGATACGGGCCGACCCAGTAGTAGGGGTAGCCGTAGTACTTCGAGAATTCCACCTCGCGCTGTCGATCGACCGGCCGATCGGTCTCGATCGACGGGCTCTTCTGAATCTGCTCCTTCGTCAGGGACGTTCTGAGCCGCGAGGCCCCGGGAACCGGCTGAAAGGCGAACGGCGAGATCAGCACCTGCCGGCCCGGTAGCCATGTTCCGGTATCGACGACGAGATAGCGAACGGTCCAGGTCCGATCGTCGAAATACAGATCCTGAACGCTGCCGATGTCGCCGTCGATCGCCTCGATCGTGACGCCCTTCATGTGGCCGGCTGTCCTGAGCATGTCGCCCTCCTTCCCGAGGTCTCATCGACCTCGCGGTCTTCCCGGATGCCCTCCCCGGTGCCTCGCGTCGGAACCCGCCTCGCTATTTCACGCGCGCGGGCAGGCACTCCTGCTCGTGCTTACGCAGCTCTTCCTGCGAGTTGAACTTCCTGCCGCATTGCTGGCACTTGAACAGCTCCATGGATGTTCTCCCTTCCGCTCCGCTACTTCGTCATCGGAGCCGGACCGTTGTCCTTCAGCGCGAGCTCCACCGTGACGCTGTCACCCTTCTTCACGTTCTGGAGCGCCGTGGTCGGAAAGTGAAGCAGCATCCGGCCCTCCGGCGTCTTGATGAAGAGCCGGCCCTTGTCGGGAGCTACGCTGGTGACTTCACCCGTCATCGTATGGCGGCCCATCAGGGTGGCGTCCGATGCCACGTGCGCCGACGGATGTGGCGGCGGCGGCGAAGCACTCTGCGCGACGGCGAGGCCCACGAGCAGCAAGCCCGCGGTCGTGCCGGCGAGCATCGCTGGCAGCTTCATGGCTTTTCTCTCCTTTTTCCTCGTCGACCAGCCCCAGAGGGAGCAACGCACATGCCAGCGCGCGTTCCTATCCCGAAACGATCGAAAGCGCGGCACATGTGACCTTCAGACCCGCTCGATCGTGTTTTTTTGCTTATGCGTTACTTCGCGGCCGAGCGTTCTTACCGTGTAAATCGTTCACCGCGATGCGGGCGGCATAGCTCGACGCGGACCGATTCCCTCATCTCGGCTCGCGTTTTCTAACTCTTCCGCGCGGAATCCCGTGTTCACGAGGTCGGCACGTGACTTGCGGGATGAGGCCACAGGCTCTTGCCGAGCGAGCGCCGGAGATCGAGCAGGCGCGGGAGAAATCAGCGAATGGCACTGACAGCGGCTGACGTCCTGATCGAGGGGATCCAGGACTGGGGCGTCGACGTCGTCTTCGGCCTCCCGGGCGACGGCATCAACGGAATCATGGAGGCGCTGCGCAAGCGCCGCGACCAGGTCCGCTTCATCCAGGTGCGCCACGAGGAAGCGGCGGCGCTGATGGCGTGCGGCTACGCGAAATTCACGGGCAAGCTGGGCGTGTGCCTGGCGACCTCGGGCCCCGGCGGCATCCACCTGTTGAACGGGCTCTACGACGCCGCGCTCGACGGCCAGCCGGTCGTCGCGATCACCGGCATGGCCTACCACGACCTCATCGGCACGCACACGCAGCAAGACGTGGCGCTGGATCAGCTGTTCGCGGACGTCGCGAAGTTCAATCAGCGCATCATGGGGCCGTCTCACGTCGAGAACGTGACGCACCTGGCGTGCCGCACCGCGCTCGCCTACCGCGGCGTGGCCCATCTCACCTTCCCGGTGGACATCCAGGAGATGGACGCCGGCGCGTACCGCTCGAAGCGCAATATCAAGCACCACACCTCCGACGTGTATGCGCGCAGCGCGCGTCTTCCGGCCGAGGACGAGCTCGCCAACGCGGCCGATCTGCTGAACGCGGGCAAGAAGGTCGCGATCCTCGCCGGCCGCGGCGCGCTTCGCGCCACCGACGAGCTCGAGCAGACCGCCGACCGGCTCGCGGCGCCGATCGTGAAGGCGCTCCTGTCGAGGTGGGGCTGGTCGGTGATAGCGCCCGCACCCTGCAGGCGCTCTTGCCCCTGCTCACCCGAAAGGCCGAGCGCGGATTTCTCGAGTCGGCGCAGGAGCGGATGAAGGGCTGGCTCGAGCTGATGGACGAGCGCGCGACCCGCCCCGACTCGCCGATGAAGCCGCAGGTGCTGGCGCACGAGCTGGGTCGTCGGCTTCGCGACGACGCGATCGTGGCCTGCGACAGCGGGACCATCGCGACCTGGTGGGCCCGCCACATCCCGGCGCGGCGCGGCCAGATGCACTCGCTCTCCGGAAACCTCGCCACGATGGCGGCCGGGCTTCCCTACGCGATCGCCGCGCAGGTGGCCTATCCCGAGCGCCAGGTGATCGCCTTCGTCGGCGACGGCGGCTTCTCGATGCTGATGGCCGAGATCGCGACCTGCGTGAAGTACCAGCTTCCCGTCAAGGTCGTGATCGTGAAGAACAACACGCTCGGCCAGATCAAGTGGGAGCAGATCGTGTTTCTCGGCAACCCCGAGTACGGGTGCGAGCTCCAGCCGATGGACTTCGCCCTGTTCGCCCGGGCGTGCGGCGCCGCCGGCTTCACCATCGAGAATCCCGCGGACTGCGGCCGCATGCTCGAGGCAGCTCTGGCGACCCCGGGGCCGGTGGTCGTGCAAGGCGTGGTCGATCCCTTCGAGCCGCCGCTGCCGGCCAAAGTCACGTTGGACCAGGCGGCGAAGTTCGCCAAGTCGCTCCTCCGTGGCGAGCCTAACAGTCAAAAAATCGCGCTCACCGTGCTGGGTGAACGGATTCGCGAGCTGGTCTGAGCGCGTCACCTATGGGAAGGAAATCATCATGAAATTCCTGAGAACTCTCGTCGTGGTGGCTCTCGCCGCCGGCTGCGCGGTGCAGTCGTCCGGCCAGGCCGATCGGCGTCCGCAGCCGCAGCCGCAACCCACCGCCGGCACTCCGACACCGTCCAACAAGAAGGTCGATCCCGCGGTCGTCGAACGGCTGCAGCGTGTGATGATCCCGCTCATGGCGAAGATGAACAAGCCGCTCGCGGCGAAGGACGTCAAGGTCGGAATCATGGACGATCCTCACATCAATGCCGCCAGCGCGGGCAACGGCGAGTTCTACATTACGACCGGCCTTCTCGAGAAGGCGAACGACGACCAGATGCGCGGGGTGCTGGCCCACGAGCTCGCGCATGACGACCTCGGTCACGTCGCCAAGGCCCAGCGCCTGGGCGCCGGCTTGCAGATCGGCATGGTGCTGCTCGACCAGATCATTCCTGGCAGCGGGGCGGTCACGCCGATCGCTGGGCAGTTGATCTCGCGCTCGTACAGCCGCAAGGAGGAGTATGCGGCGGACAAGCATGGGGCCGAGATCCTCCAGCGGGCCGGATTCTCCAAGGACGTGATGGTCAACACGCTCACGTGGCTCAACGAGACCGAGGGCGGGAGCGGCGGGGGCTTCTTCGCCACGCACCCGGCGACGGGCGATCGGATCGAAGCGCTGAAGAAGGGCTGACCCGGAGGCGACGCGCGCGGCCTCGAATACCGGGGCTTCCAGATGCTACCGGGGCTCCCCTTGACGACCGCACCCCTGGCGCACTAGCGTGCTCGCACGTCAGCCACGCGACAGGAGGCCCCTATGGCCAAGGGCGGCTTCAAGGTCATGGACAGCGACATCCACGTCGACGAGCCACACGACCTGTGGGACCGGTATCTGGAGCCCCGGTTCAGGGACCGCGCGCCGCGCTTCGCGGCGATCGACGGCTCGCACAGCAACGGCTGGCAATTCGAAGGCAAGGTGTTTCCGGCCTTCTTCGACCGCCCCGAGCGCCGCCGTCTCGGCCGTATCCGGCGCGAGAAGGCGCTCGCCCGTCACCTGGCGACGGGACGCTACAAGGACCCGGCCGAAGACCTGCCGGGCGACGACCCGCGCGCCATGCTCCAGGCGATGGACCGGGAAGGGATCGATCTCGCCATCGTCTTTCGGACCCGGGGCGCGCACCTGATCGGAATCGACGGGCTCGAGCCCGACCTCTCGGCGGCGATCTGCCGCGCGTTCAACAACTGGCTGGCCGAGTTCTGCGCCACCGACGCCGCGCGCCTGAAGCCGGCGGCGATCCTCCCGCTGCACGATCCTAAGCTCGCCGTGGAAGAGGCGCGACGCAGCGTGCGCGAGCTCGGCGCGGTCGCGCTCGTCCTCTCCAATCACCCGGTGAACGGCCGCGCGTGGTACGACCCGGCCTACGAGCCGCTCTGGGCCGAGGCCGAGAGCCTGGGCGTGCCCGTGGCCTTCCACGGGATCCAGATGGCCTACCAGGAGCACCTCGGCCGGCGCTTCATGGACAACTTCGTGATGGCGCACGCCGTCGCCCATCCGCTCGAGCAGATGATGGCGCTCGGTAGCCTCCTCACCGGCGGCGTCTTCGAGCGCTTCCCCAGGCTCAAGGCGGCGTTCCTCGAGGGGAGCTGCAGCTGGGTACCGTGGTGGCTCTGGACCCTGGACGAGCGAGTCGAGAAGTTCGGGGACGACGACCGGTTCCACCTGACCATGCGGCCGAGCGAGTACTTCCGGCGCAACTGCTGGGTGTCGGTCGACCCCGACGAGGACGTCGTGCGCCACGCGATCCCGACCATGGGTGACGACAACATCGTCATCTCCACGGACTGGCCGCACGACGACTCGGCCTATCCGCGTGCGGTCGAGACGTTCCTCGGCCTCGAAGGCGTGAGCGAGACGACCAAGCGCAAGATTCTCTGGGACAACTGCGCGCGCCTGTACGGGCTCGGCTAGTCACGGCCGGATCAGTCCCGGTCGTCTCCCGAGGCCTCGCGCACATTCGCATCGGCTCGTGGCAGCCCCATCAGCGCGCAGATGGCGGGGAGCACGAGCAGGGTCAGCGCGGTTGACGAGATCAGCCCGCCGATCACGACGCGGGCCAGCGGCCGCTGGATCTCCGAGCCGATCCCCTGCGAGAGCGCGGCCGGCAGGAATCCGATCACCGCCACGATGGCCGAGACGATGATCGCCCTGAACCGGATCTCGCATCCCCTGACGATCGCCTCACGCAGCGCGAGCCCGCTGGACTGCGCCTGCCGGATCGACGTGACCAGCACCACGCCGTTCAGCACGCTGACCCCGAACACCGCGATGTAGCCCACCGCCGCCGAGATGTTGAAGTTCGTTCGCCAGAGGTAGAGCGCCAGGGTGCCTCCGATCAGCGCGAACGGCAGATTCAGCATGATCAACAGCGCGGTCCCGACCGATTGGAAGGTCCCGTACAGCAGCACGAAGATGATGAAGATCGCCAGCGGCACGATGAGGTAGAGCCGCGCCAGCGCCCGCTGCTGGTCCTCGAACCGGCCGCTCCACACCATCCGATAGCCCTGGGGCAGCTTGACCGCCGCGTCCACCTTTCGCATGGCCTCGGCCACGAGTCCGCCCATGTCACGCCCGCGGACGCTCCACTTGACGGCGATCCGCCGCTGGCTGCCCTCGCGGACGACCTGGGCCAGCCCCTCGGTCTTGACGAACTCGGCCACCTGGTCGAGCGGGATCCGCTCGCCGCTCGGCGCGCTGATGGCGAGCGTACGCAGGCTCGCGAGTGGCTCGCCCTCCTGGGCCAGGCGCACGGCCACGTTGAAGCGTCGCTCGCCCTCGAAGATCTCGCCGACCACGCGCCCTCGGGTCTGGGCCTCGATCGCGTCTTGCACGTCCTGGATGTTGATACCGTAGCGCGCCGCGGCCTTGCGGTCGACCACGATCTGCAGCTGCGGCTGACCGACCAGATGCTCGTAGTCGAGATCGGCGACGCCCTGGATCGCGCCGAGCACGTTCGCGATCTCCTTGGCCTTCGCCTCCAGGGTGAAGACGTCGGGTCCGAAGATCTTGATGCTGAACTCGCCTTTCACGCCGGCGAGCGCCTCGTCGACGTTGTCCTTGATCGGCTGGGAGAAGTTCGTGGTGATCCCGGGCACCCCGTCCAGCGTCGCGGCCATCGTATCGACGATCTTATCCTTGTCCCTGATCAACCACTCCTCACGTGGCTTCAGGCCGATGTAGAACTCGCAGGTGTCCGGCCCGTTGGGGTCGGTGCCGTCGTCGGGGGCGCCGAGCTGGGAGACGACGGTCCGCACCTCAGGGACCGTGAGCAGCCGCGTCCGGATGTCGTGGACGTATGGGCGCGCGTCCTCCAGCGAGATCCCGACCGGAAACTTCACCCGGAGCCAGGCGTCGCCCTCGTCGAGCTCGGGCAAGAACTCTTTGCCGAGGAGCATGAACACGGCGCCGGCCAGCACGAAGAGCCCTACCGCGCCGGCCAGCGGCAGAAGCGGCCGGCGAACGCACCGGGAGAGCAGCCGCGCGTACGGCCGCCGCATCCATCGCAGGAAGGGGCTCTCGCGCTCTCGCGGCGCGCGACGGAACAGGAAGGTGGCGAGGACCGGGATCAAGGTGAGGGTCAGGGCAAGCGCGGAGACCACGGCCACCGAGATCGTGACGGCCATGGGCCGGAACAGCTTGCCTTCGATGCGCTGAAACGTGAGGATCGGCACGTAGACCGTCATGATGATCAGGACGGCGAAGGTGAGCGGTCGCGCCACTTCGAGGGTGGCGTGCTGGATCGCGGGAACGATCTCCTGTCCTCTCGGCCGCCGCTCGGCGAGATGACGGAGGATGTTTTCCGTCATGATGACGGCCCCGTCCACGATGATCCCGAAATCGATGGCGCCGAGCGACAGCAGGTTGGCCGGAATGCCACGGAGATCCATGAAGACGAACGCGAACAGGAGCGAGAGCGGGATGACGAGGGCCACGATGAGGGCCGCCCGCATGTTGTAGAGGAAGAGCGAGAGCAGGACCGTCACCAGCAGGGCGCCCTCGACGAGATTCCTCATGACGGTGGCGACCGTCGTGCTCACCAGGCGGTCCCGGCTGTAGTACGGTCGCATCTCCACCCCGGCCGGCAACAGGGGGCGGATCTCGTCGAGCTTCTTCTTGACGCCGTCGAGGACTGCGCCGGGGTTACTGGCCGTCGCGGATGTAGCTCCCGCCGGCGTTCGCGTTGTTGGCGCTCACCGCGTCGAACACCTGCTTGAGCGTGAGGTTGTACGCGCGAAGACGCGCGGGATCGATCGTGATCTGGTACTGCTTGATGCCACCGCCCCACGAGACGACGTCGACGACGCCGGGCACGCTGCGGAGCTCTCGCTCGAGCACCCAATCTTGAAGCGCCTTGAGCTCGACCAAAGGCATCGTCTTGGCGTGGAGCGTGTAGCGGTACACCTCGCCGATCACGCTGGCCAAGGGGCCCAGCTGCGGGTGGGCGTCAGCCGGAATCTCGGCCTGGGCGATCCGTTCCTGCACTTGCTGGCGCGCCCAGTAGTTGTCGGTGCCGTCGGCGAACAGGATCCGGACGTTCGACAGGCCGAAGTTCGAGAACGAGCGGAGGAACGTCACGCCGGCGATGCCGTTGAGCTCCTTCTCGAGCTGCAAGGTGATGTGCCGCTCCACCTCCTCGGCGGCATGTCCAGGCCAGAGCGTGATGACGTCGACCTCGACGTCGGCGACGTCGGGATACGCCTCGATCGGCAGGCGCGCGAACGAGACGATCCCGCCCGCCGTCACCAGCAGGACCATCGCCAGGGTGACGAACCGCTGGCGCAACGCGAACGCGACGATACGATCGATCATGTGCGCACCGTTTCCCCCTGCGCCCGGCAGACGGTAGCCGGGCACGCCGACGCTTCAGGATCGGACGCGCCGCCGAAAGCGGCGCTCGCCCATTGGCGGTGAAGCGCGTCAGGCTCGAGGTGGGGCGCGGCTGGGGGCGCCGAGCCGTACGGTGAGCGGCCCGGCCTTCACGTCGAGGAGAAGAAGGCAGGCGACGACGATCAGGCTTGCCGCCAGCGCCGGCGCGATATCGCCGAGCGCCAGGACGAGAGACGTCGCCAGCAGGACCACGTCGTCAAAGTCGGCGTCGTCGTAGAAGCCGCCGATCCACGTCTGGTCCGGCGGGCTCGCGTAGGCCAGCGGGGTCAGCCAGACGAGCGGGACGAGCACCAGGAGCGCCAGGAACCCGCCGCGAGTGCCGAAGCGCGGCGTCATGCGGCCGGCTCCGTGGGCGGCGGGTCACTCTCGTCGCTGCGCCCGGTCCGGAGCGCGTAGATCGCGGGAAGCACGAGCAGGGTGAGCGCCGTAGACGAGATGAGCCCGCCGATGACGACGCGCGCCAGAGGCCGCTGGATCTCGGCGCCGATCCCCTGCGAGAGCGCGGCCGGCAGGAAGCCGATCACTGCCACGACCGCGGAGACGACAATCGGCCGGAACCGGATCTCGCAGCCGCGGGCGATCGCGTCGCGCGGGGAACATCCCGCCTGCCGCGCCTGGCGGATCGACGACAGCAGCACGACGCCGTTGAGAACGCTCACGCCGAAGACCGCGATGTAGCCGACGGCGGCCGAGATGTTGAAGTTGGTCCGCCAGAAGTAGAGCGCGAGCGTGCCGCCGATCAGGGCGAACGGCAGGTTCAGCATGATCAACAGGGTGTCGCCGACCGACTGAAAGGCGCCGAACAGCAGCACGAAGATGATGAACAGCACCAGCGGCACGATGATGTAGAGCCGCGCCAGCGCCCGCTGCTGGTCCTCGAAC
>QHSQ01000101.1 GCA_003221615.1 Candidatus Rokuibacteriota bacterium | reverse complement strand
GCGACACGCGCGCGCCGGCCCCGCCCAGGTCTTCAGCGAGTTCGTGGCGACCTTCGGGCTCCTGGCGGTGATATCGGGATGCGCGCGTCTGCGCTCCAGCGCCGTTCCTTTTGCCGTGGCGGCGTACATCACGGCCGCGTACTGGTTCACGGCCTCGACGTCGTTCGCGAATCCCGCGGTGACCCTCGCCCGGTCGGCGACCGATACGTTCGCGGGGATTCGGCCCGCGGACGCGCCGGCGTTCATCGTCGCCCAGCTGCTCGGCGCCGTCTCCGCGACGGCGCTGTTCTGCTGGCTGACGCCCCGGTCGGCATGAGCGACCTGACGATCCGCCTGGCCACGGTGGACGACGCCCCGGCTATTGCGCGAATCCACAACGAGGGCATCGAGGACCGGATCGCCACGTTCGAGACGGACCCGCGAAGCGCCGTCCAGGTCGCGGCGGGGCTGGCCGAGAAGGGCGACCGCTATCCGACGATCCTCGGCGTGCGCGATGGCGAGGTCGTGGCCTGGGCGAGCGCCGGTCCCTACCGGAATCGGCCTGCCTACGCCGGCGTGGCCGAGCATTCGGTCTACGTCGCCCGCAGCGCGCGCGGCGCCGGGGTCGGCCGTATCGTCCTCGACGGCCTCTGCCGAGCGTACGCGGAGCGCGGCTTCTGGAAGATCGTCTCGCGGATCTTTCCCGAGAACGCCGCCAGCCTCGCGCTCCACGAGCGGTGCGGGTTTCGCGTGGTCGGCGTCTACCGTCGGCACGGACGCCTCGACGGCGAATGGCGCGATTGCGTCATCGTCGAGCGACTCCTCGGTTGACCACGCCGCGCGTCCTGTTCCTCTGCACGCACAACTCGGCGCGCAGCCAGATGGCCGAGGCTTTCCTCCGCGCGATGGCGGGCGACCGCTTCGAGGCGCAGAGCGCGGGCACCGAGAAGACGGCCGTGCATCCGCTGGCGATCCGGGCGATGGCGGAGCGCGGCATCGACATCAGCGGGCATACATCGAAGGTGTACGACGGGTTGATGGCGGAGCCGTGGGACTACGTGATCACGGTCTGCGACGACGCGAACGAGCGCTGTCCGATCTTCCCCGGCGCCACCAGGCGCCTTCACTGGTCGTTCGAGGATCCCTCCCGCGCCGGCGGCGACGAGGAAACGCGCCTGGCGGCATTCCGGCGTGTTCGGGATCAGGTAGAGGCGAAACTCACGGGGTGGCTCGCGACGCTCTCAGGTCGCTGATCGGCGTGATGGAGAGGCATCTCGGGGGGAGCGATGTCGCTCCCCCCGAGCCTGTATCAGTCGATCTCCTCGGGCCGGCCGCCTTTTCGCGCGCCCGCGGGCTTCTTGCCGGCGTCGGCGCCATGCCCGTTCCCGTTGCTGAACGTGAGCGGCGGCTTGACCTCGAACTGGCCCTCGAGGCGATTGCGACGCTCCTTCCAGCCCTCCTGGTACTCGAGCTCGTCCTCGTGCAGGGTCGCCGGCTGCTTGATCCCGTGCGCGTGACGGAATTGGATGGCCAGCTTGGACGCGGTGCGGCGAACTTCGTCCCACGGCGTGCCGAGCGCGAACTGGTCTGAGATGGCGCCGATCCGGCCCGTATGGATGTTGCACGAGAGCGTGATCGCCGACAGGATCGGACCCGACCAGTACGAGGTCTGCGAGTTGATCGGCATCGGCAGGATGTGCAGGTTGTGGCTGCCGCGGCAGTCCCCGGCCACCATCGGTGCGGTCGCCCACGGGGAGGTGATCTCGCCCGGCGCCGGCCAGTCGCCCTGGGCGAAGGCCAGGAGCACCGGATCGTCCTTGCCGCCGTAGGAGAAGCCCTTCTTGGTCTTGATGTTGTGCAGCCGCTCGGCCGAGCAGATGTAGCCGAGCTGGTCCTTCTCGTTCTTGTCCCCTCGGGTCCAGATGCGGGCAATCACGAAACGCGAGGAGCGCGTGAGCCCCTCGATGTCGTAGAGGTCCTCGGGCGCCCGCAAGGTGATCACCTTCTCCTGCAACCCCTTGGCGACCTCTTCCATCTTGTTGTCGAGCGCCCGCTGGTCTCGCGGGTGGGCGCCCGCCTCGACCGCCTGGGCCTTGGTGTCGAGGTCGACGATCTCGAAGACGTAGCCGCGCTTCATCTTGGAGGCCGCGATGACCAGACCGGTGTTGAAGCGGGGCAGCATGTAGGCGCCGGTGGCGTAGTGGTTGAACGCCATGGGCTCGGTCTTGTCGGCGAAGGACACGAGGACGGTCTGCGAGGCGTTATCCTTGCGGACCGGGAACGGCAGCGCCACCGTCGCCGGACCGGTGCCGCGTAGGTTGCCGGTGAAGGCGTCGGCCACCAGGTCCTGGCCCGGGCCATAGAGACCCAGCTCGGCCGCCTTGGTCGCGCCTTCCTGGAGCGCGTCCCACATGAGCTCGTCGACCACCGACATGTCCACCGTCTCGGCCATGATGCCGGTGACGGCGCAGTCGTCGCCGGTGTGGGTCACGATCATCGAGGTGAAGATGGGCTCGCCGCGGTAGCTGTTGTTGTCGAGGACGTACTTGGCGATGATCGACTTCACCTCGTCGGCCGCCACGACGTGGCCGCCGACGCCGCCGACGTCGGCCTTGGTGGCCTTGATGTAGCGCTGCACCAGGGCCGGGTTCTTCGCGAACACATAGGATTTGTACGAGAAGATGTTCGGCGTGTTCGTGACCGGAATCTTCTCCGCGACGGTCACCGGCAGCCCGGCGAGCTCGTCCTTCGACTGATGGTAATCCGTCATCTTCTGGGGGGGCTGGCCGTCCTGTGGGCCGTAGCGCCGCGCAGACATGCACGCCTCCTTGCGCGAGTGGGGAATTGGATTCTTGCATTCGAGGATAACGAGGTACACTGATGGCGTCAAGCAAGAAATTTACTGAAATGAAATTTATTTCTGGAGGCGTGATCACCACGTGAAAACGGCTCCCCTCACCTCGCGCGAGCTCCGACAGACGGTCCACTGCCTCGAGCTGTACTATCGCAAGAGCCAGAGCCAGAAGGACATCGCCCAGGCGCTCGGCGTCTCGGCGGCGACGGTGTCCCGCCTGCTCAAGCGCGCCTTCGACGAAGGCCTCGTTCGCGTCGAGCTCGATCTGCCGCGGCGCGAGCAGCTGGAGGCCGGGCTGGTCGAGCGGTTCGGGCTGCGCGATGCCGTGGTGGTCGCGGCCGGCGGACGCGGCGACGTCAAGGAAGAGCTGGGCACGGCCGCGGCGGCCTACTTCGAGAAGATCGCGGCCAACGGTCTACGCGTGGGCCTCTCGTGCGGGTTCACGCTCTACCAGACGATCCGTCAGCTCCACGAGCGTCGGTTCCGCGACCTCGCCCTCTACCCGCTCTCCGGCGAGAGCACGCTCGAGCTGGTCGACCTGTTCCCGAACACGCTCGTGGGCATGATGGCGGCGAAGTACCGGCCGCACGTGCACGCCTGGGCGTTGCCGGTGCAGCATCTTCTCTCGCTCTCCGAGATCGAGCGCGAGCGGCGGCGACTCTTGCGCGATCCGGCCATCCGACGCATCTACGAGGCCGCGCAAGACGTCGACATCGCGCTGGTCGGCATCGGCCTCATCGGCGAGGAAACACCGGGCTTCTGCTCGCTGGCCGAGTCCTACGGGATCAGCGTCAAGCGGCTGCGCCAGCTCGGGGTCGTGGGCGAGATCAACTATCAGCCGTTCGACGCGGAAGGCCGGATCGTGGATCGGCCGGAGTTGCGGGCGATCATGCGTCGCGTGCTCTCGGTGCCGGGTGATCGCCTGCAAGCGCTGTCGCGGCGCGACGACCGCTACGTGGTGGCGATCGCGGGAGGCCGGGCCAAGCTCGAGGCCGTGCGCGGCGCGGTGGCCGGGCGATTCATGAACGTGCTGGTCACCGACGAGGACGTCGCCGCGGCCCTTCTGCGGCGCGCGAGCTGAAGGGCGTTACGCGCCGCGGGCGGGTACCGACGCCTCCTCGAACGCGCCGATCCGCCTGAATTTCTCGTAGCGGCCGGCGACCAGATCTTCCCCCGAGAGCCCCGCCAGGTCGCGCAGGTTCCCGCGGAGCGCGTCGCGCAGGTGGACCGCTGCGCCGTCCCAGTCGCGGTGGGCGCCGCCGACGGGCTCGGGCACGATCGCGTCGATCACGCCGAGCCGCAGGAGATCGGGCGCGGTGATGCGCATCGACTCGGCGGCCTCGGCCGCCTTGCCCGCATCGCCCCACAGGATGGCGGCGCATCCCTCGGGTGAGATCACCGAGTAGATCGCGTACTCCAGCATCAGCACCCGATTACCCATGCCGATCGCGAGCGCGCCGCCGCTGCCCCCCTCGCCGGTCACGATCGCGAGGATGGGAGTCCGGAGTGCGGCCATCTCGCGGAGGTTTCGCGCGATCGCTTCCGCCTGGCCGCGCTCCTCGGCGCCGAGACCCGGATAGGCGCCGGGCGTGTCGATGAGCGTGATGACGGGCTTGGCGAACTTCTGGGCCATGTGCATCAGGCGCAGCGCCTTGCGGTAGCCCTCGGGATGCGGCATCCCGAAGTTTCGGGCGATCTTCTCGCGCGTGTCGCGCCCTTTCTGGTGGCCGATGACGACGACGCCCTGCTCCTCGAAGCGCGCGAGACCGCCGACCACCGCGGCGTCGTCGCCGAAGAGCCGATCACCGTGGAGCTCGACGAAATCGTCGAACAGGAGCTTGATGAAGTCGCGCGTGTGCGGCCGCTTGGGGTGCCGCGCCAGCTGGGTGCGCTGCCAGGCCGTCAGGCTCGCGTAGGTCCGCTGGCGCAGGCGCGCCAGCCGCTCCTCGAGCTTCGCGATCTCCTCGCGGGCCTTCGAGACGTTTTCCTCGGCCTGGAGCGTGGCGATCCGGTTCTCCAGATCCAGCAGCGGCTGCTCGAAGTCAAGCGCGTCCGGCATAGTCCACGCTGATGTTGCCGGGCCCGAGGAGGGTCTCGCCCGCGGTCAGGAGCTCCTTGCTGCCATCCACCGAGAGACCACGGGTGCGGACGACCACTTCCTGGCCGCCGAGGACCAGATGCAGGAAGACGGGGACGCGTCCGGGATGCTCGCCGCAGAGCTGCCGCACGGCGGCGAGGGCGGCGCTCGGGTCCTCGCCCGGCGTCAGGCGGATCCGGCAGGCGTTCGGCTCGCTGACGCCGCCGTTCTTCGGCCGGCCGCCGGACTCAGCCAGCGCCTGCTCGAGCAGCCGGACGTCCTCCGCGAGCACGACCCGCCCCTTGTCGCCATCGTCCACTCGGCCGCGGACCAGCACGGCCTCGTCGGAGCGCAGGCACGCGGCCGCCGTCTTGAACGGCTCCGGGAACACCGTGACCTCGACGGTGCCCTCCATGTCCTCGAGCGTGAAGAAGGCCATCCGATTGCCGCCCTTCGTCGAGGTCTCCTTGAGCCCGTTGGCGAGGCCGAAGAGGATGACGCGCGCCCCGTGGCCCTTGGCCGCCAGATCGGCCGACGTGGTGATGCCCAGCGGCTCGACGACGCCGCGGTATCGCGCCAGCGGATGGCCGGAGATGTAGAAGCCGAGCACCTCCTTCTCGAACGCGAGGCGCTGGTCGGTCTCCCATTCCGGCGTGATCTCGGCCGGCGCGCTAGCCCGGACGGGCGCCGCCGGCAGGATCTCGAAGAAGGACCCCTGCCCTTCGGCGCGGTCACGCTGCTGGCGCTGGCCGCTCTCGAGTGCCGTGTCGGTGGTGGCGAGGAGATGCGCACGCGTGAGGCCGAGCGAGTCGAAGGCGCCTGCCTTGATGAGACTCTCCACCACACGCCGGTTGACGAGCCGGAGGTCGACCCGCGCGCAGAAGTCCTCCAGCGTCTTGAACGACCCCTCGCCGCTACGCGCCTTCAAGATCGACTGCATCGCGGCCTCGCCGACGTTCTTGATCGCGGCCAGGCCGAAGCGAACCGTGTCGCCGGCGACGCTGAACTGCACGGCCGACACGTTCACGTCGGGCGGCACGACCTGGATCCCCATCGCCCGACACTCTTCGATGTACTTCACGATCTTGTCGGTGTCTCCCATTTCCGAGGTCAGCAGCGCGGCCATGAACTCGACGGGATAGTTCGCCTTGAAGTACGCGGTCTGGTACGCGACGAGCCCGTAGGCCGCGGCGTGCGATTTGTTGAATCCGTAGCCCGCGAACTTCTCCATCAGCTCCCAGACGCGCTCGGCCTTCGCGGGGGCGGTGTTGCGCTCGCGGCAGCCCGTGATGAACTTCTCGCGCTGCTTGGCCATGAGCTCGCGGTCCTTCTTGCCCATGGCGCGGCGGAGGATGTCCGCCTCGCCCATGGTGAAGCCCGCCATCTCGGAGGCGATCTGCATGATCTGCTCCTGGTACACCATGATCCCGTACGTCTCCCGCGTGAACTTCTCCATCGCGGGGTGCTCGTACGTGATCTTGGACCGGCCGTGCTTGCGCTGGATGAAGTCGGGAATGAGCTCCATCGGGCCGGGTCGGTAGAGCGAGACCATGGCGATGAGGTCTTCGAGCTGCTCGGGCCTGAGACCGCGGAGCGCGTCGCGCATCCCGGACGATTCGAGCTGAAACACGCCGAACGTCTTCGCCTCGGAGAGCATCTCGTACGTTTTCTTGTCGTCGAGCGGCAGGCGATCGAGATCGAGGTCGAGCCCGCGGGACTCCTTGATCAGCGCCACCGTGTTGGCGAGCACGGTGAGCGTGCGGAGCCCGAGGAAGTCCATCTTCAGGAGCCCGAGCTTCTCGATCGGTCCCATCGCGTAGCCGGTGATCAGCTCCGGCCGCTTGGGGTCCTTGTAGAGCGGGATGTATTCCTCGAGCGGCTCGTCGGAGATCACGACGGCCGAGGCATGCACCGAGGCGTGGCGGGTGCATCCCTCGAGCGTGCGGGCGATCTCCCACAGCTCGCGCACGTTGGCCTGGCTGCGCACCATCTCGGCCAGGGGCAGCGACTTCTGGTGCGCGTCGTCGAGCGTGATGTTCAGCGGGAAGTTCGGCACCAGCTTGGCGATCCGGTCGACGTCGGCGTACGGCATGCCGAGCACGCGCCCGACGTCGCGGATCGCCGCCTTCGCGCCGAGCGTCCCGAAGGTGATGATGTGCGCGACCCGGTCGCGACCGTAGCGTTCCGCCACGTAGCGGATGACCTCGTCGCGGCGGTCGTCCGAGAAATCGATGTCCATATCGGGCATCGAGATCCGTTCCGGGTTCAAGAATCGCTCGAACAGGAGCCCGTACCGGATCGGGTCGATGTTGGTGATGCCCAGACAGTAGGCGGTCAGCGAGCCGGCGGACGAGCCGCGTCCGGGCCCGACCGCGATCCCCTGCTCGCGCGCGTAGCGGATGAAGTCCCACACGACCAGGAAGTAGCCCGCGAATCCCATCTTCTCGATGACGGCGAGCTCGCTGCCCAGCCGGGCCTCCACCGCGTCCCCGGGGCTCGCTCCATACCGGCGCCGGAGCCCTTCGTGGGCGAGCTCGTGCAGATAGCTGTCGAGCGTGTGCTCGCTGGGGACGACGTAGCGCGGCAGGTGGAACTGGTTGAAGTCGAGTGTGAGGTTGCAGCGCTCGGCCACCGCCAGGGTGTTGCGACAGGCCTCAGGTAGATCCGTGAAGACGCGAGCCATCTCCTCGGCCGACTTGATGTAAAACTCCTGCGTCGAGAACCGGAAGCGGCCGGTATCTTGAAGATTCGTGCCGGTCTGGATGCAGAGGAGCGCCTCGTGCGCCCGCGCGTGGCCGCCCTCGAGATAGTGCGAGTCGTTCGTGCCGACGACCGGGGCGCCGATCGACTTGGCGATCCGCAAGGTCTCGGCCATGACCCGTTCCTGCTCCTCGAGCCCGTGCGCCTGCACCTCCATGAAGTAGTGGTCCTTGCCGAAGACCTCCTGGTACCAGCCCGCGGTCTCCCGCGCCCGCACGGCGTCGCCGGCGCTGAGCATCCGCGACACCTCGGAGTTCAGGCAGCCCGAGAGGACGAGCAGCCCGTCCGCGTGCTGCGCGAGCAGCTCGCGGTCGACGCGCGGCTTGTAATAGAACCCTTCGAGGAACGCCCGCGACACCAGCTTGACGAGGTTCTTGTATCCCGTACGGTTGCGCACGAGGACCGTCAGGTGGTTGGCGCCCTCGTAGCCGCCGTCCTGGGAGCCTCGCTCTTTTCGGCCTCCGGGCGCGACGTAGAGCTCGCAGCCGAGGATCGGCTTGACGCCGGCCTTCTGGGCGGCGTTGTAGAAGTCGATCGCGCCGAAGAGGTTGCCGTGATCCGTGAGCGCGATGGCCGGGAACTTCAGCTCCTTGGCCTTGTCGACCAGCTTCTCGAGCTGGGCGGCACCGTCGAGCAGGCTGTACTCGGAATGAACGTGCAGGTGGACGAATTCGCTATGCTGCATCGAGCTCCCGGTCACTCCCACTCGATCGTGGAAGGCGGCTTGGACGAGATGTCGAAGACGACCCGATTGATGCCCTTGACCTCGTTGATGATCCGGTTGCTGATTGCGCCGAGCAGATCGTAGGGCAGCCGCGCCCAGTCCGCGGTCATCGCGTCCTGGCTCATGACCGCCCTGAGCGCGATGACGTGCGCGTAGGTTCGGAAGTCGCCCATGACCCCGACGGTCCGGATGGGCAAGAGGACCGCGAACGCCTGCCACACCGTCCGCTCGAATCCGGCCCGGCGCACTTCTTCCTGGACCACGGCGTCGGCCTCGCGGAGGAGATCGAGCCGATCCGGCGTCACCTCACCGAGCACCCTGATCGCGAGCCCGGGCCCCGGGAACGGCTGTCGCCAGACGATCTCCGGAGGCAGCCCCAGAAGCTCGCCGAGCTTTCGGACCTCGTCCTTGAAGAGCTCGCGGAGCGGCTCGACGAGCTTGAACTGCATCTTCAGCGGAAGCCCGCCGACGTTGTGATGGGTCTTGATGGTCGCCGACGGCCCCCGGAAGGACACCGACTCGATCACGTCGGGGTAGAGCGTGCCCTGGGCGAGCCACGGGATGTCGCCGAGCTTTTTCGCCTCGTCGTCGAACACGGCGATGAACTCGGCGCCGATGCGCTTGCGCTTGATCTCCGGGTCCGTGACACCGTGGATCGCGTCGAGGAATCGGCGTGATGCGTCCACGTGGATGAGGTTCATCTTGAACGCATCGCGGAAGGTGTGGACGACCGACTCCGCCTCACCTTTTCGCAGGAGCCCGTTGTCCACGAAGACGCACGTGAGCTGCTCGCCGATGGCGCGGTGGACGAGGACGGCGACGACCGAGGAGTCGACGCCCCCCGAGAGCGCGCACAGCACACGCTGGCCACCGACCTGGGCCCGGATCGCGTCGATCGTGGTATCGATGAAGCCGGCCATCGACCACGTCCGGCTCACCCCGCAGACGGTCAGGAAGTTGTCCAGGATCGTCCGGCCCTGCGGGGTATGGAGAACCTCCGGGTGGAACTGGACGGCGTAGAGCCGGCGGCTCTCGTCCGCCATCGCCGCGACCGGGCAGTTCTGAGTTTTCGCGAGAGCCGTGAAGCCCTTCGGCGGGCGGAGCACGGTGTCGCCGTGGCTCATCCAGACCGTGACGCGGCCTGACTCTTCGGGCTCGACGCTGCGGAGCAGCGGGCTCGACCCCTGCAGGGTGATCTCGGCCTTGCCGTACTCGCGGCGCTCGGCGGGGATCACGTGGCCACCCAGGAGATAGCCCATCGCCTGCATGCCGTAGCAGATGCCGAGGACCGGAATGCCCGCGTCGAAGAGCTCTTTCGGCGGCAGCGGCGCCCCGTCCTCGTACACGCTCGACGGACCGCCGGAGAGGATGATGCCTTGATAGCCTGCGGACAGGATCTCCTCGAGCGGATGGGTGCACGAGAAGATCTCGGAGTACACGGACATCTCGCGGACCCGCCGGGCGATCAGCTGGGTGTATTGACCGCCAAAATCGAGGACCGCGATCTTGCCGGCGCTGGCCGACATCGGCGCCCCGCTACCGCGGGCGCCCGAGCTTCTGAGCCTGCTGGAAGACCTTACCTTCGGTTTTGATCGTCGGCGCGATGATCAATTCGGTCTGCTGCAGCTCGCGGATGTTGCGCGCGCCGACCGAGCCCATGCACGTGCGGATCGCGCCGACGAGATTGAGGGTGCCGTCCTCGGTGAACGCCGGTCCGAAGAGGATCTGCTCGAGCGAGCCCGCGATGCCGACACGGATCCGGGTGCCCCGCGGCAGGTTCGCGTGCGGCGTCGCCATGCCCCAGTGGTAGCCGCGCCCGGGCGCTTCGATCGCGCGCGCGAAGGCCGATCCGATCATGACCGCGTCGGCGCCCGAGGCGAAGGCCTTGCACACGTCGCCGCCCGTCGTCATGCCGCCGTCGGTGATGATCGGCACGTAACGCCCGGACTGCTTCCAATAGAAGTCGCGCGCGGCCGCCGCGTCGGCGGTCGCGGTCACCTGCGGCACGCCGAGCCCGAGCACCTCGCGACTGGTGCAGGCCGCGCCCGGCCCAACGCCGATCAGCAGCGCGTCGGCGCCGACGTCCATCAGCTCGAGGCACGCCTCGTAGGTGACGACGTTACCGATGACCAGAGGGATGGCGAGCTGCTTCTTCAGCTTGCGCAGGTCGACCGGCGTGTACTCGGTGGCGATGTGGCGAGCCGTGGTGACCGTGGACTGCACCACGAAGATGTCCGCGCCGGCCTCCTGGGCGATCTGAGCGAATCGCTCGGCCCGCTGCGGGATCGAGGAGACGACCGCCGGGCCCCCGCCCTTCTTGATCTCACCGATCCGCTGATGGATCAGCTCTTCCTTGATCGGCTCTCCGTAGATCGACTGGATGATCTTGGTTGCTTCTTCCTGACTGGCCGAGACGATCCGTTCGAGCACTTCGGCGGGGTTCGCGTAGCGAGAGAAGATGCCCTCGAGGTTCAGGACCGCCAGGCCGCCGTGTCGCCCCATCTCGGTGGCCAGCCGAGGCCCGACGACGCCGTCCATGGCCGCCGCGATGATGGGTAGCTCGAAGCGGTGGCCGCAGAGCTCCCAGGAGATGTCGACTTCGTTCGGGTTGACCGTGACCGCTCCGGGCACCAGCGCGATGTCATCGAATCCGTAAGCGACCCTGGCCTTTCGCCCTCGCCCGACCCACATCCCCATCGGCTAGCCTCCCTTGGAGCCGTCCGCCGGTTTCGCCTGGAGGTCCTGTATATAGGGGTAGTCCCCGACAGGACCCGCTAGATTTCGTAGAGTATAACCACGAGCCCCCGCCGTGTCAACGACGGGGCGGGGTCGGATGCGCCTCTTCGTAGAGCATCCTGAGACCGTCGAGCCTCAGGTTCTCGTCGACCCGCTCGATGCACCGGGCCACGTCGGTCAGGAGCCCGGCGTTGCCCCCGGTCGCGATCACCTTCGCCCCTCCCCCGAGCTCGGCCTGCATCCGTTCGACCAAACCCTCCACCAGGCCGGCATAACCGTAAATCGCGCCTGACTGAAGATTGGAGGTCGTGTTGCGCCCGATCGCCTCCTTGGGCCTGACGAGCTCGACCCGGGACAGACGGGCGGCCCGGTTGATGAGGGCCTCGACAGACGTGACGATGCCAGGGGCGATCGCGCCGCCGATGAACTCTCCCCGCCCGTTGACACAGTTGAACGTCGTCGCGGTACCGAAGTCGATCACGATGAGCGGGGCCCCATACTTCGCGGCCGCGGCGAAGGCGTCCACGTAGCGATCGGCTCCTACCTCGCGGGGGGCATCGACCGCGAGCGGCATTCGGGTATTCAGCCCCGGCTCGACGAAGTACGGGGGCCGGCTGAAATACTTCTCGCACATCCACTCGAGCGTCTGCTGAACCGGTGGCACCACGTTCGAGATCGCCACGCCCTCGATCGCCGCCGCGCGGATCCCGCGCGACTGCAGGAGCGTCTCGATGAACAGTCCGTACTCGTCGGCTGTCTGCTCGCGCCGACTCGTGAGCCTCCAGGAGACGAGCAAGCGCTGCCCCTCGAACACGCCGATCTTCGTGTTGGTGTTGCCGACGTCGGCGACGAGTAGCATCGGTCGTCTCCTTGTTGATTTGGCAGCGCCTCGGCCGGCGGGCGAGCCCCGGCGGCCTGCCGCGCGCACCGCCGCCTAGGGCGGCACCGGCGAGCCGACCGCGGTGTCGCCCGAGCTCACCGCTCCGGCGAGCACGCGCGTGAGCGAGCCGCCCACGTCGATGAGAAGCGCGCCGTCCGTGTCGAGATCGGCCGCGACGCCGGTCACGGCGTCGACCGTGACTCGCCGCCCGAGAGTGTCGCTGAGCCGCCGCCATCCTTCGCGAATCGGGCCGAATCCTTCGCCCTCGAGGCGCGCGCGCCAGGTATCGAACTCTTCCAGCAGCGCCGTGAGCAGCGACTCACGGCTCGGCGCATGGCCCGTCTCGAGGGCGACCGAGGTGGCGCTGTCCGCCAGATCGGGCGAGAACTCGCGCTGACCGAGATTGATGCCGATGCCGATGATCGTGACGAGCGGCGGGATCCCGGCCGTAACCGAGCTGCTCGTCTCGGCTCGTGCTGCCGTCCGAGACTCGAGGAGGATTCCCGCGATCTTCCTGCCCCCGACGAGCACGTCGTTCGGCCACTTGAGCTTGGTCTCGACGCGAGCGACGCGCCGCAGCGCTTCGGCAGTGGCGACGGCGGTCGCGAGGGACAGCGTGGCCAGGAGCGCCTGCGGAAGCCGCGGCCGAACGATGATCGAGGCCAGCAGGCTCGTCCCGGCCGGCGCACGCCAGGTCCGCCCCCGTCGGCCTCGGCCCTCCAGCTGCTGGTCGGCCACGACCACCGTCCGGTCAGCGGCGCCGCGCTCGGCAAGCGCGAAGGCCACAGACTGGGTCGAGTCGACGGTGTCGAGGCGGACGACGACGCCCGGGGTGCTACCGCCCACCGTCATCGACCCAGCCGAGGCTCGCGACGAGCTTGGCGTGCAGCGCTTCTTGCTCGACGAGCCTCTCCCGCTCCTTTGCGACGATCTCGGCGGGCGCGCGCTCGGCAAAGTCAGGCTTCGACAGCTTGCCTTTCAAGAACTCGACGCGCTCGGTGGCCTTGGCGATCTCCTTCTGGATCCGCTGGCGCTCGGCGGCGAGGTCCACGACGCCCGTCAGGTCGACATAGAGCTCCGAGCCGCCGATGACGGCCATCGCCGAGCTCCGCGGCCGCGTCGCGGCCGGGTCGATGGTGAGCCGGACCCGGCCCAGCGCGTCGATCAGCGCGCCGTTCGCGGTGAAGAGTTCTCCCGCGTCCGGCCCCGGGCGAAGCGTCGCCGCGAGCGAAGCGGCGGGCGCGATCCGCATCTCGCCGCGGATGTTCCGCACGGCCGTGACGAGGTCCATGACCGCACTCATCTGGCGCTCTGCGTCCGGCTTACGGTCTTTCTTCGGCGGACGCGGGTACGGCGCGAGCATGATCGACTCGCCCTTGTGCGGCAGCCGCTGCCAGATCTCCTCGGTGATGAACGGCATGAACGGATGCAAGAGCCGCAGGGTCGTCTCGAGCACGCGAACCAGGGTCGCCTGCGTGCGCGCGCGCTGGCCGGGGTTCTCGGCGTGATAGAGGGACAGCTTCGCGATCTCCAGATACCAGTCGCAGAACTCGTGCCACAGGAACTGGTACAGCACGGAGGCCGCGTCGCTGAACCGGTATTTCTTGAGCGCCGTGCGAGCCTCGGCGACGGTCGCCGCCAGCCGGCTCTCGATCCAGACGTCGGCGAGCGCCGGTGGCGTCTTCTTGGCCAGCGCCGGGTCGAATCCGCTCAGATTCGAGAGGACCAGGCGCGAGGCGTTCCAGATCTTGTTGGCGAAGTTCCGGTAGCCCTCGATGCGCTCCTCGGAGATCCGGATGTCGCGACCCTGAGCGAGCGCCGCCAAGGTGAAGCGGAAGGCATCGGTCCCGTACTTCTCCATGACCACGAGCGGGTCGGCGACGTTGCCCTTGGACTTCGACATCTTCTGGCCTTCGGCGTCGCGCACGATCGCGTGCAGGTAGACGTCGCGGAACGGCACGTCCTTCATGAAGTGGATCCCGAGCATCGCCATCCGCGCGACCCAGAAGAACAGGATGTCCGGTCCCGTGACGAGCACCGAGGTCGGATAGTAGGTGCGCAGGTCTGCGGTGTCGTCGGGCCATCCGAGGGTCGAGAACGGCCAGAGACCGGACGAGAACCACGTGTCGAGCGTGTCCGGATCCTGCCGCAGCGGCCCCTTGCATGTCGGACAGGCGTGCAGGTCTTCATTCGACACGTGCACGGAGCCATCGGCGTCGCAGTGCCACGCGGGGATGCGGTGACCCCACCACAGCTGTCGCGAGATGCACCAGGGCCGGATGTTCTCCATCCAGTGGTAGTAGGTCTTCGTCCAGCTGCGCGGGAAGATCGTGATCCGCCGCTCGCGCACGGCCTTGATCGCGGCCTCGGCCAGCGGTTTGACCTGGACGTACCACTGCTTGGAGACGAGCGGCTCGACGACGGTCTTGCTCCGATAGCAGATGCCGACCGCGTGGCGATAGGGCTCGATCCTCTCGATCAGGCCGAGCGCTTTCATGTCCTCGACGATCCGGCGGCGGCACTCGAAGCGATCCATGCCCGCGTAGCGCCCGGCCTCGGCCGTCATCCGCCCGTCGAAGCCGATGACGGTCCTGATCGGCAGGTTGTGGCGGCGCCCGATCTCGAAGTCGATCGGGTCGTGCCCCGGGGTCACCTTGATGACGCCGGTCCCGAACTTGGGATCGACGGCTTCATCCGCGACCACCTTCACAGTGACCGTGCCGTCGACCGAGGGGACCTCGAGCGTCTTTCCCACGAGGTGCCTGTAGCGCTTGTCCTTCGGATGCACCGCCAGACCGGTGTCGCCGAGCTTCGTCTCCGGCCGGACCGTCCCGAGCGTGACCGGACCATACTTGATGTAGACGAACTCGTCGTCGCGCTCCTCGCGCTCGACCTCGATGTCGGACAGGACGGTCTGGCAAACCGGGCACCAGTTGACGATGTAGTCGTCGCGGTAGATCAGCCCTTCTTCCCAGAGTCGGACGAACGACTCCCGCACGGCGCGCGAGAGCCCGGCGTCCATCGTGAATCGCTCGCGCGACCAGTCGCACGAGGCGCCGAGGCGTCTCAGCTGGCGAACGATCGTGCCGCCGGACTCCTCCTTCCACTGCCAGGCGCGGGCCAGGAAGCCGTCGCGGCCCAGGTCTTCCTTGGTTTTCCCCTCGGCGGCGAGGATGCGGTCGAGGATCACGTGCACGGCGATCGACGCATGGTCCGTTCCGGGGAGCCAGAGCGTGTTCAAGCCGTCCATGCGCTTCATCCGCGTCAGCGTGTCCTGCAGGGTCATGGTCAGCGCATGGCCCCAGTGGAGCGACCCGGTGACGTTGGGCGGCGGCATCGAGATCGAGTACGGCTTGCCCTTGGCGGCGCCGTCCGCGCGAAAGTAGCCGCGCTCCTCCCAGAGCGGATACCAGCGCTTCTCGACCGCCGCCGGATCGTACCGATCCGGGATGTCGCCGGTCGTCGCGGTCGGCGGCTCGACGCTCACGGCAGCACCGGTCCGGCGGCGATGAGGCGCCATCGCGCGCCGCCCCCGCGCTGGAAAGTCAGCGACCAGGGCGTGTGCGCGGCCGTTGCCGCGACCGAGACCGACTGAGGGTTGGCGGTGCCGTCGGTGGCGTCGCACGCGGTGTCGGGTCGCAACGTGGACGGAAGGCGACGACGGATCTGCGCGTCGGCCACCAGCTTCGCCAGGCTCGCCTCATCGCGCGCGGCCAGCGCGTCGAAGAGCTGGGCCACGGTCGCCCGCAGCTCGCGGTGCCAGCCGTTGAGCTCACGGGTGGACCGACGCACGAGCGTGCCGCTCTGCGGCGAGGTGCGGAACACGTCCTCGGCTTCGGTCTGCCCCTCGCAGCCGGGCGTGCGACCGGGATAGTCGGGCTCGTAGCGCACGCGGATCTCATCGCCGCGCACCGAGTAGGTGCGCACCGTCAACCCTTCAGGGAACAGATCGGTCGAGGACCAGACGACCCGCAGGTCGTCGCCTTGCTGGCGGACGAGGTCGAGGCGCAAGGCGCGGATACCGCGGCCGGTCGTGGCGCCCTCCCAGGCGGCGACGAACTGAGCGGCGCCGCTCGGCGCCGGCGCCCACGGATAGACGGTCGGACGCCCCTCGCGCGAGAGCGTCGTCAAGAGCGCGGCTTCCCCTCCGAGTCGCCCGTAGACGCGCACCGAGTTGACGCCGGGCGCGTCGCTCATCTGGAACGCGCCGACCATGAGACGGCCGACGCGGACGACGTCGACGGCGGCGGCGCCCCACGCCTCGCCGAACGCGTCGAGCCGATCCTGGAGGAAGCCGATGGAGGCGTAGAGACCGCCGGTGCCGAGGCTCTCGACGATCTCCTCGTCGAGGAGCGCGTACATCTCGCGATAGGCGTCGGGCGAGCTGTCAGCGGCGCCGTTGGCCAGGGATCGCGCGCGGGCGAGCATCCGGAACTGGTCCAGCCGATCGACCGGACCGGCGGCGTCCAGGCGGTCGGTCAGGAGGGCGGCGCTGCCGAGCATCGCGAGGCCGGCGAGCAATTTCCGCGTCCTGCCACACGTTAGCCGGCTCACGCGCCTATGGTACAACAGACTCGTGCGGTTCCCCGTCCTGGATCGGTACATCGCACGCGAGCTGGTCTCGCCGTTCGCGTTTGCCTGTGCGCTGTTGACGTTCTTCCTCGTGATCGACCGGATCTATCACCTGACGGACCTCGTCATCACGAAGGGCGTGCCCTTCTACCTGGTGATGCAGCTGCTCCTGTTCATGATGCCGTCGTTCCTCGCGCACACCTTGCCGATGGCGTTGCTGGTGGCGGTGCTGCTGGCCGGCGGCCGACTGGCGAGCGATCTAGAGGTCGTGGCGTTCAAGGCGGCCGGAGTGAGCGCGCTGCGATTGTTCCGGCCGGTGATGGCGGCGTCGTTGCTGATCGCGGGGGCGACGGCGGTACTGACCCTGGTGGTGAACCCGGCGGCGAACGGAGAGTTCCAGCGGCAGCTGTTCCGGATTCTTCAGGCGCGAGCGGTCAGCGGGCTGCAGGAGCGCATCTTCAACTCGACGTTCGGGGATCTGACGATCTACGTCGAGGACGTGAGCACCTCGCAGGTGGCGCTGCGGGGCATCCTGGTCTCCGACGAGCGCGATCCCATGCTCTCGCGGATCATCTCCGCGCGCGAGGGCCGGCTGCTCACCGACGAGTCAAACCGACGCATCACGCTTCGCATGATGAACGGCGCCGTCAACGAGGCCGACATCTTGCCGGTGGACGTGCCGAAGGCGACGGTGGACACTCCCTCGCCGACCGGCGGCGCCGCGGGCGCCTCGCGCTACCGCTACACGCGCTTCGATATCTACGACATGAGCCTGTCGGTCGACTCTCCGCTCAAGGGCGCGCCGCGCGTGGAAAAGCCGGAGAAAGACCTCTCGCTCGCCGATCTCGGGGCCAAGATCGCGGAGTACCGAGACGACCCCCACAGCCGGGCGCCGTTCGAGATCGAGCGGCACAAGCGCTACGCGCTGCCGATGGCGGCGCTGGTCTTCGGGCTGGTGGGCTTTCCACTCGCGATCCGCTCGCACCGTGGTGGCCGGAGCATCGCGCTGGTCGGCAGTCTCACGATCCTCGTCACCTACTACCTGCTGATGACGTCGCTCGAAGGCGCGGCGCTGCGCGCGCGCGTGCCCGCGATCCTGGCGATCTGGGCCCCGAACGCGCTGTTCGGAACGGTCGGGCTCGGCCTTCTGATCGCGACGGCACGGGAGTGGCGATGGCCGGCGATGCCGGCGGTCTGGCGCGTGATCGAGGCGGCGCGGCGCGCCATGCCTGGACGGCCCGTCTGGCGCTCGCGTCACGGCACGGGCGGGGCGCGGGATTCGACGCACATCGTCGATCGGTATCTGATCCGGGAATACGTCACGTTCATGGGAATCGGATTGGCGGTGGCGGCGGCGCTGTTCATCGTGATCGATCTGCTGAAGACCCTCGACAAGTACCTGCGAGTCAAGCCGCCGCTGATGTACATCCTGGAGCACTTCGCCTACCGGCTGCCGGCGGCGCTGCACGACGGGCTGCCGGTCGTGATGCTGGTCGCGACGATCTTCCTGTTTCTGACCTTGAGCCGATACCACGAGCTGACCGCGCTGAAGGCGGCGGGCGTGAGCTTGTATCGGGTGAGCGCGCCGGTGCTGGGCGTGGGCCTGGTGGTGGCGATCGGCGCGGGGCTGTTCCAGGAGCTGGCGCTGCCGGTGCTGAACGAGCGCGGCGACGAGGTGGACCGCGTGAAGATCCGGGGGCAGGCGCCCCGGCACCTGCAGTCGCGGCAGCGGTTGTGGGTGCGAAGCGCGGACACGCGATTCTACCGGGTGGAGCTCCTGAATCCCGGGACCAACGATCTGTACGGCGTGACGATTCTGGAGTTGGACCGGGAGTTTCGCCTGACGGGGCGTCTGGATGCGCGGCGAGCCCACTGGACGGCCGGTGGCTGGGAGCTGAGCGAGGGCGCGTATCGGGAGATCGGTCCAGAGGGCAAGGTGCAAACGGTGGCGTTCGGGTTGACCGCGCTCGACCTGAAGGAGGAGCTGGAGGACTTCCTGCGGATCCAGAAGCCGGTGAGCACGATGAGCTTCTGGGAGCTCCGAGACTACATCGGGCAGCTCGAGGCGGCGGGGTTTCAGATCCGCAAGTACCTGGTGGAGCTCTATTCGAAGCTGTCGTTTCCGCTGGTGAACCTCGTGATGGTGCTGGTGGCAATCCCGTTCGCGCTGCAGTCGCCACGCGGGGGGCGTCTGTTCGGGATCGGGCTGGCGATCGTGATCATGGCGGGATATCTGGTGGTGCACTACGTGGCCCTGGCCTTCGCGCGGGCGGACCTGCTGCCGCCTCTGATCGCGGCATGGACGGCGAACGTGATCTTCATGGGCATCGGCCTCTCGCTCCTCCTGCGCGCCCGCACCTGATCTCGTAGTCCCGTTGACAGTTCAGCCGGACCGCCGCATCATTCCCCATCAATAATCGATAGTCGTGCCTCGGCCGGCGGGGGAGCCCCGACGGCCTGCAGCGCGGACCACTGGCCATCCGCTCCGGAGAGATTCGATGACGATCACGATATATGGCGCCGGCGCGATCGGCGGCGTGACGGGCGCTGCGCTCGCCCGCGCGGGTCACGACGTCGTGCTCGTCGACCGCGCGGAAGACCACGTCGCGGCGATGAACGCGCACGGGCTCACCATCGAGAGCCGTGAGGGTTCGGTCACGGTGCCGGTGCGTGCGATCACACCCGGCGCGCTCGGTCACGGGCTCGGCCTGGTGCTCTTGGCCGTCAAATCGCAGGACACATCGGGCGCGCTCGAGGTTCTCACACCGCGGCTGGCCGCGGACGGCGCGATCGTGTCGCTCCAGAACGGCCTCAACGAGGAGCTGATCGCCGAGAAGATCGGCGCCCCGCGCACGGTCGGCTGCCTCGTGAACTGGGCGGCGGACTGGGTCGCGCCGGGCCGGATCCTCCACGGCGGCCACGGCGCCCTCGTGCTCGGCGAGCTCGACGGCCGCATGAGCGACCGCGTGCAGGGCCTCGCCAAGCTCCTTGCGGTCGTGGCGCCGACCGAGGTCACCGACAACGTCCTCGGCTACACGTGGGCCAAGCACGTCTACGGCGCGCTCCTGGTCGCCACCGCCGTCGTCGACGCGCACGTGTACGAGGTGGTCGAGCGCTCGCCCGCGGTCCAGCAGATGCTGGTCGCTCTCGTCGTCGAGAACATGCGTGCCGCGGAGGCCGCCGGTATCAGGCTGGAGCCGTTCGACGAGTACGCGCCCGCCGACTACCGCGCGGCCGCGCGCGGTGACCTGGCGGCCCGGCAGCGCGCGATGGAGATCATCGCCCGGCACTATCGCCAGCACACCAAGACCAAGACCGGGATCTGGCGCGATCTGGTCGTGCGTCGGCGCAAGACCGAGGTGGGCGCGCTGCTCGGCGCGACGGTCGCGAAGGCCAGGATGCTCGGCCTCGATATGCCGCTGACGGAGCGGCTCATCGCGATGATCGAGGATCTCGAGCGTGGCCGCCGCGTCATGAGCTGGGACAACATCGACGAGCTGGTGGCGGCCAGCCGGAGGAGCGTATGACCTCGGGATGGGATTACCGAGATCCGCTGGAGGCGGCGCTGTCCGCCCAGGTCTCGGACAAGACGCTCATGGAGCACGTGCGGACGATCGGCGCCCTCGAGCGCGAGTCGGGCAGCCCGGGCGAGGCGCAGGCGTTCGACTACATCGAGCGGACGTTGAAATCCTATGGCCTCGAGGTGGAGCGGCGCGAGATCGAGGCCTACATCAGCCTGCCGCTGGAGGGGCGAGTTCACCTCCCCGACTGCGGCACGATCGAGGGGCTCACGCACTCGTTCTCCACCTCGGTGGAGGCGCTCGAGGGTGAGCTCGTCGACGTCGGCGACGGCCGTCCCGCCGACTACGCGCGGGCGAACGCCGCGGGCAAGATCGCGCTCGTCAACGGGCTCCCCGCCCCCGGCCGCGCGTGGGTCGCCCAGCAAGCGGGCACCCTGGGGCAGATCTTCGTGCTGATGGATCACCTCCACAACATGATCGTGACGACGATCTGGGGCACGCCGTCGCCGGAGACCGCATGGCGTATCCCGGCGGTCCCGTGTCTCTCGGTGCTCGGCGCCGAGGGCCAGCGCCTGCGCGCGCTCCTGACGCGCGGGCCGGTGAACGTCCGGATGACGACGCGCGTGCGCACGGGCTGGATGCCCATTCCGCATCTGGTCGGCGAGCTGGTCGGGCGCCACGAGGACCGGTTCCTGCTGTTCTCCGGCCATGTCGACTCGTGGCACTACGGCGCGATGGACAACGGGACCGCGAACGCCACGATGCTCGAGGTGGCGCGCTTGCTGGCCGGCCGTCGCGACGCGCTCCGCCGCGGGATCCGCTTCGCGTTCTGGTCCGGGCACTCGCACGGTCGCTACGCCGGCTCGGCCTGGTACGCGGATCACGCCTGGCGCGAGCTGCATCAGCGCTGCGTGCTCCACCTCAACGTCGACTCCACCGGGGCGCGCGGCGCCACCGACTACTCCGTGCTCCACGCGACCGAGGACGCCCAGCGCTTCGCCGAGACGGTCGTGGCCGACGTCACCGGCCAGCGCAGCCGCGGCCGGCGTTTCTCGCGCGCCGGCGATCAGTCGTTCTGGGGCGTCGGCGTCCCGTCCGCCTTCATGTCGCTCTCCGGGTTGCCGAAGCAGGACACCGATCTGTCGCGCGCCATGGAGCGGCTGGTCGGAAGCGCCGGCTTTCCGTGGTGGTGGCACACGAAGGACGACACGATCGACAAGGTCGACGCCGACGTGCTGGCGCTCGACACCAAGGTCTATCTGGCCTCGGCGCTGCGCTGGCTGAACGCGCCGGTGCTGCCGCTCGACCACGGCCGTGCGGCCCGAGGCCTGCTGGCCGAGCTCGAGGCTCTGCAGGCCGCCGCCGGTGCGCGATTCGATCTGGCGCCCGCGGTGGACGCCGCGCGCGCGCTCGTGGAGCTTCTCGACCGGGCCGGCGTCGCTCTCGCCGGCGTCGACGCGAGGACGCCGGCGGCGAAGCTCGACGCGATCAACCGCGGGCTCATGCGCCTCTCACGCGCGCTGGTGCCGCTCAGCTACACCACCGGGGATCGATTCACTCACGATCTGGCGCTGCCCATTCCGCCCCTCGCCGGGCTCCAGCGCGTGCGCGCGCTGGCGGCGCTCGATCCCGATACCGACGCGTTCAAGTTCGCGCGGGCGGCACTCGTGCGCGAGCGCAACCGCGCCGTTCACGCTTTCGATACGGCCGCCTCGGCGGCCGACGACCTCTTGCGTCAATGATCGGCCCGGGCCGGCGGGCGACACAATGGTGGTGCGCGCCGCAGGCCGTCGCGGGGCTGGGGCCCCGCCGGCCGAGGTGCGCTTCTAAATGGTGGTGCGCGCCGCAGGCCGTCGCGGGGCTGGAGCCCCGCCGGCCGAGGTGCGCTTCTAAATGGTGGTGCGCGCCGCAGGCCGTCGCGGGGCTGGGGCCCCGCCGGCCGAGGTGCGCCAACTAAGGAGCCAGTGCATGCGACCGACTCTTCGTTCACGCCTCCTGATCGGGTGCCTCGTGTTGGGGCTCGCGGCGGCGCTCGTCCCCGCGGCCGACGCGCAGAAGCGCGGCGGCACCCTGACGATCGTTCGGCCGACGGACCCCGTCTCGCTCGACCCGAACCTCGAGACCACCGCGCCTGGCGCATGGGTCTACTTCAACATGCTCGAGGGGCTCCTGACGCTCGACGAGAAGATGCAGGTCAAGCCGGCGCTGGCGACGTCATACGAGGTGATGTCGCCCACCAAGGTGCGCTTCAAGCTGCGGCCCGGCGTCAAGTTCCACGACGGCACGCCCTTCAACGCGGCCGCCGTGAAGTTCACATTCGACCGGGCGCTGCGCGGCACGCCGCCGGCGCGCTGGGCGAGCCTCGCGGGCTCGCTCGACGGCGCCGAGGTGGTCGACGACCTCACGGTCGACGTCGTCACCAAGGAGCCCTACGGCCCGATCCTCCGCACCCTGGCGATGTACTGCATGGGGATCATCTCGCCGAGCGCCGTCCAGAAGATGGGCTCGGACTTCAGCCGGGCGCCGGTGGGTACCGGGCCCTTCAAGTTCGTCGAGTGGAAGACCAACACCCACGTGATCATCGAGCGCAACCCGGACTACTGGGGCGACAAGGCCCTGGTCGACCGCGTCGTGTTCAAGGTCGTGCCCGAGGAGGGCGCGCGGATGATCGCGCTCCAGACCGGGGACGCCGACATGGTGCTGTTCCCCTCGCCCGCGCAGCTCCCGGCGCTCCGGAAGGACTCGAAATTCACCGTGCACGAGACGACCGGCATCCGCGTCGTCTTCGCGGGCCTCCACGCCGGCCTGCCGCCGCTCGACGACGTGCGCGTGCGGCAGGCGTTGCTGCACGCGGTCGACCGCAAGGCGATTCTCGACAACATCATGGAAGGCTCGGCGGGACCGGCGCTCGGCGTGCTGGCGCCCGGCGTGTTCGGCTTCAAGGACATGCACCTCGACCGCCTCTATCCGTTCGATCGCGCGAAGGCCAAGGCGCTCCTGACCCAGGCCGGCTGGGCGCCCGGCGCCGACGGGATCATGGTCAAGGGCGGTCAGCGGCTGTCGCTTTCGTGGCTGGCCGCGCGCGGCCGCTACCCCAAGGACGGCGAGATCACCGAGGCGATCCAGGCGATGTTCAAGGAGGTCGGCGTCGAGGCGAAGGTGCAGGTGCTGGAGTGGGCCGCGGTGTTCCAGCAGGTGCGCGGCAACCCGCTCAACCACCACATGTTCACGCTCGGCTGGGTGACCTCCAACGCCGACGCGGACTATTCGCTCTACGCCCTCTTCCACAGCAAGCAGGTGCCCCCGGCCGGCTGGAACACCTCGCGCTATTCGAACCCGCGCGTGGACACGCTCGTCGAGCAGGCGCGGCGCAGCCTGAACCAGACCGAGCGTGAGAAGCTCTACGGCGAAGTGCAGGACATCGTCGCCAAGGAGATGGTGTGGATCCCGGTCTACACGACCAAGGAGATCATCGCCTCGCGCGCCAACGTGAAGGGCTTCCACATCCACCCGGTCGAGTACAATCTGACCCTTTCGAAGACCTGGATCGACAAGTGAGATGGGGGGCCCCGACATGGCCCCCCATACCCCCCAGCGTTCGGAGCGCCCCGGGAAACCCGGGGCGCTCCTCTATTGATTGTTGACGTTCATCGTCCGCCGCCTCCTCCTCGCCGTGCCCGTCCTGCTCGGCGTGGTGTTCGTGGTCATGCTCACGGTCGATCTCCTGCCGGGCGACGCGGTGACGTTGATGCTCGGCGAGCACGCCACGAAAGACGCCGTCGCGAAGCTCCGCGATCACCTCGGGCTCGACAAGCCCTTCCTCGTCCGCTATCTCGAATACGTCGGCCGTGTCGTGCGCGGCGACCTCGGCCGCTCGATCCAGCAGAATCGTCCGGTCGCGGCGGAGCTGGCCGATGCCTGGCCGGCCACCTTGCAGCTGACCGTCGCCGCGCTCGCGCTCGCCGCCGTCGCCGGCATCGTCTCGGGCGTCGCCTCGGCCGTGTGGCCGAACTCGGTCTTCGACGCGCTCGCGCGGCTCGGCTCGCTGTTCGGTCTCTCGATGCCGATCTTCTGGACCGGCCTGGTGCTGATCGTGGTGTTCTCGTTGTGGCTCAACTGGCTGCCGGTCGGCGGCGCCGGCTCGCTGACGCACTTGATCCTGCCATCGGTCACGCTGGCGCTTCCGTCGATCGCGATGATCGCTCGCATGACGCGCGCCGCGGTCCTCGACGTGCTGCGCGAGGACTACGTGCGCACCGCGCGCGCCAAAGGCGTCGGCGAGTTCTGGGTGCTCGCCCGGCACGCCTTGCGCAACGCGTTCATCCCGATCCTCACTCTGCTCGGCCTGCAGTCGGGGCAGCTGATGGGCGGCGCCGTGCTCACCGAGACCGTCTTCGCGTGGCCGGGCCTCGGCCGTCTCATGGTCAAGGCGATCTTCGCGCGCGACTACATCCTGCTCCAGGGCGCGGTGCTGGTCTTCGCGCTCGTGTTCGTCGTGATCAACCTCCTGGTCGATCTCTCGTACGGCCTGCTCGATCCGCGGATCGGACGCCAGGGATGACCGCGCGCCCACACGCGAGCTGACCCATGACCGCCTGGAAGCGCTTCTACCGCAATCGGCTCGCCGTGGTCGGCCTTGCGCTGATCGTGGTGCTCGCGCTGAGCGCCGCGCTGGCGCCCTGGCTCGCGCCCTACGACCCCGCGCGGCAGAGTCTCATCGAGAAGCGCTCGAAGCCGGGCGCCAAGTACTGGCTCGGCGCCGACGAGTTCGGGCGCGACATTTTCTCGCGGGTGATCTATGGCTCGCGCATCGCGCTGCTGGTCGGCGTGGTGTCCGTGCTGATCGCGCTGGCCGGTGGGCTCGTGCTGGGCACGATCTCCGGCTTCGCCGGCGGGTGGCTCGACGCGATCATGATGCGCGGGATCGAGATCCTCCTGGCCTTTCCCTATCTCCTGCTGGCCCTCGCGATCGTGGCGGCCATGGGCACCGGCGCCCTGAACACCACGATCGCGGTCGGCGTCTGGGGGATCCCGACGGTGACCCGGATGGTCCGCGGCTCGGTGCTGGCGCTTCGCGAGACCGAGTACGTGGGCGCCGCGCGAGCCCTGGGCGCGGCCACGCCGGCCCTGCTCCGGCGCCACATCCTCCCCAACATCGTCCCGGGGCTCGTCGTCTACGCGACGCTCTTCATGGCCAACGCGATCCTGCTCGAGGCGGCGCTGTCCTTCCTCGGGCTCGGCGTTCAGCCGCCGACCGCGTCGTGGGGGCTGATGGTCTCCACGGGCCGCGACGTCCTGCTGGTCGCGCCGCACGTGGCGACGGTGCCGGGCGTGGCGATCATGATCGCCGTGCTGGCGTTCAACCTCGTCGGGGACGGGCTCCGTGATGCGCTCGACCCGCGGCTGCGCGGGAGCGCCTGAGGGACGGCCGTCGGCTCGGTGTATCATCCCAGCGAGGAGGTGTTCCGTGGCGGCCCGAAAGGAACGTCCCACTCTCCGTGATCTGATCCAGCGGCCGTTGCCGGTGACCGCGCCGCTGGTCCTGAATCCCTTGATGGCGCGCATGGCCGAGGCGGCCGGGTTTCCGGCAGGCTATCTGGGCGGCGGCTCGACTGGCTACCAGAAGGTCGCCCTCGAGGCGAACCTGAACGTGACCGAGATGTGCCAGACGGCCGTCGAGATCGGCGCCGTCTCCTCCTTGCCGCTCATCCTCGACGGGGCGTGCGGCTACGGCGACCCGATGCACATGCACCGAACGATCGGCATGAGCGAGGCCGCCGGCTTCGCGGCGATCGAGATCGAGGACCAGCTGGTCCCCAAGCGCGCCCACCATCACGCCGGGATCGAGCACATGATCCCGTCCGAGCTGATGGCGGCCAAGGTGAAGGAAGCCGTGGCGGCGCGGCGCAACCCGGATTTTCTGATCGTGGCGCGCACGAACGCGATCCGGGCGAGCGACATGGACGACGCGCTCCGCCGGGGCGAGGCGTATCGCCGGGCCGGCGCCGATCTCTTGCTGCTCTCGATGGCGCACAAGCCAGAGCAGCTACGGGCGATCTCCGAGCGGCTCGGCGGACCCTTGATGTACCTCGCCAGCCGCGGCGGTCTGGCGGGTCTCGGCCTGAGCCTCGCGGACCTCGGCGGGCTCGGCTACAAGATCGTGGCCGATCCCTCGACCCCGCTGCTGGCGGCGTACGCCGCGTGGAAGAAGGTCTACGAGGAGCTCGCCGATGGGTTCGGCGCCAACGTGAAGACGAAGCCCGACTGGAGCCCCGTGGAAAAGGACATGCTCGGCGTGATCGACCTCGAGAAGCTTCTAGCGATCGAGCGCGCGACCGTCGAGAACGGCAAGCATTGACGTGTGCGCTGCAGGCCGTCGCGGGGCTGGGGCCCCGCCGGCCGAGGCGCACGTCAGATAAATAAACGGAGGTCGGCGATGCTCTCGAGGGACGACAACGAGCTGATGTGTCGGGTCGGGCGTGGCACGGCGATGGGCGACCTGCTCCGCCAGTACTGGATGCCGTTCCTGCCCTCCACGGAGCTGCCCGAGCCCGACGCCCCACCCCGGAAGGTCCGCTTGGTCGGCGAGGATCTCGTGGCCGTCCGCGATACGCGAGGCGAGGTCGGGCTGATCGCCGCCAACTGTCCCCATCGCGGCGCATCACTCTTCTTCGGTCGCAACGAAGAGTGCGGCATCCGCTGCGTCTATCACGGCTGGAAGTTCGACGTGTCCGGTCGCTGCGTCGACATGCCGAACGAGCCCGCGGAGAGCACCTTCAAGGACAAGGTGCGCGCCCGCGCCTATCCCTGCCGCGACGTCAACGGCGTCCTCTGGACCTACATGGGCCCGCGCGCGCAGGCGCCGGCGTTCCCGGCGTTCGAGGTCAACACCCTGCCGGCCGACCACGTCTATCCGCCGCTCATGATGCTGGAGGAGTGCAACTGGGTCCAGGCGCTCGAGGGCGACATCGACTCCTCGCACATCGACTACGTCCACGCCAAGCTCCGTCCGGACGTGAAGCAGCGCGGCACGTTCCATCAGGACAGGCGGCCGCGGCTCGAGCTCCTGCCGACCGACTACGGCGCCTGCTACTCGGCCCGGCGCCGCTGGGACGTCGAGGGCCTCTACTGGCACCGGATCACGCAGTTCATCATGCCGTTCTACTCGATGATCGCCGCGAGCGATCCCAACCTCGTCTCGGCGCGTGCGTGGGTGCCGCTCGACGACAACTACAATCTCCAGATCATGATGCGCGGACGGCTCGACCGCCCGGTGACCGACCAGGAGCGCGAGCAGACGCGCAATCCGTTCACCGCCTGGGGCGGCTACCTCGAGGCGACGAGCGAGCCGCATACGCGCTACTACACGAAGGCGAACATCCACAACGACTACCTGGTCGACCGTCGGCTCGCCAAGAACGAGCTCATGATCGGCATTCCGTTCCTGGTGAATCTCCAAGATAGGGCGATGACCGAGACGATGGGACCGATCTACGACCGCACGCAGGAGCACCTCGGGACGACCGACGCGATGGTCATCTATGTTCGCCGCCGCCTGATCGACGCTGCCCGGGCCCTGCGCGAGCGCGGCGTGGTCCCGGCCAACGTAGACGACGCCAGCATGTGCCGGGTGCGTCCGGCCTCCGCGCTGCTGCCGGAGGGCGACAGCTGGATCACGGCCACTGAGAAGGCGCGTCAGTCGGACGCGGGCGTGCCGATCGCCTGGGTGCCGTTCGCCCAGTGAGCCACGCTCCCGACGAGCCCGAGGCGATCCGGGACCTCGCGTACTACGAGGCGGTGCCCTATCTGCTCGTGATCGAGTCGGTCGAGCGCGGCGGCGAGTGGCTGCGGCGCGCCGAGTATCCGGAGCTGGCCGGTTGCGCCGCCGAGGCGCACTCCGCGGTGGAAGCGATGGAGAAGCTCGAGCAGGAACGCCTGCGCCTGCTGCGCCAGCTATGGGATCGCGGCGCGCCGATCCCGGTCCCGCGCCCGCCGCTCTCGAGCGCGGTCGCGCGCTAGTAGCCTTTCGTGCGGTCGACCAGGTTCAAGAGCGGCGTGCCGTCCAGGTAACGCCGGAGGTTCTCCGCGAACAAGGTGCAGCAGTCCTCGTCGTAGCTCGTCACGAAACCCGAGACGTGCGGCGAGAGGATGACGTGGTCACCGACCCCGTAGAGCGGATGACCGGCCGGCGGTGGCTCTTGCGCGAACACGTCGACCGCGGCGCCCGCGATGCGCTCGTCGGCGAGCGCCCGCGCGAGCGCGGGCTCGTCCACGCTGGCGCCGCGCCCCACGTTGATGAAGTAGGCCGTCGGCTTCATCAAGCCGAGCTCGCGCGCGCCGATCATGTGCTGGGTCTCGTGCGTGAGCGGCGCGCACATCACGACGACGTCCGAGGCGGCGAGCAGCTCGGTCAGCTGCGCCGGCGAGAACCACGCGTCGGGCAGGCCCCGGCCCTGCCACTCGACCATGCGCGGCACGTGATGCGCCAGCGCCAGGAGCGCCGTCATCGCGTACTCGGCGACGGTCGCCGCGTGCACGCCGCTCGCGGTCGTCAGCGCGATCGCGGCGTCGGCGTAGAGCGGGTGCTCGTGGAGCCCGTTCACCCCGGCCATGTGCACCTGAACCCACTTGAGGTTCGGCGCCCGTGACCGATCGCGCGGCAGGATTCCGCCGTAGAGGATCTCCGCGGTCGCATAGTCGGCGGTCTCGGGATCGGCGCGCGTCACCGTGAGCCGCGGCGAGACTCGCCGCAGCCGGTCGATCTGGACCTCGTCGAAGGGCGTCGTCACGAGCACGTTCGGCATGGCGGGCCGCGAATCCTCCCCTACTTCGCCTGCGTGAGCGCGCGGAGCGCCTCTTCGAGGCGCTTCTGCTCGGCACCGTAGGCCGCCCAGTCGCCCCGCCGTAGCGCCTCCTGCGCCCGCATCCAGATCTCCAGGGCGCGCTGACCGAGCTGGCGGGCGCCGGCGACGCCGTCCGCCGGCGCGCTGGCGGCGGCCGGTGCGCCCGCCGACGGCGTCGCCGGGCGTCCGCCGAAGATCCGCGAGAGCGACTGCTCGAGCGTCGCTTCCATCGCGATCTGATTGCCGTACGCCACGATGACCCGGCGGAGCTCGGGCAACGCCCCCTGCTCGGATGCGGCCAGATAGAGCGGCTGCACGTAGATCAGCGACTGATCGATCGGGATCGCGAGCAAGGAGCCGCGGATGACCGTCGAGCCGCGCTGGTTCCAGAGGGCCAGCTGTTGCGAGATGATCGGGTCCTGGTCGATGCGCGCGTCGATCTGGCGCGGCCCGTACACCAGCTTCTGCTTGGGGAAGTTGAAGACGATCAGCCGGCCGTAGGTCGGAGGATCCGAGCGCGCGGCCACCCACGCGATCATGTTGTCGCGCCGTGCCGGATTGAAGAGCGTGAGCAGGATGAACTCCTCCTTCTGCTCGCCCGGCAGCCGCATGATCGTGTAGTAGGGCTCCATATCGCGGTCGCGGCCTTCGATCGTCCGGCGCGGCAGCGCCCAGAGGTCCTCTTTGTTGTAAAACACTTGCGGGTCGAGCATGTGGTAGGTCGCGTACTTCCGGGCCTGGATCGCGAAGAAGTCCTCGGGATACCGGATGTGCCGGCGCAGCGCCTCGGGCATCTTGTCGAGTGGCTTCAGGAGCCCGGGAAAGGCGCCGCCGTAGGCGCGCACGATCGGGTCGGTGTCGTCGGCGCGATAGAACGTCACCGTGCCGTCGTAGGCGTCGATCGTCACCTTGACCGAGTTCCGGATGTAGTTGCCCATGCCGGGCACCGGATCCGAGTACGGGTACCGGTCGGTCGTCGTGTAGCCGTCCAGCATCCAGATGAGTCGCCCGTCGTCGTCGATGACCATGTAGGGATCGCGATCGAACTTGAAGAACGGGGCGATCTGCCGAACGCGCTGGGTGACCGTCCGGTACATCATGATCCGGCTCTGGTCGGTCAGGTCGTTGGACAGGAGGATCTTGATCTCGCCGAACCGCATCGCGAACGCGACCTTGCGGAAGAAGGACGAGAGCGGGATCCCACCGACGCCGGAGTACGTCGTGTAGACGTTCTGGTCGCCCGAGGGATAGTCGAGCTCCTGCGACTTCGTCTTCACCAGCACGTACTCGTTCGAGACTTCCCCGTAGTAGATCTGGGGCCGGGTGATCTTCGGGAAGCCGCTCGTCGACTGCGGCGGGATGTCCTTGACCAGGAACTCGGGCAGGCCCTCGGCGGTGATGCGGTTGACGGGCCCGACCACCGCGCCGTAGCCGTGGGTGAACGTGAGGTGCTCGTTGATCCAGATCCGGGATTGCAGGTGCTGGTACGAGAGCTCGCGCGGCGACAGCATGAGCTGGCGGTACTCGCCGTTCACGATGTAGCGGTCGTTGTCGACGTCGACGAACTTGTAGTAGGTCCGGATCTCCTGGAGCTGCGCGAACGTGCGCAGCAAGGGCCGGTAGTCCCACAGGCGGATGTTCTTGATGGTGGCGGCGTTCTGGTCGAGGGCGCGCGCGTCGAGCGCCTCGTCGGCCGGGAACTCGCGCTCGACGATCCGGTCCAGGCCGTACGCCTGACGGGTCATCCGGATGTTGTGGCCGATGAAGGGCCGCTCGGCCGCGAGCTCGTTGGGCGTGACCCGGAAGCGCTGGAGGAGCGCCGGGTAGACGCCGAGGCCCACCACCCAGACCAGCGCCAGCGCGATCAGGCCGCCCGCCACCAGCCGCAGCCCCGACCGCGCGATCTGGGCCAGGCACGCGACGGCACAGAGCGCGGCGAACACCGCGAGGGCGCCGAGCACGGGCAAGGACGCGTAGATGTCGGTGTAGGCCGCGCCGAACACGATGCCGCGGGGTGAGAAGACCAGCTCGAACCGGTCGAGCCAGAACCCGATTGCCTTGAGCCCGAGCGCCAGCGCGGCGAGGACCAGAAGGTGCGAGCGGGCGCCGGCCGCCAGCCGCGGACCGCGGCTCGTCAGCACGAGGCTCCGCTGGAGCACGTAGATGGCCAGGGTGAGCACGATCGTCGCGGTCACGAGGGTGATTGCCCAGCCGTGCACGAGACGCCACAGCGGCAGCACGAACACGAAGAAGCTCAGGTCGTAGCCGAACAGGGGATCGACGCTGCCGAACGGCGTCGCGTTCAGGTAGCCCAGCACCAGCTCCCAGTGGACGGTGGCTCGCATCCCGGAGGCCAGCGCGATCAGCAGCAGGACGATCGGGAGGAACCGGCGAATCAGCGGCTCGATGATCACGCGGCTCGGCAATCCGAGCTGGTCCTCGAGCTCCCAGATCACGTCCGGCGCCGCCGTGCGAGCCGCGAACGTCAGGTTGGCGTAGAGGAAGACGAGCACGCCGATCGCGAGCACGGCGAAGAGCGACCCGCGCAGCGAGAGCGTCTTGACGAAGACTTCCGAGTATCCGACCTCGACGAACCAGAGCCAATCGGTATAGAGCGGAACCACCTGGGCGAGAAGACCGAGGACCAGGAGCAGGAGGAGCAGCAGCAGGATAGGCTGCGGCCTGTTCATAGGCCTCGGCGCGCCCCGATCAGGTGCCGTGGGTCCAGGAGGCGAGGTATTCGCGCTGGGCGCTCGTGAGCTCGTCGATCATCACGCCCATCGAGCCGAGCTTGAGCCGGGCGATCTCGAGATCGATCTCGCGCGGCACCACGAACACCTTCCGCGCCAGGGTCCGGCCGTGCTTGACCATGTATTCGGCCGAGAGGGCCTGGTTGGCGAAGCTCATGTCCATGACCGAGGCCGGGTGACCCTCGGCCGCGGTCAGATTGATCAGTCGCCCTTCGCCAAGGACGTAGACGCGCCGGCCGCCGTCGAGCACGAACTCCTCGACGAACGGGCGCACGGCGCGCCGGGCGCGCGCCATCGCGCCGAGCGTCTCGAGGTCGATCTCGACGTTGAAGTGGCCGGAGTTGCACAGGATGGCGCCGTCCTTGAGCTGACCGAAGTGGTCGCTCGACATGACCGACGTGTTGCCGGTCACCGTCACGAACAGGTCGCCCTGCGCGGCCGCCTTGGTCATCGGCATCACCGGGAAGCCGTCCATCACCGCCTCGAGCGCGCGCATCGGCTCGACCTCGGTCACGATGACGTGGGCGCCGAGACCCTTGGCGCGCGCCGCGACGCCGCGGCCGCACATCCCGTAGCCCGCGACCACGACGGTCCGCCCGGCCAGGAGGATGTTCGTGGCGCGCAGGATGCCGTCGATCGTCGACTGGCCGGTCCCGTAGCGGTTGTCGAACAGGTGCTTGGTGTCGGCGTCGTTGACGGCGATGACGGGAAACGCGAGCACGCCCTCACGCTCCATCGAGCGGAGCCGCACGACGCCCGTGGTCGTCTCCTCCGTGCCCCCGATCACGTCACCGGCCAGATCCTTGCGCGCGCCGTGGATCTGCGAGATGAGGTCGGCGCCGTCGTCCATCGTGACTTGAGGCCTTGTCGCCAGCACCGAGGCGATGTGCCGGTAGTACCGATCGTTGTCCTCACCCTTGTGAGCGAAGACCGGGATTTCGTACTCGCGCACGAGCGCCGCGGCCGTGTCGTCCTGCGTGGAGAGCGGATTGGAGGCGCAGAGGGCCAGCTGGGCCCCGCCCGCCTTGAGCGTGAGCATCAGGACCGCGGTCTCGGTGGTCACGTGCAGACACGCGCCGAGCCGGATCCCCTTCAGGGGCTGCTCGTGCGCGAAGCGCTCGCGGATCTGCCGGAGGACCGGCATCGATTGCTCGGCCCATTCGATCTTGAGTCGCCCCTCGGGGGCGAGCGACAGATTCTTGACGTCGTGCTCGACCATGGAATGCCCGTCCTTCGTTTGTAGTCGCGCCTCGGCCGGCGGAGAAGCCCCGACAGCCTGCAGCGCGCACGACATGGCCCGGCGCGCGGGCTTATCGGTGTGCTGCGCTACACTCCCGCGTCGTCGCGCAGATCCTTGACGCGATTCGTCCGCTCCCACGCGAACTCGGGCTCCGAGCGCCCGAAGTGACCGTAGGCCGCGGTCTTCTTGTAGATCGGCCGGCGCAGGTCGAGATACTTGATGATCCCGGCCGGCGTGAAATCGAAGTGGCGCCGGATCATCGCCTCGAGCGCCCGGTTCGGGATCTTCGCGGTGCCGAAGGTATCGACCATGATCGAGACCGGCTCGGCGACGCCGATCGCGTACGCCACCTGCACCTGCGCCCGCTGCGCCAACCCGGCGGCGACGACGTTCTTCGCGACGTGGCGCGCCATGTAGCACGCGGAGCGGTCGACCTTCGTCGGATCCTTGCCCGAGAAGGCGCCGCCGCCGTGGGGGCAGGACCCGCCGTAGGTGTCGACGATGATCTTGCGGCCGGTGAGGCCGGTGTCACCCATCGGCCCGCCGGTGACGAACCGTCCGGTCGGGTTCACGTGGATCACGCATTTCTGGAAGTCGATGAGCTCGGCCGGGATCACCGGCTTGATCACCTGCTCGATGATGTCCTCACGGATCCGCTGGGCGCCGGCGTCGGGGCTGTGCTGGGTGGAGACGACGACCGTCTCGACCGCGCGCGGCACGCCGTCGACGTAGCGGATGCTGACCTGGGACTTCCCGTCCGGCCGCAGGTAGTCGAGCGCGCCCGACTTGCGCCGCTCCGAGAGCCGCATCACCAGCTTGTGCGCGAGCATGATCGGCATCGGCATGAGCTCGGCTGTCTCCGTGCAGGCGTAGCCGAACATCAGCCCCTGGTCACCGGCGCCGAGCTTGTCGACGCCCTGCGCGATGTCGGACGATTGCTCATCGATCGCTGCGATGACGCCGCACGTCTCATAGTCGAAGCCGAACTTCGCCCGGGTGTAACCGACCTCGCGGATCGTGTCGCGCGCGATGCGCGGAATGTCCACGTAGCACGACGTGGTGATCTCGCCCGCCACCACGACGAGCCCGGTGGTCAAGAGGGACTCGCAGGCGACGCGGCCGGTGGGATCCTGGGTGATGATCGCGTCCAGCACCGCATCGGAGATCTGGTCGGCGATCTTGTCGGGGTGACCCTCGGTCACCGACTCCGACGTGAACAAATACTCGTCACGCGTCATCGACTTCCTCCCGCGCATCGCCTCGTGCGATGCAAGCGCCGCAACTGTAACACGAATTCCGAGCGCGGCTAAGGGGCTCGCAGCCGCCGCTTCATCTCGTCGAGCACCGGAATCGGCCAGGGATCCGTCCCCGCGCCGATCGCCACGTAGTAGCTCGTCCATGCACCGAGGTAGGCCAGCCCGAGCAGGCGCGCGGCCCGCCCGGTCCCGCGGGTCGAGCACTCGCTGACGTCGCCGTTGGCGGTCGCGATCAGCTCGCGCATCACCGCGAAGCGGCGCTCGATCTCGGACGACTCGTCGCGGTCCCGCAGGAAGACGGCGTGCATCGCGGCGGCGGCCGGCGCGCGCCACGCCTCGATCTCGTTGTGGTTCATCTCGGGGATCGCGCCGGCGATCGCGAACCGCTTGGCGTTCTCCTCCACCTCGGTCTTCCAGCGGTACGCGACGCCGCCGGTCGACGGACCGCCGTAGAACGCCGGCAGGCGGGCGCCGATCGCGAGCGCGAGCCGCTTGGCCTGGTTCTGCGCGACCGGTCGCGCCGGGTCGAGCTCGGCGGCGAGCGCGGTCACGACGTGGAGCGCCTCCGCGATCTCCGCCTCGGTCGCGACCTCGAGGCCCACGTCGCCGAGGATTCTGAGCGCCGGAAAGAACAGGTAGCCGAGCGCCATGCGCGGCATCAGTCCCTCGGGCAAGGTCACCCGTGGCAGGCCGCGGGCGGCCGCCAGCGCCCCCAGCCGGCCGCCCGCGGTGAGCGCAACCATGGGAACCGCGCGCTCCAGCGCCGCCTCGGCCGCCGAGAGCACCTCCGCCGTGTCGCCCGAATAGGACGAGGCGACGACGAGCGTCTGCTTGCCGACCGTCGGCGGCAGGCCGTATCCGCGATGCACGACGATCGGCACGTCGAGCCGCTCCGCGGCGCACCCCGCGATCAGCTCGGCGCCCGCCGCGGACCCGCCCATTCCGACGAGGACGACGAGCGTCGGGCGCGGGAGCGACATCGCGGGCGCCGCGCGGAGGGCGAGCGCCGCGCGACACTGCGCGGGAAATCCCGCCAGCACGTCGCGGGTCCGGTGCGCATCGGTCCGCTCGAAGAGGCCGGGATCGTCGAGCGTCATCGACGGGCCAACGTCACCGCGGTCTCGAGCCGCCCCTCGTCACCCGGGCGGACGTCCAGGCGCCACACGAGCAGGAGCGCGGTCCCCTGATAGATCCGCTCGAACCCGCCTTCCGAGAGCGATACCGTTTCTACCGGGCCCCAGGAGAGCTCGGCGCCGGGGATCCATCGGAGCCGGGCTTCCACCGCCGCCCACTCGTCCACCATCGTCACCGCCGAGAGATCCGTCACGTGCCCCGAGCTCCCGAGCGTGGGGCGGCCCGCGAGCTCGAAATACCGGTCGGGCGCGGCGCCGGCCGTCAGAGCCAGATTCCACTGCACCGCCCAGCGTCCGGTGAGTCGCCGCCCGGCGCGCGGCCGCAGGTGATAGCGAACCTCGACCACCTCCTCGCGAATCGTCACGCGCTTCTCGAGCGCGGCCGGTATCGCGTCCGTCGCCGCGCGCGAGAAGACGATCGAGACTCCGCCCGCATGGTCCTGCACCGCGCACTCCAGGCGCTCGGCGCCGATCACGCCTCGCGCCTTGCCCCAGGGCGCGACCGGATCGAGCGGGTCGGCGCCGTCGGCAAAGAACCCTTCGATCAGCGCGCCGCGCCGGAGCTCGTCGTAGGCCAAGAGCGCGTCGAGCCCGGCTTCTTTGGGTGTGGCCGCTTCGTGGATCGTTCGCGCCGCGTCCGAGATTCGAGCAGCGGCGCGCTCCCGCACCTTGTCGTGATAGGCCTCGGGTCGCCGGGCCAGCACGTCGACGACGTCCAATCCCGCCGGGTAGTAGCCGAGCTCGGTGATCATGCCTCCCGCTTCGGGCTCGAGGGTGACCGAGAGCGCCCGCGTGCGGACGTAGACCTCCGCGCGCCCGTCGCCATCGCCGTCTTCACGCGTCCACGTGGTCTCGGGCGCGGCGCCGGCCTCGACCAGCGAGCGCTCGGCTTCCAGGAGCGACGTTTTCACGGCGCGGCGCAGATGCGGGAGATAGCAGCCGCCGAACACACCGTGCCAGTAGGCGTCGTTGGCCTGAGCCCGCCAGAGCGCGACCTGACCGCGCGCGAGCCGCGTGTCGTCGGGGCGCCGCGCGACGGCGGCGTGGATCGCCCGCGAAAGGCGCAGCATCTTCCAGTAGGCGTCGCCGACCTCGGGATACTTGACGAGGAAGCTCCGCCAGAAGCCGCCGCGCAACAGGCCGGCCAGCCGCTCGCCGTCGGTCAGCCGGCTGATCTCGGCCTTGGCCGCCTCGAGCGCGCGCCCCGCGTCGGCCGACAGCGCCCACTCCCCCATCTCGCCGTACGAGGCCGTCGGCAGATACACGCGGCCGCTCGCCGGCACACGCTCGACGACGTCGGCGAGGGTCGTCGGCTCGAGCCACGGCGTCGACAGGAGGCGATCGAAGAAGCGCTCGAGCCAGCCTTCCTCGTAGACGCGGGCATAGGTGCCGGGCCAGGCGCCGAACTTCTCGCCGTCGTCGACCATCGTGATCGCGGGCGCGCGCCCCCGCCAGGCCGCGAGGTACTCGAACACCTCGTCGACGCCGGCGAAGGGAATCAGGTATCGCAATCGCTGGTTGATCGGGAAGACGCGCAGGCTCTGGCCCTGCTCGTCGGTCAGGTAGTAGCCGGCGAGCGTGTCGACGTCGAGGCCGGCCAGCGCGAAATGTCGATCGTCGACCAGCACGTACTCGACGCCCGCCTCGCAGAGGACGCGCGGCAGGTGCGGCTCCCACACGCGCTCGGCGAGCCACATGCCGCGTGGTCGGACACCGAAGTTCGATTTCAGGAACGTCGTGAGCCGCTCGATCTGACCGATCTTGTCGTGATCGGGCAGCACGGCCAGGATCGGCTCGTAGAAACCGCCGGTCAGGAGCTCGACCTGACCGCGCGCGGCCAGGGTTCCCAGGAGATCGAAGGTGCGGGGCGAGCGCTCGCGCAGCCACTCGAGCAGGCTGCCGGTCCAGTGGACGCTCAGCCGGACTTCAGGCCGCTGGTCGAGCCGCTCGAGAAAGGGCCGGTAGGCGCGCTCCGTCGCGTCCACCATCACGTGGTCGAAGTTGCCGATCGGCTGGTGGTTGTGGACCCCGAAGCAGAACGCCAGGCGATCCATCGGCCACGGAGCGCTCACTCGCGCTCGAGGTCGCGATGGACGACGGTCGGCGCGTAGCCGAGCCCCGAAAGGAACCGCCCGAGCTCCTCCGCGAGGGTGACCGACCGGTGACGGCCGCCGGTGCAGCCAATCGCGACGGTGAGGTAGGCCTTCCCTTCCCGCTCGTAGCAGGGCAGGACGAACTTCAGGAAGTCCTCGAGGCGCCGGAGCATCTCCTTGCTCTCCGGATGGTCCAGCACGAAGGCACGCACGCGCTCGTGGCGGCCGTCGAGCGGGCGCAGCGATTCCACGAAGTGCGGGTTGGGCAGGAACCGGACGTCGAACACCAGATCCGCGTCGAACGGCACGCCGTGCTTGAACCCGAACGAGACCAGCGACGTGGCCAGGCCGGGGCG
>QHSQ01000213.1 GCA_003221615.1 Candidatus Rokuibacteriota bacterium | reverse complement strand
TCGTGCCGTAGACGAGGCGCGGGCGGCCGTCCACGAGGTACATGGACGGGATCAGGGTGTGAGCGGTCTGCTTGCGCGGCGCCAGGCAGTTGACGTGGGCGGGGTCGAGGGAGAAGAACGCGCCTCGGTTCTGGAGAAGGATGCCGGTGTCTCCCGCGATCACGCCGGAGCCGAATTCCCAGTAGAGGCTCTGGATCAGGGACACGGCGTTGCCCTGCGCGTCGGCCGTGACGATGGCGATCGTGTCGCCGGTCGCGGCCGGGCCGGCCGCCGGCATCGAGGCCCGCCGCGAGATACGCCGTCGCCGCTCGGCGAGGCGCGTCGGGTCGAGACAACGCGCCACCGGCACCGAGGCTACGGTCGGGTCGGCAAGGTAGCGGTCGCGGTCCTCGAACGCGAGCTTCGTCGCCTCGACGACGACGTGGACGTAGTCGGCCTCGGCGAGAGCGTGGATGTCGAAGCCCTCGAGCAGCGACAGGATCGCGAGCGCGGCGAATCCCTGGGTCGGCGGCGGAAAGCTGGCCGCCTCGCCACCCCGGTAGGGCACACGCAGCGGCTCCACCCACTCGGCCCGATGACGAGCGAGGTCGTCGGCGGTCAGCGGGCTGCCGGCGGCGCTCGCGGCCCGCGCGATCCGTGCGGCGAGCCCGCCGCGATAGAACGCGTCGCCGCCGCCCCCGGCGATCTCGTCGAGGGTCGAGGCGAGATCGGCCTGCACGAAGCGCTCGCGCGTCAGGAGGTCGGGGCCGAAGATGCGCCCGAGCTCTGCTCGGAGCTCCGCGGGCGCCTCGTCGCCGAAGAGATCGGTCGCGTCCGCGGTCTCCCGCCGCTGGCTCGTCGACGGGGCAAAGCCCTCGCGGGCGTGGACGATCGCCGCGTCGAGCAGCGTGCTCCACGAGATCGGCGAGCCCAACGCGTCGCGGCTCAGCCTGTGGGCCGCCCACCAGCCGGACACGACGCCCGGGACGGTCAGCGCCGCGCCGCCGCCGCGTACGGGAATGGCTCTGCCGAAGCGGGCGCGATAGGTGTCGAGATCGGCGGCCGCGGCCGACCGACCCGCCGCGTTCAGCGCGCGGAGCCTTCGGTGGCGGGCGTCGTAGATGAGCCAGAAGCTGTCGCCCCCCACGCCGTTCATGTGCGGATAGACGACGGCGATCGCGGCGCCGGCGGCAATGGCGGCGTCCACGGCGTTGCCCCCTCGCTGGAGGACCGCCAGTCCGGCATCGGAAGCGAGCGCGTGCGGGGTCGCGACGAGCCCGCGCGTGGCATGGGTCTCGGGCCATCGGGTCGCGGTGGTCACAGGTCGATCATCACACAGCGATTCCTCTTCGTGAGCCACGAACGATCGAGACGATCAGGACGGCCACTCCGACGGTGCGCGCGCGAGCTCCTTGATTTCACCCCTTGAATGTGGAAGATTCGGTGCGAGGAACGGCGCCAATGAGCAGGCTCACGCTGAGCTCCGTGATCACGATCAATCCCGACGTCACGTTCCGTGAGCTGGACGGCGAGATCGTGATCCTCAACCTCGAGACCGGCATCTATTTCGGGCTCGACGCGGTGGGCGCGCGGGCCTGGAGGCTGATCGGAGACCACGGATCCCTCGGCGTCGTGTTCGACGCGCTCCGCTCGGAATACGACGCCCTCCCGTCGGTGCTCGAGCGTGATCTCCTCGAGCTCGTCGACCACCTGTGCGCCAAAGGATTGACGCGTGTCGCCGGAACGTCTGCGTAGCCTCCGGTTGACGCGCGCGCTCCGCAAAGCCTCCACTCTTTCCCGATACGACTGGGGAAGCCTCGCCGTCGCGCTGGGCTTCTTGCCCGTCGTGAGCGTCGGTCTGAGGCTCATCGGGCTCCGACGCATGATCGCACTCGGTGAGGCGCTCGCCGCCGCGAGTCCCCGCTGGGGTGGGGATGATCTTCGTGGCGTCGCGCGTACCGCCTGGCTCGTAGAGATTGCCGCGCACCGCTGCCTGCCGAGGCCGACTTGCCTTGCGAGGGCGCTCGTCGTCTTCTCGCTCCTCAAGCGACGCGGGTCGCCGGCGGAACTCGTCATCGGGGTCTCGAAGACCCGCGGGCCGCTCGAGGGACACGCCTGGGTGGAGCTCGGCGGGGTCGCCGTCGTTCCCGGAGACCCGGGGCCCGCGAGCTACTCTGCGCTCGTGCGTATTCCCGCCTCGCGGCCTGCTCAAGCGACCATCGTCCCGCGCGAGCGCGCGTCGTGAGCGGTCTCGCCGGCGTGTACGGCCTGGACGGTCGCCCGGTCGACGTCTCACTTCTCAGGAGGCTGACCGAGGCGGTCGCTCACCGCGGCCCGGACGGTGAGGGGTACTGGACGGACGGGGCGATCGGCCTTGGACATCGCATCGCTCGCACGACACCGGAGTCGCTCGGCGAGAAGCAGCCGCTGCTCGATGAGCGCGGAGCCCTGTGTCTCGTTCTCGATGGACGGGTCGACAACCGCGCCGAGCTCGCCGCATGGCTGCGAGCGGCGGGCGTCCATCTACGGACCGACACCGACGCGGAGCTCGTGCTGCAATCCTACGCCCTGTGGGTCGACGGCTGCGCCTCGCGGATCGTCGGCGATTTCGCGTTCGCGATCTGGGATCGCCGGCGCCGCCGGCTCTTCTGCGCGCGCGACCCGTTGGGGACACGGCCGTTTTACTACCGAGACGACGGACCGACCTTCATGTGGGGCTCGGAGCTGCGCCAGCTTCTCGACACCCTGCCGCTTGACCCCGAGCCGAACGAAGGGGTCCTCGGTGAGTACCTGAGTAGTCGCTTGGTGGACAGCCGCGAGACCCTCTATCGCGGGATCCTGCGTCTGTCGCCGGGCCACGTCCTAACCGTCGAGGACGGTTGTGTCCGCACGACACGCTATTTCGACGTCGATCCGCGGCGCGAGATCCGGTATCGCTCGGACGACGAGTACGCCGAGCACTTCCGCGAGATCTTTCGCGAGGCGGTGCGCTGTCGGCTCCGAAGCGTCACCCCTGTCGCCGTGTTCCTGAGCGGGGGGCTCGACTCGTCGTCGATCGTTGGGGCCGCCGCCAGGCTCGTTCGCGACGGCCACGTAGCCGGGCCGGGATTCGAGACGTACTCTCTGGACTTCACACGCCCGGCCGCGGACGAGCGGAGCTGGGTCGATGACGTGGCGAGGATGTGGGAGTTGCCGGTGCGTCACGCGAGAGCCGACGACGCCG
>QHSQ01000212.1 GCA_003221615.1 Candidatus Rokuibacteriota bacterium | reverse complement strand
GTGTGCTCGACCCCGTACGCGTCTGGCTGGCCGCATCTACTGGTGCTTGGCTCGGACATATGTTCTGGTTCACAACGGGCCGGGCGATTCGCGGCCGCCGACTCGCTCTGGGTTCTGCTGCCTTCCGGGCCCGTGCGGCACAGGTCAACCGGTTGATCGAAGCCCGTCCCGTGACCGCCATCTTGCTGCTGCAATACCTGTACGGGCTGCGGCTGGTCGGCGCCGTCGCGCTCGGCCTGACGGAGTTCTCCCTCCTGCGATTTGCGTTGTATCAGATCGTCAACTGCCTCGTTTGGGCCGGCCTCATCGGTGGAGTCGGCTATCTGCTTGGCGGGCTCGTGACGGAGATCTTCCACGGCTGGTTCAAGTGGATCTGGATGGTAGCGAGCGCCGTCCTCGTCTTCCTGTTGTTTCGCTTCCTCGGCCGCCTGCTAGACCGAATCAAGGAGGAGTAGATTTCACTGGACGTCGCGCTAGTTCAAGCCAGCGGTGATAGTTCAGCCGAGCGGCGCTCACGCCGCGCCGTCGCCCGAGCGTGGACGCTCGAAGAGTCCTTCATAGCTCATTCCTCACGCCGGCGGCGCCGGCTTCGCTTCGGTACCCGCTCGGCGTCAGCCCGACAACCCGCCGAAACGTCGTCGTGAAGTGACTCGGGGTCCGAAATCCCACTAACTGCCCGATCTCGGCAATCGGCGACCTTCGAGCCGCCAGTAACGTTCGCGCCGCGTCGATCCGGCACCGAACCACGAACTTATGGGGGGGCATGCCGATGCTTCGCCTGAAGAGGCGCGCGAAATGGTAGGGGCTCATGTGCACAAGGGCACTGAGCTCCGCGAGCCGAAGCTCCCGCTGCAGATTCTCCTGTATGTACTGGGTCACGCGTCGGAGTCTGCCTGCCGGCAGCTCGCTGCTCGCCCCTCTGGCCACGCCGATCGTCGCGGGGAGCGCGTCAAGCATGCCTTCCGTTGATCCCACGCCGGCCTCGGCTATCGGATTCACGAGTCGCATGGAGTGGCGGTCGTTACATTCAACGGCGTCAGGGCCTCGCCCAGCTGTTTGCGGAGAAACAATCGCGCCCGGTGCAAGCGAGCCTTCACGACGGGGATGCTCAGACCCAAGGCTTCCGCGATCTCGCAATTCGACAAGCCCTCGACGTCGCGCAGGACCAGCACCGTCCGAGAGACGGGATGCAATTCGTCGATCGCCGCGGTCAGCGCCATCCGCAACTCAGTCTGGACCGAGGGGTCGTCCACGCGGGCCGACCAGTCGGCAATGGGGCCGACGTGGCCGCCCTGTGCATCGAACGACGGCAGCACCTCCTCCAAGGACAGATCTCGACCTCGACTCCGCCACCCGCGCAGCTTCTGGTAGGCCGCGTTCGCGACGATCCGGTAGAGCCAGGAGCCGAAGGCCGACTCGCCCCTGAAGGTGTCGATCTTCCGGACCACGGTCCAGAACGCGTCCTGGACGACTTCCTCTGCATCCTGCTCGTTTCCCGTGATGCTCGTGGCCAAGCGATACGCGCGCTCACCGTACGTGGCGACGAGACGCTCCGCCGCCGTCGGCTCGTGCAGTCGAAGCGCCTCGAGGAGGTCGAGATCCCGGTCTGCGCACGGTCGACGATCGACCGTGCTCGTTTCGAGCTCGAGAACCGCCGTAAGACTCATCTCTCTATCCTCCATCTCGAGAGTCGGCCAGCATCTCAGCGTCGCCGAGCCAGAATTCGCTCCCCGCTCAACGTAGCGCGGCCCGAACCGCATCGAGCAGCGCCTCACTGCGGAAAGGCTTGTCGAGGAAGGCGACGGCGCCGGCCCGCAGGGATCGCCGGCGGAGCTCGTCGTCGCCATGGCCAGTCAGGATGACAACGGGAAGGTGGGAGTCCGCGACCGCCAGATACCGGAGGAGGTCGAGGCCGCTCATCCCGGTCAGGCGCAGATCGAGCACCAGGCAACGGGTGTTCCCTCGCTGAGCGGATCTCAAGAACTCTTCCGCAGAGGCGAACGTCTGGACTCCGAAACCCACGGACCGCAGGAGATTCCCGAGGGACCGGCGCAGCGATTCGTCATCGTCTACAACGGAGACCGCCGTTCCGTCGCGCTCGTCCATACGTCCTCGCTGTCCCTCAGTGAACGTTTGAGTCGAATCGATCTACTTCCAGGCTAGATGTTCGAGCGGGACGCGTCTACCCGACCTTGGTGGGGATGAGGCACTCCCGGTGGGGGGAATTTCTAACCGCGGCCGCAGCTTCTGCGGCGTTCCTGCCGCTGTCCGCTGCGCCCTCGATCGCAGAAGACGAGCAACGGATTTTTGCTCAGATCTTCGCCACCGGTAGCACGCGTATCGGCCGTGATCGTCACAACAGAGAACGAACTCGGCGCATCGACGCGCCGAAGGGGAGAAGCGTGAGGAATTTCTTTACCACGCTCGGCGAGGCCGGGGGGACGCCATGAATCGAATTCGGGGCACCACAGTCATCACGGGACTCTGTGTCGCGCTGGCCGCCGGTGCCGCCTGGGCAGAGAGCAGCCCGTTCGTCGGCCGGTGGCACTGGAACAGGGCGCAATCCACTCTGCCACCCGGCGAGCCGTCGCCGAACGACCTCGTGAGCGAAATCTCGCGAGCGGATGGCTCCGTAGCATGGTCGGTGACGATCGTCACGCCAGACGATCAGCCCCATGTCGTGACGTTCGATGCGGCAGCCAACGGCGAGCCGCATCGCGTCAGTAGCGATACGACCGCATCGGTCCGTCTGTCCGCTGACGCTCTGCAGGTGATGTTCCAAGGCCCGGCCGGTCGATCGGACGCTCAGACGTGCACCGTCTCGGGGGACCACTGGAAGATGACATGCAAGGGCGTACTGACCGACGGAGCCGGCCACACCGCGAGGTTCGTCGACGTGTACGACCGGATGTGAAAAGAGGTAGCGATGAATCGCAGCCGAGTATGGACGAGGACAATCCTGCTGTTGCTGGTCGGCGTCGGTCTGGGCCTGTCCGCTTGCGCGGAGCCCGTTGGTTACGCGCCGGATGATTATGGCTATGGCTATGACATATACGGCGATGGCTGGGTCGGTGGCTGGGGTCATCACGATCGCGATCATGATCACCACTGGGATCATGGTGGGTGGGGCCACGGCTTTGCGCACGGGCACGCGGGATTCGGCGAGCATGGCGGCTTCGCCGCGCATGGCGGCGGAGGTGAGCATGGCGGCTTCAGCGGGCATGGCGGTGGCGGCGGGCATGGTGGTGGTGGCGGAGGCCACCGTTGATCCTGCTGTCGTGAGGGATGCTGAGCCTCGTGTAACGCCGGGGCTCCAACGACCCTCCAAACGAAACAAGGACCTCGTTTCTGGAGGCAGAGATGAATTTGAGACGCCATGTGCTCGTTGCGCTGACGGTGCTCAGTCTGGCGGGCTGCGCGACGGCTCACACGAGCGACACCCCGATGAAGAGCAGCGGCGACGCGATCGACCCCGCGGTGCTGCGGCCAGATCTCAGCGACGACGTGATCGGCGGGATCCAGACCCGAGAGCTCAACTCGGTCAT
>QHSQ01000211.1 GCA_003221615.1 Candidatus Rokuibacteriota bacterium | reverse complement strand
GCTCTCGACGGCTATCTGGGCTCGCTCCCAGGCCACGGCTACCAAAACATTCGGAAGCCGCTCCTTCACACTCTGAACCTATCCGATCTGCTGCCGCTCACCAGCATGTGGCCTGGTCTCGAGCAGCACCCTTGCCCCTACTATCCGCCGGGCAGCTCCTCCCTCTGCTACGCAGCGACCGCCGGGGCCACGCCGTTCCGCCTGAACCTTCACGTCAGCGACGTCGGTCACACGCTGATCCTCGGGCCCACGGGGTCCGGAAAGTCAACGCTAGTTGGACTGTTGATCGCACAGTTCTTCCGATATCCGGACGCTCAGGTCTTTCTCTTCGACAAGGACTACTCGGCGTACGTGCTCGCACACGCCTGTGGGGCCGAGTACTACGACATCGCCGGGGACGACGAGCGCGGCCTGGCCTTCACTCCGCTGGCGGCGATCGACCGCAGTCACGAGCGACGATGGGCCCAGGAGTGGATCGAGGTTCTGCTAGACCTTCAGGGCGTTACGCCGACGCCGGCGCAGCGGGCTGCGCTCTGGCGGGCTCTCGAGCTCCTGTCCGAGAGTCCGAGCCGCACGATGACGGACTTCGTGCACACTCTGCAGGACCAGGAGCTGCGCGAGGCCCTCGCCCACTACACCCTGAGCGGCCCACTCGGGCATCTGCTCGATGCTCAGAGCGAGGACCTGGGTCAGGGCCGGCTGCAAGTCTTCGAGATGTCCCACCTGATGGCACTCGGGCAGAAGCACCTGGTGCCGATCCTTCTCTACCTTTTTCATCGCGTAGAGCAACGGCTGGAGGAGGGCACTCCGTCGCTGCTCATCGTCGAGGAGGCCTGGGTCACTGCCCTCCATTCGCTCTTCGGGGCGACTGTGGAGAGTTGGCTGCGGACACTCCGAAAGAAGAACGCCGCGGTGGTGTTCGTGAGCCAAAGCGTGGCGGACGTGGTCAATTCGCCGCGACACGACATCATCCTTGAGTCCTGTCCGACGAAAATACTCCTCCCGAATCCCGAAGCCGAGAGCGACCACGTGCGCCGGCTCTACGCTGGCATCGGTCTCAACCGCCGACAGATCCAAATCCTGGCGACTGCGCTTCCCAAGCGGCAGTATTACGTACTGTCGCCCCTGGGCCGGCGGCTCATCAGCCTTGGGCTGGGCCCCGTAGCCCTGAGCTTCGTTGGAATGGCGGGCAGGGAGGCGATCGTCCAAGTCAAAGAGCAGATGACCGCCCACGGACGGCAATGGCCTGCCATCTGGCTCAGTGCCCGCGGGCTGGACGCCGCGGCGCGGGCCTGGATCAGGCACGAAGAGGGAGGTAACCAGCCATGACTCGAATCGTCACTCCCGCCCGGGCCCGTCTCGTCTACGTCGACAGCCGTGGATGGCTCCTAGCCAAGCTCGGCGTCGCGGCCCTCGTGATTGCTGGGGCCATTCTGGTCTGGGGCCCGCTCGTGACCAGTCGACCGCAAGCGATGCGTCTCGCTGGCTGGCTCACCTGGGCGGCCATCGCGCTCGTCGCCATTGGAGCTGCTGTTCGAGTCGCGGAGGCCATCTGGGGTACCGGCTGTACTGTCCACGTGCTCATCCGTTCGGTCGTGAGGGCTGCGGTTTCGTCAGCCGCGGCGATCCTGCGCGGTACGCGCTCGCTCGCACGGGTGTCGAGGCGGCTGGTTGCGGTGCTCGCCATCATCGTCCTCCTTGCCCCCTCGTGCGCCTGGGCCTACGCAATGATCGTGCTAGACCTCACGAACCTCATCCAGAACACCATCAGCGCACTCAAGGCCGTCGAATCGGTCATCAACGAAGTCCAGATGATCGCGAACCAGGTCAAACAGATCGAGAACATGGTGCAGAACACGAGCACCTACAACGGGGTTTGGGACCAGGAGGCATTGCCGCGCCTCAATCGTTTGGGGCAGATCATCGAGCAGGAACAGGCGATCGCGTACGCAATGGCGGGGATGGAGCGCGTGTTTCGGGAGCGTTATCCGGGCTATCGGCCGCTCACCGACTGGGCGACCGCCTATGACCAGTGGACGCGGACGACCCTCGACACGCTCCGGGGAACGCTTTCCGCCGTCCGTCTCCACGCGGACGACTTCGCCGACGAGCAGCGGCGTATCCAGACGCTGACCTCGCTGAGCGACAGTGCCGAGGGGCGCATGCAGGCTCTCCAGGCCGGCAACATGCTCGCCGCCGAGCAGATTCAGCAGCTCGCCAAGCTTCGCCAGCTCATGATGGCCCAGATCAACGCCCAGAACATCTACATGGCTAACGTCACGAACCGCGATGCCCAGCGCACGGCGACACAGCAGGAATGGGTGAAGAACGGGAATCGCGAAGCGCCGGTCTTGCCGACGAACAGCCCGGTGCCGGTCAGCCGCTGAAGCCGCCAAGAAGTCGACCGCCACTGGATGTGAGCCGTGAGCTCCACGATCCTCAACGATATCGTCCGGGACTACGAGGCCATCAGCGCCGCCTGGTTCAGTGCCCTTGGTCCCATCGCGCATCGGATCTTCTGGATCCTCGTGGCCATACAGCTCACATGGTCTGCGATCTGGTGGGTGCTGGACAGGGAAGATGGACTCGGGGTGCTCTCGAGCCTGCTGCGGCAGGTTGTCGCGATCGGCTTCTTCTACGCGTTGCTGCTGAACGGCGGAACGTGGATCCCCGCCGTCATCCAGGGCTTCTCCCAGGCCGGCGCAACCGCAGCGGGGATCACCAACCTTAGCCCTACGGGCGTTTTCGACCAAGGCCTCTCCCTGGCCAACAAAATCCTAAATGCGACTGCCGACCTAGGTCTCCTGGACGGTTTCTTTGCCAGTCTCATAGCCGGGATCACCGCGCTCGTCGTTGTCATCGCGTTCGCTATCATCGCGGCTCAGTTGCTCGTGGTTCTGGTCGAAAGCTTCATCGTAATTGGCGCTGGCATCCTGTTCCTTGGCTTCGCTGGGAGCCGGTGGACCAAGTTCTTCACCGAGCGGTATCTGAGTTACCTCGCCAGCGTCGGCGTGAAGCTGTTCGTGCTGTATCTCATCATGGGCGTTGGCATGGGCATCGCCAGCCGATGGCTGCCTATCCTCGAGCGAGGCGGCTTCAGTCCGATCCCGTTCTTCTATGTGATGGGCGGCTCTCTCGTGTTCGTTTTCCTGACCTGGCACATCCCGTCCGTTGCCGGTTCGATGATGGCCGGCGCCGTCAGCCTTTCTCTCTCCGACGCCGTCTATCCCGCGATGCTGGGGAGCCGGGCGGCCGGGGCTGGTCTCGTCATGGCGGGTGCTGTCGGTGCTGCGGCGGTCAGCGGAGTAAGGTGGGGCGTCGATCGGCTACGAGTTCACACTTCACTGCATACCGTAAACGGTGACTCGACGCGTCCTCAGCTCCGAGGCACAGGCGTTAGCGCACCACCTCCGACCGGCGCTGACCAAGCCCGGAGCCAGGGCAAACCTGACGCCGGACCTT
>QHSQ01000348.1 GCA_003221615.1 Candidatus Rokuibacteriota bacterium | reverse complement strand
GCCTCGAAAAGAAACGTCTGCGCGATCAGCAGCGAGAGCTGTTTCGGAAGTTCGCGACGGCCGAGGTAGCCGAGGAGCTTCTGACGACGGGCTTCGCGCTCGGCGGCAAGTACGTCGACGCTACGGTGATGTTCTCGGACATCCGGTCGTTTACGAGCCTCGTGGAGTCTCGGGGTCCGGCGGAGACGATCGATCTGCTAGGCAGCTACTACACGCTGATGTTCGACGCGATCGGCGCCCATGGCGGCGTCGTCAACCAGATGGTAGGCGATGGACTGATGGCGCTATTCGGGGCGCCGCTGCCCCACGCCGACCACGCCGAGCGTGCAGTGCGCGCGGGCCTCGAGATGCTGGAGCTGATGGCGGACTTCGACCGCGAGCAGGCGGCGCAGGGCAAACCCGAAATCCGGATCGGTATCGGCATCGCGTCTGGACAGGTCATCGCCGGGTACACGGGCACCCAGCGGCGGGTGACCTACACGTGCGTCGGGGACACGGTCAATCTCGCCGCCCACCTGGAGGCGCACACCAAGGTCTTGGAGCAGCCGATCCTGATCGAGGAGCACACGCGCGCCGGGTTGAGTAGCGCCATCCGCGTGGAGGACCGCGGTCCCGTGCAGTTCAAGACCCGGGCTCAGCCCGTACGCGTCTACGCCGTCGTTCCAGAGGGCTGACCGACCGCGCCTACCGTCTCGAATCACGATGCCTCTTTTACTGTTTCCTTGAATCTGCGCAGCACGTCCAGATGTCCATCCGGGAAGCTGAGGCCTGCACCCCGTTGCTCGGCGATGACGGAGCTCGCGCCCAGGGCTTTCCACGCGTTCACCTGCTTCACCCACCCATCGGGGCCATGGCCGGCGAGGCGGACGCGGCCCTCCAGTGGGAGCTGCGCGGGATTGCGGCCCGCCTCGCGAGCGTAGCCGTGCACGCGATCGACGAGGGCCCGGCCCTGGGCGTCGGGCGTGATGTTGGGGCTCCAGCCGTCGGCGAGCTTTCCGATCCGCCGCAGCGCGGCCTCGGGCGGCACCGCGTGATCGCGGCTGCCGACGCCGAACCAGACGGGAATCGGCCGCTGGATGGGCATGGGGCAGAGCCCGGCGTGGTCGATCCGATGGAACTCGCCACGGAAGTCGACGACCTGCTGGGTCCACAGGGCTCGCATCACGGCCACCTGCTCGGCCGCCCGCCGGCCTCGATTCTCGAACGTCTCGTTGAGGGCCTCGTACTCGACCGCGTTCCAGCCCACGCCGATGCCGAGGCGCAGGCGGCCGCCGCTCAGCACGTCGATCTCGGCCGCCTGCTTGGCCACCAGCACCGTCTGCCGCTGCGGCAGGATCAGGATGCCGGTAGCCAGGACGATCCGGCTGGTGATGGCCGCGAAGTACGCCATCGACGTCAGCGCCTCGTGCACCACGCTCTCGTGCGAATAGCTGGCCAGCGACGGGTGGGAATGAAATCGCGGATCGGCGCCGAGCACGTGATCGGCCACGAACAGATGATCGAAGCCCTCGGCCTCCACCGCGCGGACGAACTCGGCGATGGCGCCGACGTCGGTGCCGCACTCGGTCTGAGGAAAGATCACGCCGACCTTCATCCAGCCCCTCCCGTCGACCAGAGCGAGGATTATACTTCGGACCACGGTGAGCGATCTCGGCGTCAGGCAGAGCGCGTGGCGCGTGGTCGCGGCGGCCACCGCGCTCAATCTCCCGATCGGCTCGCTGTACGCGTTCAGCGTGTTCCTGAAGCCGCTGGAGGCGTTGCTCGGGCTGAGCCGCGCCGACCTCGCCTTCGTCTTCGCGCTCGCGGCCGCCGGATTCGGTATCGGCATGAACCTGGCGCCCTACGTCTACCGGGTCGCCCCGCCGCCGGTCCTCGTGCTCGGCTGCGCGATCTGCAGCACGCTCGGCGTCGCGCTCGCCGCCACCGCGGGCGGTCTGACCCAGCTCGCCGTTGGGTACGGCCTCCTCTTCGGCGCCGGCGGCGGCGCGAGCTACATCCTCGTGCAGCAAGCGGTCAACCTGGTCGTGACGCGGCGCCGCGGCCTCGCCAACGGCTACGTCGTGAGCCTGCTGCCGGCCGGCGCGATGATCGCCGCGCCGCTCTTCGGATGGTGCGTCGGGGCGCTCGGCGTCCGCGCCGCGCTCTGGGCGCTCGCCGGCGTGCTCGCGGCGACCGGGATGATCAGCGCATGGCTGATCGCGCGGTCCAACGTCACGCTCGCCCCGGCGGGCGCCGTCGCCACGCCGGATGCGGAGGAGCGTCGCCGTCTCGTGTTCTGGCAGCTCTGGCTCGTCTTCTTCTTCGCGGCATCGGCCGGGTTGATGGTGCTGAGCCAGGCCGCCGGCATCATCACCGCCTACGGCGGCGCGACAACCCTCGCGGTCTACGGCACGACGTTCATCGCCGGGATGATCGCCGCCGCGCGGCTGGGGGGCGGATGGATGGTCGATTGGCTCACGATCCCGACGGTGGCCGCCGGCGCTCACGCCGTCGCGCTCGCCGGCAACCTGGCGCTCACCCTGTGGCCCGGACCCGGCGTCTCAGTCCTTGCGCTCGCCCTCGTCGGGATCGGCTACGGCATCATCTCCGGCGTCACGGCGGCCGCGGTGGCGGTCTACTGGAGGCGCGCGCTGTACGGCCGGATCGCGAGCCGGCTCTACGTCGCCTGGTGCGCCGCCGCGATCGTCCTGCCGATCGCCGCCGGCAGGCTCTTCGACCTGACCCAGAGCTATCGCATCGCGGTCCTGATCTCCGCCGGCGCCAATGCGCTCGGCTTTCTCGTGGCGATCGGGCTGCCGCGCCAGCGCGGATGATCTGGCGCGCGGGCCGACGAGGCTGCTACCATGCGCGGCAACACTCAACGGGGAGGACGACATGTCGCGAGCTCTCGTCACGTCGCTGGCCGCATTCGCGGCGTTCGCTTCTGGCGCGGTCGACGCGTCGGCCCAGGGCCTGGTCACGATGCAGAAGCTCTCGGCTTCACTCGCGAACGAGCTGGTGGGTGAGTCGGTCGCGGCGTGCGCGCAGAAGGGCTACACGGTGACCGCGGTGGTCGTCGACCTCGACGGCGTGCGACAGGCGCTGCTGCGCGGGAATGGCGCGCCGATCCACACGCTCGACAACGCGTTCTACAAGGCCTACTCGGCCGCCTCCTTGACGCTCGCGCGCAAAGAAGACAGCACGAAAGCCGTCGCCGAGCGGATCGGCAAGAAT
>QHSQ01000100.1 GCA_003221615.1 Candidatus Rokuibacteriota bacterium | reverse complement strand
CGAGCTCAGGCCCGAGGACATCTCGGAGAAGACGATCAGCGAGTCTCTCTACACCGCCGACCTCCCCGATCCGGATCTGCTGATCCGCACGAGCGGCGAGATGCGGATCTCGAACTTCCTCCTGTGGCAGATCGCCTACACGGAGCTCTGGGTCACGCCGACGCTCTGGCCGGACTTCGTCCCCGTCGATCTCTATCGCGCCGTGGCCGAATTCCAGGGTCGGGCGCGCCGGTTCGGAAAGGTGTGACGTGGTCGAGACCGAGGTGGCGCGCGTGAGTGTCCGCGAAGCCGGGGCCGTCTCGCCGGGGTGGAAGCGCGTCGGGAGCGCGGTGGTCCTGATTCCGGTCTTCGTGTGGGTCACCGCCGGCGCCCCGACGTGGGTCTTCCAGCTGCTCGTGATCGCGGCGAGCGTGGCGGCCTGCGGAGAGCTGGCGCGGATGTTCGAGCGCACGGGGCGGCCGATCAGCACGTGGCTCACCGTCGGGGTCGGCGCCGCGCTGACGACCAGCTTCGCCACCAGCCTCTACGCCGGACTCGGCGACGACGGCAAGCCCTTGCGGTGGATGCCGACGCCCGAGCTCGCGCTCGTCCTGGGCATCGGGCTCATCTGCAGCGCGCCGCTCTGGACCTCGGGGCGCCCGCTGGTCGAGTCGACCGCCAACACCGTGTTCGGGGCGGTCTACGTCGGCTGGCTCCTCGGCTACCCGATCTGGCTGCAGAGCCGCGCCGACGGGCCTCAGCTCGTGCTGTTCCTGGTAGGGGTGACGTGGGCCGGCGAATCGGCCGCGTATCTCGTCGGTTCCTCGATCGGCCGCCACCGGCTCGCGCCGATCCTGAGCCCGAGAAAGACCCTCGAGGGCGCCGTCGCTCAAGTCATCGCGTCCGTCGCCGCGGCGCTGGCGCTCGCGGCCTGGCTCCTGCCGGCGTGCAGCCTCGTCGGCGCCGCCGGAGGTGGAGCCCTCCTGGGTGTGATCGGACAGGTCGGCGATCTCGCCGAGTCGGCGATCAAGCGAAGCATCGGAACCAAGGACACCGGCGGCCTCATCCCGGGTCACGGCGGCATGCTCGACCGAATCGACAGCTTGCTCTTCAACGCTCCGGCCCTTTACCTCTATTCGCTCTACGCCTGGTGCCGCGCATGAAAAGCATTACGCTGCTCGGTGCGACTGGATCGATCGGTTTGCGAACCCTCGACATGGTGTCGAGCTTCCCCGAGGAGTTCTCGGTGGTGGGGCTCGCCGCCCGTGGGTCGAACGTCGAGCGGGTCGCGGACATGTGCAAGAAGTATTCGCCGCGCGCCGTCGCGCTCCTGGATGCGGACGCTCGCGACCAGCTCGCGCGTCTCCTTTCGCCGCCGCGTCCGGAGCTTCTCGCCGGTCCTGACGGGCTCGTGGCGTTGGCCCGCGACGTCAAGGCCGACATCGTCGTCTCGGCGCTCGTCGGCGGCGCCGGGCTGCTGCCGACCATGGCCGCGATCCAGGCCGGGCGGACCGTCGCGCTCGCCAACAAGGAAACCCTGGTGATGGCCGGCCGCCTGATGACCGCGGCGGCGCGGGCCCGCGGCGTGAAGCTCCTGCCGGTCGACTCCGAGCACAGCGCCGTCTTCCAGTGTCTGGCCGGACACAGCCGGGCCGACGTTCATCGCATCCTCCTCACCGCATCGGGCGGGCCGTTTCGCGAAACGCCCAAGGCGCGGCTCGCGACGGTGACCGTGGAGGACGCGCTCCAGCACCCGACGTGGAAGATGGGAGCCAAGATCACGATCGACTCGGCCACCCTGATGAACAAGGGGCTCGAGGTGATCGAGGCGCGGTGGCTCTTCGACGTCGCGTCCGATCAGGTCCAGATCGTGATCCACCCGCAGTCGATCGTTCACTCGATGGTGGAATACATCGACGGGTCCGTGATCGCGCAACTGGGCGTGGCGGACATGGGCGTGCCGATCCTCTACGCGCTCACGTATCCGGAGCGGCGACCGATGCCGACCGCCAGACTCGATCTCGTGCGCGCCGGCCAGCTGACCTTCTACGAGCCCGACATCCACAAGTTCCCGTGTCTCAGGCTCGCGCGCACCGCGCTCGAGGGCGAGAGCTCGGCGCCCGTGGTGCTCAATGCCGCCAACGAGGTCGCGGTGGCGGCGTTCCTCGACCGGCGCATCGGCTTCAACGCGATCGCGGAGCTCATCGAGGAGGCGCTCAACGCCTCACGCGCGGGCGAGCTCAGCTCGATCGACGCCTGCGTGGCCGTCGACGCCGACACCCGGCGCTCCGTGCAGCACGCCATCGACACGCGTCAGGGAGCACGCTCCTCGTGACCACCGTCATCTCCTTCGTCGTCGTCATCGGCATCCTGATCCTGGTCCACGAGCTCGGCCATTTCCTGGTGGCCCGCTGGACCGGTGTCGGCGTCGAGCGGTTCTCGATCGGTTTCGGACCGGTGCTGGCGCGGTGGCGCGGCAAAGAGACCGAGTACTGCTTGTCGGCGATTCCGATGGGCGGCTACGTGAAAATGGTCGGAGAGGAAAATCCGCTGGAGGGCGGCGGGGCGCCGGTCTACGACCCGCAGAAGGCATTCGCGCTGAAGCCCTTGTGGGCGCGCTTCCTGATCGTCTTCGCCGGTCCCGGGATGAACTTCGTGCTCGCGGCCGTGATCTTCATCATCGTCCTGGCGACGATGGGCCGCCCGGTCTCGCCGGCGATCGTGGGGCGGGTTGCCGAGGACAGCCCCGCGGCGGCTGCGCGCCTCCAGCCGGGCGACACGGTCGCGTCCGTCGACGGGCGGCCGATCGCGTTCTGGGAGGATCTCTATCGGGCGATCTCGGGCTCCCAGGGCCGGGCGCTCCGGCTGTCGATCGTGCGGGACGGGGCCACGCGAGAGGTCGAGGTCGCGCCGCGGAAGACCAGCGTGCGTGATCCCATCTTCAAGGAGGAGCGCGAAGAGTGGGACCTCGGCATCGGACCGCAGCTGACGCCCCAGATCGGGGCGGTCAACGCGGGCTCGCCCGCCGAGCGTGCCGGCCTCAGCGCGGGCGACATCGTGATCGGGGTCGCGGGGCAGTCGGTGTTCACGCCCGACGAGCTGACGCAGGCGATCCAGAAGCGGGGCGGCCAGACCTTCGAGATCGTGGTGCAGCGCGACGGCAAGCCGGTGCCGCTGCAGGTGACGGCGACGACCGTGAAGGAGAAGAGCCCGACCGGCCAGGACGTGGAGATCGGGCGCATCGGCGTCGGCATCGTGATGAAGGCCGTGCGCTACGAGCGCTATAACCCGGCCGCGGCGATCGTCTACGGCACCGCCAAGACCTGGGACATGACAGTGCTGACGGCCAAGGGGCTCTGGAAGCTCGTGACCATGCAGCTGCCCCTGTCGAACCTCGGCGGGCCGATCCAGATCGCCGCGGAGGGCGAGCGCCAGCGGCGAGAGGGACTGCCCTCGCTCGCGCTCTTCACGGCGGTCATCAGCGTGAACCTCGCCGTCCTGAACCTCTTGCCCGTGCCGATGCTCGACGGGGGGCACCTCTTGTTTTTCGTGATCGAGGGGATTCTGGGGCGGCCGGTGTCGCTCAAGAAGCGCGAAGCCGCGCAGCAGCTCGGGCTCGTTCTTCTGCTGCTCTTGATGGTCTTCGCGATTTACAATGACCTCGTCCGAATCGACGCGTTCAGAATTTTTAGATAGGACGGCTCAATGATCACACGGCGGAAAACGCGGCAGATCCAGCTGGGCGGCCTCATGGTCGGCGGCGGCGCCCCGATCACCGTGCAGTCCATGACCAAGACCGACACGCGTAACGTCGAGGCGACCCTGCTCGAGATCTGGTCCCTCGAGGCGGCCGGCTGCGACATCGTCCGCTGTGCGGTGCCGGTCAAGGAAGCGGCCGAGAAGCTCGGCGAGATCAAGCGGCAGATCCGGATCCCGCTCGTCGCGGACATCCATTTCAATTACAAGCTGGCGCTGATCGCGCTCGAGCAGGGCGTCGACGGGCTGCGGCTGAATCCCGGCAACATCGGCGGCAAGGCGTTCGTGCAGGAGGTCGTCAACCTCGCCAAGGAGAAGCGGATCCCGATCCGCATCGGGGTCAACGCGGGCTCGCTCGAGAAGGACCTGCTCGCGAAGTACAACGGGCCGAGCGCCGCCGGCATGGTCGAGTCGGCCCTGCGCCACATCCACATCCTCGAGGACCTGAACTATCCCGAGATGAAGATCTCGCTGAAGGCCTCCGACCCGCCGATGATGATCGAGGCCTACCGGATGCTCGCCGATAAGGTCGAGTACGCGTTCCACCTCGGCGTCACCGAGGCCGGGACGCCCGGCGTGGGCACGATCAAGTCGGCGATCGGCCTCGGCGCGCTGCTCTCGGAGGGCATCGGCGACACGATCCGCGTGTCCCTCTCGGCGGATCCTGCCGAAGAGGTCCGGGTCGGGATCCAGATCCTCAAGGCGCTCGGGCTGCGCAAGGGTGGCCTGACCTTCGTGTCGTGTCCCTCGTGCGGGCGCGCCGACGTCGACCTGGTCAAGCTCGCGAAGGAGGTCGAGGACGAGTTCAAGGGGTTGAACGAGGAGATCCACATCGCCGTGATGGGATGCGAGGTCAACGGTCCGGGCGAGGCACGCGCCGCCGACATCGGCGTCGCGGGGGGCCGCGGCATCGGGCTCATCTTCAAGAACGGAGACGTGATCCGCAAGGTGCCCGAGAAGGAAATCGTCCAGGCGATGCGCGAGGAAGTCGACAAGTTCATCGCCGAGCGCAAGGCCGCGAAGACGGCGGCCGTGGAGGCCCAGTGATGGGACAGTACAAGACTCACGTCTTCGTGTGTACGTCCGGCGATTCGTGTCCGACGCAGGGCAACGTGGAGCAGTACGTGAAATTCCTCCGCGACGAATCCGTGAAGGCCGGTCTCAAGGCCGACATCCGGATCAACAAGGCCGGCTGCTTCTCGCAGTGTGGCCATGGCCCGATGATCGTCTTCTACCCGGAGAACGTCTGGTACGGCGGCGTTCAGGAATCGGACTTGAAGGAGATCTTCGAGTCCCACATCCGGGACGGCAAGCCGGTCGCCCGCCTCGTCTACGATCCCGGCGTCAAGGGCGCCAACAAGAAACCGGGTTACAAGTAGCAAGGCCCGTCAAGGGCCCGCGTTATCTCCCAGCGGAGCACTGGGAGTCTGTGCTCCGCCTTGCCTCCGGTGCGAACACGTGCTAAATTCCTGAAAAAGTGGGCTTAGCCCGCTTTTTTTAGTTTTTGCGGACTGGAGCGGAGGCGGTGCGCGCCGCAGGCCGTCGCAGGGCGGGGCCCCGCCGGCCGAGCGTGACTGTAAATTATGGACGACGCGGAAAGGATGGCCTTGATCGAGGAGGCGGTCGCCCCTGTAGTGGACGCCCACGGGCTCGAGCTCGTCGACCTCGAATGGCGCGGGCTCCGGCCCCGGGGCGTCCTCCGGCTCTACGTCGACAAGGCCGGAGGCGTGGGCATCGGGGAGTGTGAGCGCCTGAGTCGGGAGCTCGGGGACGTGCTCGACGCCGCCGCCGTGATCGAGGGCGGATACGACCTCGAGGTCTCCTCCCCGGGGCTCGACAGGCAGCTCAAGAAGGAGCGGGAATACCGTTGGGCCGTCGGCAAGCAGGTCCGCTGCTGGCTCGCCGGCGGGGCCGAGGTCCGGGGACGGCTGAAGGAGGTCACGCCCGAGCGACTGGTGCTGGAGCGGGACGGCGAGCGCACCGAGGTCGGCCGGGCGGCCGTCACAAAGGCGCGGCTGGAGGCGGAGGTCCCCTGGCCCCGCAAGGCGTAGAATCTCAGCGAGTCAAGGAAGCGATGAACCGAGAGCTGATCACCGTCATCGAGCAGATCGGGCGAGAGAAGGGGATCGACAAGGAGATCCTCTTCGAGGCGCTGGAGTCTGCCTTGCTCTCGGCGTCGCGCAAGACTCTCGGCGCGTCGGACAACTGGCGGATGCACATCGATCGCAAGAGCGGCGACCTCCGGGTGTACTGCCGTAAGAAGGTCGTGACCGAGGTCACCGACGACAAGCAGGAGATCTCCCTCACCGACGCCAAGGCGCTGAACGCCGACGCCGAGCTCGACGACGAGCTGGAGCTCGAGCAGGAGCGGCCGCCCCAGGACTTCGGGCGGATCGCGGCCCAGACGGCCAAGCAAGTGATCCTCCAGAAGGTGCGGGACGCCGAGCGTGAGGGGATCTACTCGGAGTTCGCCGGCAAGGAGGGTCAGATCCTCCGCGGCATCGTCCACCGGATCGAGAAGCGCAACGTGATCCTCGAGATCGGCAAGGCCGAGGCCATCCTGCCCGAGCGCGAGCAGATCCTGGGCGAGCGCTACAACCCGGGCGATCGGATCCGCGCCTTCGTGCTTGAGGTGCGGCGCACGGCCAAGGGCCCGCAGATCTCGCTCTCACGCACGCATCCCGGTTATCTCGCGCGGCTGTTCCAGACCGAGATCCCCGAGATCCAGGAGGGGATCGTCCTGGTCAAGGCCACCGCGCGCGAGGCCGGCGAGCGGGCCAAGGTCGCGGTGGCCTCGACGAAGCGCGACGTCGATCCGATCGGCGCCTGCGTGGGTCTCCGCGGCACGCGGATCCAGGTGATCAGCCGCGAGCTGCGGGGCGAGAAGATCGACATCATCGAGTGGTCGCACGATCCCGCGACGTTCGTGGCGCGCGCGCTCTCGCCCGCGAAGGTCTCGTCGGTGGCGATCCATGAGGCCGACAGCGAGGGGCAGCCCTCGGCGACGGTGATCGTGCCGGACAACCAGCTCTCGCTGGCCATCGGCAAGAAGGGTCAGAACGCGCGGCTCGCGGCGAAGCTGACGGGGATGCGCATCGATATCAAGAGCGAGTCGGAGGTCGAGGCGGAGCGCGCCCCGAGCGACGCAGTCCCTATCGAGGACCGCTCCGCGCTGGAGATGCTGCCCGGGGTCGACGCGGCGCTGGCCGATGTTCTGGTCGCCGCGGGCCTCGGCTCTCCGGGCGCGATCGTCAGGGCCGGGCGAGAGAAGCTGGGCCTCGTCGCCGAGGTCGGCGACCGTGCCGACGCGATCTATGCGGCCGCCGAGAAGCTCGTCGCCGCGCACCGCGCGGCGCACGAGGCGAAGGCCACGCCCGAGGTCAGCCAGCCCGGCGTGCCGCAGGGAGATCAGACGCCCGCGTGAAGACACCACCGACCCGCACGTGTTTGGGATGCCGGCGGGCTCGGCCGCAGGCCATGCTCGTGCGGCTCGTGCGACTGCCGAACGGAACGGTCGTTGCGGACTCCGGGACGCGGGGCGCCGTCACGGTGAGAATGTAGGGAGGTGAGGGGACAGTGGCAGCAGCCAAGATAAAGGTGATCGAGCTCGCCAAGGAGCTCGGCGTAACCAGCAAGGACTTGATGGTCGCCGCCGAGGAGATGGGCCACAAGGGCATCCGGGCCATGAGTCCCCTCGACAGCACGCTCGCGAACGCGCTGCGCGTGAAGCTCGGAAAGGGCCGCGATCTTCCGGAGGCGCCGAAGCCCAAGCGCGTGCCGAAGCCCAGAGTGGCCGACGAGGCGGCAGACGCCGCGACGGTCGGCGACGCGCTCGCGAAGAAACCCGCTTCCAGGTCCAAGAAGACGAAAACCGAGGAGGAGCTGCCGGCGGACGTCAAGCCGGCGGCGACGATCGTGAAGCCGAAGCCGGTCGGGCCCGCGACCGAGGTCGCGCCGGAACCGCCGTTCGTGCCGACTCCGGAGCCCGAGATCGTGCCGGAGCCTACCGTTGTCGCTCCGCCGCCCGAGCCGATCGCTCCGAAGCCATCGGTAGCGCCGATCGCTCCGCCACCAGGCCCGGCGGCGCCGAAGAAGCCGGAACCCAAGATCGTTCCGTTTCGCCCCCTCGAACGCGGCGCGCCGGCGCCCTCGCCGCGCCCGTCGCGACAGCCCGCGGGCCCGTTCGCGCCGCCGAGGGTCACCACGTCGCCGTCGCGACCGGCGGCACCCGCTCCGCCGCCTCGACCCGCGCCCCAGCCGGCCGCTCCGATCGTGAGCCGCCCGGCGGTCCCCGCGGCGCCCCTCGCGCCGCCCGTGCCGGCACCAGCGCCGGTCCCGGTCGCGCCGGCCGCGGTGGCACCGGTCGTCGTCGAGGAGCCGACCGCGCCACCTGTCGAGGTGAGGCGCGAGCTCATCCGCGTGCCGGAATCGGTGACGGTCGGTGAGCTCGCCGAAAAGATGCGGCGCAAGTCGGGCGAGGTCATCAAGGCGCTACTCGAGCTCGGCGTGATGGCCACGGTCAACGAGCTTCTCGATCCGACCGCCGCCAAGCTGGTCGCCGACAAATTCAACGTCGACGTCGAGATCCGCTCGGTCGAAGGCGACGTGGTCGACGAGGAAGATGTCGACCCCAGTCAGCTCGCGTTGCGGCCACCCGTCGTCACGGTCATGGGGCACGTCGACCACGGCAAGACGTCGTTGCTGGACGCCATCCGCAAGTCGAAGGTCGCCGAGAAGGAGTTCGGCGGCATCACCCAGCACATCGGCGCCTACCAGGTCACGACCTCGCACGGTAAGGTCACGTTCCTCGACACCCCGGGCCACGAAGCCTTCACGGCGATGCGGGCGCGCGGGGCTCAGGCGACCGACATCGTCATTCTCGTAGTCGCCGCCGACGACGGGGTGATGCCACAGACTCAAGAAGCGATCAATCATGCTCGCGCCGCGAACGTGCCGATCATCGTCGCGGTCAACAAGATCGATCGTCCCGAGGCCGACCCCGATCGCGTGAAGCGCGAGCTGTCCAATCTCAACCTCGTGCCGGAAGAATGGGGCGGCCAGACGATTTTCGTGCCGACCTCCGCCAAGACCGGAGCAGGCATCGACCAGCTGCTCGAGATGACCGCGCTCCAGTCGGAGATCCTCGAGCTCAAGGCCAACTCCAGCCGCGCCGCCAAGGGTGTCATCATCGAAGGCCGTCTCGATCGCGGCCGGGGTCCGGTGGCCACGGCGCTGATCCAGAACGGGAGCTTGCGAGAGGGCGACGCGGTCGTGGTCGGCTCGTACTCCGGACGCGTCCGCTCGCTGATCGATCCCGCCGGCAAGAAAGTCAAGGTCGCCGGCCCCTCCGACCCGGTCGAGATCCAGGGACTCTCCGGCGTGCCGGCGGCGGGCGACGTGCTCGTGGCCGTCTCGGACGAGCGCAAGGCTCGGCAGATCGCCACGATGCGGCTCGACCGGGAGAAGGCCAAGGGCAAGACGACGACCCGCATCACGCTCGAGGGGCTGCAGAAGCAGATCCAGACGGGCGAGGTCAAGGAGCTCCGGCTCATTCTCAAGGGCGACGTGCAGGGCTCGGTCGAGGCGCTGGCCGAATCCCTCGAGCGGCTCTCGACCGACGAAGTGAAGCTGAAAGTCATCCACAGCTCGGTGGGCATGATCACCGAGAGCGACGTGATGCTCGCCTCGGCATCCAACGCGATCGTACTGGGATTCAATGTGAAGGCCGAACCCAAGGCGACGGCCCAGGCTCAGGCGAACGGCGTCGACCTTCGGAACTACAACGTCATTTACGAGGCGATCAACGACCTCAAGGCGGCCCTCGCCGGGATGCTCGCGCCCGAGATCCGCGAGACGGCGCTGGGCAAGGCCCAGGTCCGGCAGATCTTCGTCATCTCCAAGCTGGGGCCGATCTGCGGCTCGTACGTCTCGGAGGGAAAGATCGTGCGCGGGGCCAAGGTGCGAGTGCGTCGCGGCGACGAGATCGTCGGCCAGGGCACCGTCGGCTCTTTGAAGCGATTCAAGGACGAAGTCCGCGAGGTTCTCGCCGGGCTGGAGTGCGGCATCGGCGTGGACGGCGTCAACGGCGTTCAGCCCGGGGACATCCTCGAGGTCTACACGAGCGAGGAAGTGGCGCGCACGCTCTAGGGGAGAGGCGCGCCGGGGGGAGCCGTGTCGGCAGCGCGCGTCGTGCTCGGACTCGTCGAGCTGCACCTGCCCGACGTCGCGTCCCTCAAGGAAAAGCGCCACGCACTGAAGGGTCTCAAGGAAAAAGTACGGGCGCGGTTCGAGGTGTCCGTGGCCGAGGTCGACCACCAGGATCTCTGGCAGCGCGCCACGCTCGCCCTCGCCTATGTCTCGGCCGATGCGCGACACGCCAACGAGGTGATCGCCAAGGCGATGGACTTCATCGAAGATCACGTCGAAGGGCGAGTGCTCGACACCTCCGTGGAGATTCTCTGATGCAAGGCAAGCGACTGGACCGGGTGAATCAGCTCGTCAAGGAAGAGATCTCGACGCTCCTCCAGCGTGAGCTCAAGGATCCGCGGCTGGGATTCGTGTCGGTGACCGAGGTCGAGACTGCACGAGATCTCCGAACGGCGAAGGTCTTCGTGTCGGTCCTCGGCGACGAAGCGCAGTGGACGGGTTCGCTGGCGGCCCTCGCCAGCGCCCGCGGCTTCATCCGCAACTGGCTCCGGCAGCACCTCGACCTGCGCGTCACCCCCGAGCTCGACTTCCGACCCGATCGGTCGATGGAGCACGCGGCGCGCATCCAGGCGCTGCTTCGGCAGGTGGGCGGCGAAGCCGGACGGTGAGCGCGCCAATCGAGCACACGGGCCCAGTCCCCTCCGCCGCCGTGCTGGAACCGTTCAGCCGCGGCGGCGGCCGCGCCCTCATGCTGGGCCACGTTCATCCGGACGCCGACGTCCTGGGCACCTTGCTCGCGCTGGGGCTCGCGCTCGAGGCCCGCGACTGGAGCGTGGTCTACGGAGGTCCACATCCAGCACCCGACTTGCTCGCCTTCCTGCCGGGAGTCGATCGCTACCGCCGGCTCGAGAGCCTCGAGGGTCCCTTCGACGTCGTGGTGCTGACGGACTGCCCGAACCCACAGCGGACCGAGGGACTGATCGACCAGGCCAAGCGCGCCGGTAAGGTCGTCGTGAACATCGATCACCATCCCGACAACCGGCGATACGGGCACGTGAACTGGGTCGACGTGACGGCCGCCGCGACGGGCGAGATGGTGTACGAGCTCCTCACGGCGCTGCGCGTCACCTTGACGCCCGCGATCGCCACGAACCTCTTCACGGCGATCCACACCGACACGGGCTCGTTCCGCTATTCGAACGTGACGACTCGCACGTTCACGATCGCCGCGGCGCTGGTCGCCGCCGGCGCGCGTCCCGAGCTCGTGTCCCGGTCGCTGTACGAGCAGCGCGCGCCCGACGCGCTCCACTGGCTCGGCGAGGCGCTTGCCCGCGTCGAGGTCAGCGAGGACGGGCAGATGGGCTGGCTGGCGCTGCCGGCCAGCGCCGTGCCCGAACGGATCGTCGAGTCCGAGGAGCTCGTGAATTACCCTCGCTCCGTCGCGTCGGTTCGCGTCGCCTGTCTGCTCCGAGAGCTGGACGGCACGGTCAAGGTGAGCTTGCGCGGCAAGGGCGATGTCGACGTTCAGCAGATCGCGGCCCAGTTTGGGGGAGGGGGCCACGTCAACGCCGCCGGGTGCACCGTCCCCGGCCCGCTGCCCGAGGCGACGCGGGTCGTGCTCGCCGCGGTCCGGCGAGCGGTCGATGGAGCGGCACGCTCGTGAGCCCCGAGTCGACGCGCTCGGGCATCCTGGTCGTCGACAAGGGGCGCGGCGCGACCTCGTTCGACGTCGTCGCCATCGCCCGCCGGCGTCTGGGCGTCCGCCGGATCGGCCACGCCGGGACCCTCGACCCGGATGCCACTGGGGTGCTCCCGATCCTCGTCGGCGAGGCGACCAAGCTCGCGCCGTATCTCGTCGACCAGGACAAGGAATATCTCGCGACGGTGCGCTTCGGCGTGACGACCGACACCCACGACGTGAGCGGACGCGTCCTGTCGGAAGCCCCGGTCGACGATCTGACCACGGCCCGACTCGAGGAGGCGTGTCGCGCGTTCGTCGGGAGGATCAAGCAGGTGCCCCCGATGTACTCAGCGGTCCACCACCAGGGGCGACGGCTCTATGAGCTCGCGCGCGCCGGCATCGAGGTCGAGCGCGCGCCGCGCGAGGTCGTCGTCCGCTCGATCCTGATCGAGAAGATCGACGGACCGCGGGCCGCCCTCCGCGTCGTCTGCGGCAAAGGGACGTACCTGCGGGTCCTTGCCGCGGACCTTGGGGCGTCGCTCGGCTTCGGCGGAACCGTCGAGAGCCTCATCCGATGTCGCGTCGGCCCCTTCGACTTGCGCGACGCGGTGTCGTGGAGTGAGCTGACGGAGAGGCGCTCGGACGCGCCCGTGAGGCGCTCGGAAGCGCCGGTCGGCGGCAGCGAGCTCTGGTCCAGGGTGCGTCCCGTCGAGACGGCACTGGCCGGCTGGACCGTCGTTCGACTGGACGGGACTGCCGCAACGATCTTCGCCCACGGGCAAGCGGCCGATGTGATCCCGGCCGTGGCGGCGACCGAGGGCTTCGTACGAGTTCACGACATCGCCGGTCCAATGATCGGCGTCGGTGAGCTGATGGCGGGCGGGAGCAAGGTCAAACCCGTCCGCATCCTGCATGCAGATCGTCCGCGGACTCGAAGCCTTCCCGCCTGACGCGGGGTCGAGCGCCGTCGCGCTCGGCGCCTTCGACGGCATTCACCTTGGCCATCGCGCCATCCTGGGGACAGCCGTGACCCTGGCGCAACGGGGCGGGCTGAGTGCGCTCGCCTGCACGTTCGACCGGCACCCGATGGAAGTCCTCCAGCCCGACCGTGCGCCGCTTCCGATCACGACGCTCGAGGAACGGCTGGAGCTGATCGCGGAGACCGGGATCGACACGACCGTGGTGATCCCGTTCACGCCGGCCATCGCCGCGATCGAGGCGAAGGCGTTCGTGCAGGACGTCCTGATCGGCAGGCTCAAGGCGGGGGAGATCGTCGTCGGGTTCAATCACCGGTTCGGCCGTGGCGCCCGCGGCGACGTCGGGCTCCTCGAGACACTGGCCGGTCCGCTCGGATTTCGTGCTCACGTGGTCCAGGCCCTCATGGTCGACGGCGTCGCGGTCTCATCGTCCGAGATCCGCACGGCGCTCCAGCGGGGAGATCTGCCGGGGGCGGCGAGACTGCTTGGGCGCCCCTATTCCATCCGCGGCGAGGTGGTCCGAGGGGCCGGACGCGGCCGAACCCTCGGCTTTCCGACCGCCAACGTCAAGACGGATCGGCCCCTCGGGCTTCCGGTCGGCGTCTACGTCTGCCGGCTGACCGCAGCGGCTCGCCAGCATCAGGCCGTCGTCAACGTCGGGTTCAGGCCGACCTTCGGCGAGAACGAGCTCGCCGTGGAGGCTCATGTCCTCGATTTCACGGGCGATCTCTATGACGAGCGGGTAACCCTGACCTTCATTCGTCGCCTTCGCGAAGAGCGGAAGTTCCCGAACGTCGACGCGCTGCGCCACCAGATCGCCCTCGACGTTGCCGCGGCACGGGCCGCCTCCTGAGCCCGTTAGCTTTACTTCGATAGGGCACCGTGGTAATCTCCGAGCGTATCTGCTGACAAAAAAAGAGCTTTTGGAACCCGCCCCGGCGTGGGAGCACGGCTCCCTGGGGCGTGGCGATTGGGGGGCCTTCGATGCCGCTTGCCGTCGAACGGAAGAAGAGTCTGATCGAGCGGTTTCGCACCCACGAGGGCGATACAGGCTCGCCCGAAGTGCAGATCGCGCTCCTCACCGAGCGCATCAACAGCCTGACGGATCATTTCAAGCAGCACAGCAAGGACCACCATTCGCGCCGCGGATTGCTGATGTTGATCGGCAAGCGCCGCGGCCTTCTCGAGTATCTCCGGGCCCGGGCGCCGGAGAGATACCGCGCCATCATAGACAAGCTCGGCATCCGCCGTTGACGGCGGAGCTACTTTTCACTGATCGGTCCTCGGACGGAATGAATCCGGGGGCCCCCGAGCGGGCCGCCTCAGCGTCCGCTCCACACGGCGATCGCCGGATTCCGGCCGATACGCGAGGACAATTCTTCGTATGACCCACACTGTAGAAATCGAGAACAACGGATCGCGAATGACCATCGAGACCGGCAAGGTGGCCAAACAGGCCGACGGAGCCGTCGTCGTTCGCTGCGGCGGCTCGATGGTGCTGGCGACCTGCGTCGCGGCCAAGGGCGCCAAGGAAGCCCAGGACTTCTTCCCCTTGACGGTCGAGTACCGCGAGCGGGCGTACGCCGGCGGGCGGATTCCCGGAGGCTACTTCAAGCGGGAAGGCGCGCCCGTAAAGAAGGAGACGCTGACGTCACGGCTGATCGATCGGCCGATCCGCCCGCTCTTTCCCGACGGCTTCCGCAACGAAGTGCAGGTGATCTGCCTGACCATCTCGGGGGACCAGGAAAACGATCCGGACATCCTCGCCATGAACGGCGCCTCCGCCGCGCTCTGTCTGTCGGGTATCCCGTTCGACGGTCCCGTCGGCGCCGTCCGCGTCGGGCTGGTCGAGGGCAAGCTGGTCGCGAATCCAACGACGGCGCAAAAGAAGACGTCGAGCCTGGAGCTCGTCATCGCAGCGACCGAGGACGCGGTGCTGATGGTGGAGGCCGGCGCCAGCGAGATCTCCGAAGAGGCGATGCTCGAAGCAATCGCCTTCGGCCACGGCGAGTGCAAGAAGCTCGCGCGCGCCCAGCGTGATCTGGTGCAGCGGGCTGGCAAGCCCCGCTGGTCGGTCGACACGGCAGCGCGCGACGCCGAGCTGAAGGCACGGGTCGAGAGCCTGGCCGCGGGCAAGCTCGCCACGGCGCTGGCCACCCACGAGAAGCAAGGACGCGCCGAGGCGGTCGGCCGCGTGTTCGACGAGGTGGTCCAGAGCCTCGGCGTGGACGAGACCAAGAAGGGCGCGGTTCGCGAAGCCTTCGAGTCGGTCGAGAAGGCCGCGGTGCGGCGGCTCATCGTCGAGCGCGGCATCCGCGTCGACGGCCGCAAGGCCAACGAAATCCGCCCGATCTCGATCGACATGGCCTACCTGCCGCGAGCGCACGGCTCGAGCGTGTTCACACGCGGCGAGACCCAGGCGCTCGTCTCCGCCACGCTCGGCACGAAGTCCGACGAGCAAAAGATCGAGTCCATCGAGGGCGATTTCTACCGTCACTTCCTGCTGCACTACAACTTCCCGTCGTTCTCGGTCGGCGAGGTCCGGCGCTTCGGCTCGCCCTCCCGGCGCGACATCGGCCACGGCGCGCTCGCCGAGCGGGCGGTGGAGGCGGTCCTGCCGCCGAAGGAAGAATTCCCGTACACGATCCGGATCGTCTCGGACATCCTCGAGTCGAACGGCTCCTCGTCAATGGCGTCGGTCTGCGGCGCCTCTCTGGCCCTGATGGACGCAGGCGTGCCCTTGAAGTCGCACGTCGCCGGCGTCGCCATGGGCCTCGTCAAGGAAGGCGAGAAGGTCGGGATCCTCACCGACATCAACGGCGCCGAGGACCACTACGGCGACATGGACTTCAAGGTCGCCGGTACGGAGAAGGGCGTCACCGCGCTCCAGATGGACATCAAGATCGCCGGCGTCTCGATCGACATCATGCGGGCGGCCCTGCACCAGGCGCGCGAGGCGCGCCTGGTCGTGCTGGGAAAGATGCGCGAGGCCATCGAGAAGCCACGCGCGGAGCTCTCGCCCTACGCACCGCGGTTCGTGACGATCAAGATCCGGCCCGAGAAGATTCGCGAGATCATCGGCCCAGGCGGCAAGATCATCCGCGGCATCCAGGAGCAGACCGGCACGAAGATCGACGTCGAGGACGACGGCCGGGTCACCGTGTTCTCGCCCGACAACGCGTCGGTGCAGAAGGCCCTGGGCATCATCCAGGACATCTGCCGCGAGGTCGAGCTGGACCGCATCTATCTCGGCAAGGTCAAGAAGATCGTCGAATTCGGCGCGTTCGTCGAGGTCATCCCGAATACGGAGGGCCTCTTGCACATCTCACAGATCGCCGAGTCGCGCATCCGCTCGGTGCAGGACGTGCTGACCGAAGGCGACGAGGTGCTCGTGAAGGTGATCGAGATCGACGGCAATGGGAAAATGAGACTGAGCCGCAAGATGGCCCTGCGGGAGCAGCCGGCCCTCGGCGACAAGGAAAAGCTGAAGAACCCGATGGCGGCCAACCCGCCGCGGGCCGAAAGGTGAGCGTGTGACGGAAGGCTACCGGAAAGGCTTCCTGGCCAACGGCATCCGGGTCGTGACGGAGCGCATGGAGCACGTGCGCTCGGTCGCCGTCGGCGTCTGGGTCGAGACCGGCTCACGCCACGAGTCCGAGAACCGTGGCGGGATGTCCCACCTGATCGAGCACCTCGTATTCAAGGGGACCGCCACGCGCAGCGCCGAGGCGATCGCCCGCACCATGGACTCGGTCGGCGGCCAGATGGACGCCTTCACCACCAAGGAGCATACCTGCTTCTACGTCCAGGTCCTCGACGAGCACCTGCCGCTCGCCGTCGATCTCCTGACCGACATCCTCCTGCACCCGCTCTTCAACGCCGACGAGCTGGAGCGCGAGAAATCGGTCGTCCTGCAAGAGATCAAGATGGTCGAGGACACGCCCGACGACATCATCCACGATCTGTTCGCGGGCCAGATCTGGGCCGGACACCCGCTGGGCCGCCCGATCCTGGGCAGCCGTGAGGCGGTCACCGGGTACGACCGTCAGGCGGCGCTCGGCTACTTCACCGAGGAGTACGTGCCGCGCCGGGTCATCATCGCGGTCGCGGGCAACGTCACCCACGATCGCGTCATGGAGCTCTTCAACGCGGGCTTCCAGGGCTTCGATCGAGGCGCAGCCGATCGCACGGCGACCCCGCCCGTGCTCAAGCCCGGCGTGAATATCGTCAGCAAGACGCTCGAGCAGGTCCACGTGATCATGGGATTCCCCGGCCTGCATCACTCAGCGCCGGAGCGGTACGCCCTGTTCCTGCTCAATGACATCATCGGCGGCAGCATGTCCTCGCGGCTCTTCCAGGAAGTGCGGGAGCGTGAGGGGCTCGTCTACGCGATCCACTCGGGCGTGCAGGCCTACGTCGACACCGGCACCCTCTACGTCTACGCCGCGACCGACGAGAAGAACTTCTCCAAAGTGCTGAAGTCAACGCTCAAGGTGCTCCGAGAGCTGAAGAAGACCGGCGTGACCGAAGAGGAGCTTCGGCGCGCGAAGGATCATCTCAAGGGCAGCCTGATGCTCTCGCTCGAGTCGACGTCGAGCCGGATGAACAGGCTGGCCAAGCACGAGATGCACCACGGGACGTTCCTCTCGATGGACGCGATGCTGTCCGCCATCGACGGCGTCCGCCACGAGGAGGTCCAGGCGCTCATCACCGACCTGCTCGACGAGGATCGCCTCGCGCTGACCACGCTGGGCCCGCTCGACCGCCGCAACCTCCCCCGCGAGCTGCTGCACCACTGAACGATCCGGCCGCTCTCGAGCCGAGCCTGAAGCACGGAGACGACTCGGTATGCCATTGACGTATCGCATCGATGCCGACGCCGGAATGCTCATCGTCGTGGGGGAGGGCGCCATCAACCAGTCCGAGCGCCTCGAAGCCATGCGCGGTTGGCTCGGTCATCCCGACTTCCGTCCAGGACTGAACACGCTCTGCGATTTCTCGGCCGCGACCTCGACGCCCACGATGGCCGAGCTGCGGGAGATGATCGCGCTGATCGATCGGAACGCGAAGAGGATCGGCAAAAAGAAGCTCGCGGTGGTCGCGACGCAGCCCATCACGTTCGGCGTGGCGCGCCAGTTCCAGACCCTGACAGACTCCGGGCCGCTCAATGTGAGCGTCTTCAAGGATCGACGCGCGGCGCTGGGCTGGCTGCACCACGAGAGCGCGTAGCCGCCCAGGTCCGTGCGGGCACGTCGCCCTGAGGCTTCGGGCGATTGGCCCTGCTCCAGGTCGAGACGCACCGAAAATTCCGCGCTGGCGAGCGCCTGTCGCTTGACACAGGCATTGCCGCGTTTCCCTTCGTCGGCAGGCCTTCGTCGGCAGGACCGACAAGGAGGAAACGGTCATGGCAAAGCCGGTGCTCGGCTACGTCCTCGCCGCCTCGTTCCTCACGATGAGCCTCCCGACGGTCGCTCATGCGCAGCGCCTTCGTCGTCGTCAACGGCCGGGTGATGAACTCGCAGGCGCTCGCCACGCTCGATCACGCCGCCTGCCAGCAGGTGCCCAACGGCTACTACTGGCTCGACACCAGTACCGGGATCTGGGGCTACGCGGGGAACCCGGCTCCCCAGGGGCACATCTCGGACGGGTGCCGTCAGTCGCGGCGTCAAAGCCTCTCGGAGCGCGGCATGCTCTACAGCCCGTATGACTGGGTCCGGTGAGGCGTCATCTGGTCGTGCTACGCTTCGAGCATGACGACCCCGCGTCAGCCCCAGAGCCAGACGCTCGACGTCAACGGATTGGCCCTGCACTATCTCGACTGGGGCAACCTCGGCGCCCCGCCGGTCGTGTGCGTGCACGGCTACACCTCGAGCGCACAGGCGTTCAACGCGCTGGCGCGACGCTTCCTCGACCGGCATCACATCATCGCCCCCGACGTACGCGGCCACGGCGAGAGCGGTTGGTCGCGGTCCGGCGCGTATCAGTACAGCGACCAGGTCGGTGATCTGGCCGCGAGCGTCGACAAGCTCGGGCTCTCGCGGTTCACGCTCATCGGAACCTCGATGGGCGGCATCATCGCGATGGCCTACGCCGGCGCCCATCCGGATCGTCTGACGCATCTGGTGATCAACGACATCGGCCCCGAGATCGAGACGGGCAGCCAGCGGATTACGCAGATGGTCGGGAGCAGGCCCGACGAGTTCGCGACCCTGGACGACGCGATGGCCTACCGACGCCAGATGTCGCCGATCGTGGCGGGTCGCAGCCTGGAAGATCAGCGCGAGCTCGCGCTCGGCGTGCTCAAGCAGCGGCCCGACGGCCGCTGGGTCTGGAAGATGGATCCGGAGTACATCCGACAGCGGGTTCGGATCGGAGCGCCGCAGCGGCCCGCCCTCTGGCCCGCGCTCCAGCGCGTGACGTGTCCAGCTCTGGTCGTGTGGGGCACCGATAGCGACGTCCTCTCTGAATCACAAGCTCGGCGCATGGTCGAGACGTTGCCGAAGGGCGAGCTGGTTATCGTTCCCGGCGTCGGCCACGCTCCGACGCTCGTCGAGCCGGCGGTCGTCACGGCGCTCGAGCGCTTTCTTTGATTCAAGAGCGCCACGAGCCTGTAAAAACACCGGGGTAGAGCCCTCCTGGCGCTACCGGTAGTACCTCCTCTAACTCCCACTTCCATCGTTAGCGGTTTTGCTCTATGGTGTGGGCGTGATCGACCGCTACACCCGCCCGGAGATGGGTCGGATCTGGAGCGAGGAGTCCAAGTACCGGGCATGGCTCAGGGTGGAGCTAGCGGTGTGCGGGGCCTACGCGCGGCAGGGGCGCATCCCCACCGACGCGATGGCCCGCATCAGGCAGAAGGCGCGGGTCGACATCGCCCGGATCCTCACGATCCAGGAGCGCGTCAAGCACGAGATGATCGCGCTCCTGACGAGCCTCGAGGAACAGGTGGGCGAGGACTCACGGTTCATCCACATCGGCCTGACCACCAACGACGTCTGGGACACCGCGACCGCGCTCCAGCTCCGCGACGCGGCCGATCTCCTGATCGCGGGTCAGGAGCGGTTGCGCAAGGTGCTCGGCGACCTCGCGGTTCGCCACAAGGACACGCTCACGGTCGGCCGGACGCACGGCGTCCACGCCGAGCCCACGAGCTTCGGTCTCAAGGTCGCGGTCTGGTACGCCGAAGCCGGGCGCAACCTCGAGCGGCTGCGCCGTGCGCGCGCGACGATCTCGGTCGGCAAGCT
>QHSQ01000347.1 GCA_003221615.1 Candidatus Rokuibacteriota bacterium | reverse complement strand
GCTCTCGATCGATGCGCGATGGCTCTCTGGTCGGCCCCTGAGGACGCCGCCGATGGCCAGCCTCCCCACCGGCACGCTGGCCGCCCATGAAAAGGACACCATCGAGGCGGCGCTCACGGAAAGCAAGGGCCGAGTGTCCGGACCGTTCGGCGCTGCGACGCGCGTCGGTGTGCCCGCCTCAACACTGGAGTCGAAGATCAAGGCTCTAAAGATCGACAAGCGGCGCTTCAAGTCTGGGTAGCCTTCCAGCAGTCCCGTTCGAGATCCGCCGCGCTGGACATTCGCGATGTCACGCGCCTCGGCGCCCAATCACGTGTTTAGCTGTCCGCGGATAGCTCGGCCGTCCAGAGTGTCACTCCAACACGAGGGGAACTCTGGCAACTGCTGTTACCAACCGGGTCAGACGCGGCATCTGAATGGCAGCCATGACCCATGGCATGCCAGTAAACGATCCCCAAAACCCAAACTGTTCAGAGCTTCAAAACGAAGGAGGATCTCATGCCTGCAACCAATGGTCTCGCAAAGCGGAGCGAAAAAGGTCTACTGACTCCCGACAATTGCGTCGTCGCGCTCATCGATCATCAGCCCCAGATGCTGTTCGGCACCAGCTATCCCGATCGAGAGTCGATCATCAACCATACGGTAGCGCTGGCGAAAGCCACCCGAGTGTTCGATGTGCCCGTCGTCCTCACAACGGTGGAAACGCAGAGCTTCAGTGGAAATATGTGGCCGCAGCTTCGCGCGGTGTTCCCGAAGCAGACTCCGATCGAGCGGTCGTCCATGAATGCCTGGGACGATGAGAACTTCGTGGCCGCGATCAAGGCCACCGGTCGGAAAAAGATCGTCCTGGGGGGGCTCTGGACCGAAACGTGCGTCGCCCTTGGGACCATCCAAGCGCTCCACGACGGCTATGACATTTACATCGTCGAGGACTGCTGCGGCGACGTTAGCCAGCTCGCTCACGACAATGCCATGAAGCGCGTGATCCAGGCCGGCGCTAAACCTGTGACGTCGCTCTCCGTCATGCTCGAGTTGCAGCGCGACTGGGCCCAGAAGGACACCTACAACGCCGTCATGGACATCGTGAAGACCCACTACGGCGCGTACGGAATCGGTGTCGAGTATGTGTACACGATGGTGCACAAGGCGCCGGCGACAGTATTCCCCGAGTACGTGATCCCCTCGCCCGCGAGGCCCCGGTAGGCCACAGCCAAGCGAGGAGGATGGCCCATGAAAGCTTATCTGTTGTCCCTCGGCGCCGGCCTGCTGGTCGGCGTCGTCTACAGCTTGCTCGACGTCCGGTCTCCGGCCCCTCCGGTGGTCGCGCTGATCGGCCTGCTCGGCATCCTGCTCGGTGAGCAGATCATCCCGGTGGGGCGCCAGATGATCACCGGGACCTCGATCCGCACCGCATGTAAGCAGGTGCGGTGTGGTCAGCACGTGTTCGGCGCGATGCCGGGCCGCCATGCGGAGCCGCCGGCTGCGACACGGATCGCCGGCATCGGAGAGGTGCGGTCATGAACGGCGCGAGCGCGCTCGCCGATGTCATCCTGCATCACGGAAACGTGACGACCCTCGACCGCTCGAATCCGACCGCGACAGCGGTCGCGATCCGGGACGGCAGGTTCCTCCGCGTCGGCGCGGACGCGGATGTGCTGGCTCTGGCAGGTCCCGCGACGAAGATCATCGACCTCAAGGGCCGCCGCGTCCTGCCCGGTTTGATCGACAACCACCTTCACATCATCCGCGGCGGCCTGAGCTTCAACATGGAGCTGCGGTGGGACGGCGTGCGAACGCTCGCCGACGCCATGGACATGCTGAAGCGGCAAATCGCCGTCACGCCTCCGCCGCAGTGGGTACGCGTCGTTGGCGGTTTCACCGAGCATCAGTTTGCGGAGAAGCGACTGCCGACGCTCGAGGAGATCAATGCCGTCGCTCCCGACACGCCCGTGTTTCTGCTCCACCTCTATGACCGCGCACTGCTGAATGCCGCCGCCTTGCGGGCGGTTGGTTACACCAAGGACACTCCGGAGCCGCCGGGCGGGCAGATCGTCCGCGACGCGCGCGGCATTCCAGTCGGCTTGTTGCTCGCCAAGCCCAACGCCGGCATCCTCTACGCGACCTTGGCCAAAGGGCCGAAGCTGCCGTTCGAGTACCAGCTCAATTCGACGCGCCATTTCATGCGCGAGCTGAATCGGCTCGGCGTCACGGGCGCCATCGACGCCGGCGGGGGCTCCCAGAACTATCCGGACGACTACGCCGTCATCCAACAGCTCGAGCAGGAGCGGCAGCTCACGATCCGCCTCGCCTACAACCTCTTCACCCAGAAGCCGAAGGGCGAGAAGCAAGACTTCCTCAACTGGGTGAAAACCTCGACCTATAAACAGGGCAGCGACTACTTCCGCCACAACGGCGCCGGCGAGATGCTCGTCTTTTCGGCCGCGGACTTCGAAGATTTTCGCCAGCCGCGTCCGGACATGCCGCCGGAGATGGAACGCGAGCTCGAGGACGTGGTGCGCCTTCTCGCCACGAATCGCTGGCCGTGGCGCCTGCACGCAACGTACGACGAGACGATCAGCCGCGCGCTCGACGTGTACGAGCGCGTTGCGCGGGACGTCCCGCTGAACGGCCTGAAGTGGTTCTTCGACCATGCCGAGACGATCTCCGAGCGGTCGATCGACCGCATCGCCGCGCTGGGCGGCGGCATCGCGGTGCAACACCGGATGGCCTACCAGGGCGAGTACTTCGTCGAGCGATACGGCGCCGCGGCGGCGTCCGCTACGCCGCCCTTCGCCCGGATGCTCGCGCTGGGCCTTCCCGTGTCGGCCGGCACCGACGCCACCCGGGTTGCCTCCTACAATCCGTGGGTCTCGCTGGCCTGGCTCGTCACGGGAAAGACCGTCGGTGGCTTGCGACTTTATCCGGAGCGCAACTGTCTCGACCGTGAGACTGCCTTGAGGATGTGGACCGAGAAAGTTGCCTGGTTCTCGAACGAGGACGGCAAGAAGGGTCGGATCGAGGTCGGCCACCTGGCTGATCTGATCGTGCCGGACCGCGACTATTTTTCGTGCCCCGAAAGCGAGATCCCGGAGATCACGGCGCACCTCACCGTGATCGGCGGCAAGATCGTCTACGCGGCTTCAGAATTCGCTGATCTGGACGAGGCCACGCCGCCGCCGGCCATGCCCGATTGGTCACCCGTGCGCCGCTTCGGTGGTTACGCCGCCTGGGGCGATCGCCAGGGAGGGACGGCCCCCAAAGCCGCAATGCGACAAACGACCTCGGCCTGCGGACGCGCTCAGGTCGGTGACGTCCACGACTTCACAACGCTCTGGGGCGCGCTCGGCTGCGCCTGCTGGGCTGTATGAGTCAAATCCTGGTTAGCGACCGCCCACGCTCGATCAGAGGAGGACATGATGGCCGCCAGACTTCCGTATCTCGACCGCCAGCAGGTCCCGCCCGACGTCCAGGCGGTGTACGACAACATGAAGAAAGCGACGGGCCGCGTGCTGAACACCTTCAGGCTGATGGCGCACCACGCCCGCTCCGTGGCGCCCGTCGTCGCGTTTTACGGGACGCTGCGCGAGGGCGCGCTCGACCTCAAGCTGCGCCAGCTCGCCTACGTGAAGGCCTCACAGATCAATGGTTGCAACTATTGAGTGACGCACAACGCGGCCCTCGGGCAGAGGGACGGAGTGCCGAAGGAGAAATTCGCTGCGCTGGCCGACTACACGACCAACCCGCTCTTCTCCGATCTCGAGCGATTGGTCATCCGCTATGCGGAGGAGATGACAGAGAAGGTCCAGGTCGATTCGCGGCTCGTGGAGGAGCTCAAGCAGCAGCTGGGACCCCAAGCCCTCGTGCAGCTCACGCTCAGCATCGCGGCCGCCAACTTCACGAACCGCTTCAACGAGGCGCTCGGCACGGAGCTGGAAACGGTC
>QHSQ01000099.1 GCA_003221615.1 Candidatus Rokuibacteriota bacterium | reverse complement strand
TCCCCTACCTGCCTGCAAGGAGACCGTAATGAAGAAGACGATCGCAGAACTGCTTGTGGAAACCCTGGTCAGCCGAGAGGTCTCAAGGATCTATGGCGTCGCGGGAGACTCACTCAACGGGATCACCGACTCCATCCGGCGACAGGACCAGCTCCGATGGGTCCACATGCGACACGAGGAAACTGCGGCCTTCGCCGCGGGCGCCGAGGCGCACCTCACCGGGCGTCTCGCAGTCTGCGCCGGCAGCTGCGGCCCGGGTAACTTGCACTTGATCAACGGGCTCTACGACTGCCACCGTAACCGCGTACCGGTTCTCGCCATTGCCGCGCAGGTCCCTACCCATGAGATCGGCAGCGGATACTTTCAGGAGACCCACCCGGAACACCTCTTCGCCCAGTGCAGCCACTACTGCGAGCTGGTGTCACATCCGGAGCAGATGCCGCGCGTGCTCGAGATCGCGATGCAGACGGCGGTGTCGCGCCGCGGCGTGTCGGTCGTCGTCCTCCCGGGCGATGTCGCCCTTCAGGATGCGGCGGGAGGGCGGCCGCGCCTGACGTTTCCCGAGCCAACGCCACTCGTATGCCCGTCAGACGAGGAGATCGCCGAGCTCGCGAAGCTTCTCAATGGCGCAAGACGGGTCACGATCTTCGGAGGCGCCGGGTGCGCCGGCGCGCACGCCGAGCTGATGGAGGTCGCGCGCCGACTGAGCGCGCCCGTCGTGCACTCATTGCGGGGCAAGGAGTTCATCGAGTACGAGAATCCGTTCGACGTCGGCCTCACGGGTCTACTCGGGTTCTCGTCCGGCTACCACGCCATGATGGCCTGCGATGTCCTGCTGATGATCGGCTGCGACTTCCCATACCAGCAGTTCTTTCCCCAGGACGCGACGATCGTCCAGATCGACGTCCGGGGGGAGCAGCTAGGCCGGCGCACCAAGGTCGACCTCGGTCTCGTCGGCGATACGAAAACCACGCTCCGCGCCCTGTTGCCCAAGCTCACGCAACAGCAGGACGACCGGCATCTGAAGGCGGCCCGGGAACACTACGCCAAGGCCCGCAAGGGTCTCGATGAGCTGGCGACCGCCGGGTCTGGGGCCCGCAGCCATCCTCAATACGTCGCCCGGGTGGTCGATGAGCTGGCCGCCCCCGACGCCGTTCTGACGTGCGACACGGGCACCCCGACAGTATGGGCGGCCCGCTATCTGACAATGAACGGCCGGCGGCGACTCCTGGGGTCCTTCAACCATGGATCCATGGCCAACGCGCTGCCTCAGGCCATCGGGGCGCAGGCCAGTCATCCGGGTCGTCAAGTCGTCGCCCTGTGTGGCGATGGCGGGCTCGCGATGTCGATGGGCGATCTGCTCTCACTCCGGCAGCTGAAGCTGCCCGTGAAGATCGTCGTGTTTCGGAACGACGCGCTGGCGTTCGTGGAGCTGGAAATGAAGGCGGCGGGATTCGTCGACTTCGCAACGGACCTCGACAACCCCGATTTCGCGAAGATGGCCGAGGCCGCCGGGCTCCTGGGGCTGACCGCGGCGAGGCCGGAACAGGTTCAGCCGATGATCGCCCAGGCATTCGCGCACGACGGACCCGCGCTGGTCGAGGTGCCCGTGCACCGGAGGGAGCTCGCCATGCCTCCGACGATCAACCTCGACCAGATGACCGGGTTCGGCATCTTCATGATCAGGGCGGTTCTCAGCGGCCGCGGCGACGCGATCGTCGACCTGGCCAAGACGAACCTCTGGCGTTGAGGAATTCCCCCTTGAGAGTTCCGAAAGCTGCTGCTCGTCATGTTGCCCGTTCTTGCGAATTCTCGTTTCCGGCGTGGCCTAGCTTCCGCGCGCATCGTCGGAAGGTAGAGTCGAGCGAAAAAGGAGAACGTGGGTGCTAAAAGGCTTCAACTATCCGCTCACACCGAAGGGCAAGTCGACCCTCAACCCCTCGCCTCCCTGGCACTATTCGGCTGATTTCCTCGACATCGAATTCTGGTCGGAGCCTTCCGCGGTGACGGCTGTGCTTCCCGCCGGGCTTGATCCGGACCCGGCGGCGAATGGCCACGGGCACGCGCTGTTCTACGATTGGCAATTCGCCGGCGAAAACGAGGAATATCTCGATCCGGCGCGCTATCAGTATCGCGAGTTCTTTCTGCTCGTGGATGCGCTCTACGAGGGCCAGCCGATCTCCTATTGCCCCTACATCTTTGTGGACAATGATGCCGCGATCGCCCGCGGTTGGACCCAGGGTTACCCGAAGCGGCTCGGGCAGGTCTTCCAGACCCGGTACTACGCCGCGACCGGCAAGGCGGGTCCGGCTCTTGCGCCGGGCTCGAAGTTTGCCGGCTCACTTACCGCCGGCGGCCAGCGACTCGCCGAGGCACTGGTCACGTTGAAGGAGCCTGTGACCGATCCGGCGCTCTTGAAGCAGCGACCCATCGTGAATCTTCTGCACTATCCCCAACTGGCAGCCGACAAGCAGGACGAGCCCGCGATCCACCAGCTTGTCGAGAACGTGCCTCATGATCTGAAGATCGAGCAGGCCTGGATAGGTGACGGCTCGTTGACGCTTCCCGTCTGCCGGAGCGAAGAACTCTCGGACTTGGCGCCCGTCCGCTGCGGTAAGGGCATACGGGCCTCCATGGCGTACATCGTCGACGATCTCAAGACGCTGAAGGACCTGACGAAAGGGTTCTCGCTCCTTGCTTAGAAAGCTATTCTCCGCGAACCTATGCGCGCATAGGACGGTTCGACGGGCCACCAACGAGTGACGCAGTCCCCGCCTCTCTGGTCGACGGGACACCAGGTGACCTGAAGGCCGCTCGTCCCTCGAGTTGTCGTGCTGCCTCGAACGACCGATGACCGGTGCGCCGCTTCTCCCGGCGCACGAGGATATGTAGCCAGACCGATCCGGGATCAGCGCAGGGCCGGCAGCGTGAAGTGAAACGAGGCGCCGTGGTCTGCGTTCGGTGTGGCCCAGAACCGACCGCCGTGCGCTTCGATGATGGAGCGGCTGATCGAGAGCCCCATGCCCATGCCTCCGGGCTTGGTGGTGAAGAACGGGCTGAACAGCTGGTCCACCGCGCTCGGCTCGATGCCCACGCCGGCGTCGCGGACGGTCACGATCACCTCGTCGGCGGCTCCGCGCGACCGGATCACGAGCTGGCGGGGCCGATCGTCGATCGACCCCATCGCCTCGACGGCGTTCATCACCAGATTTATGATGACCTGCTGCAACTGGACTCGGTCGGCTAGGACCGGAGGTAGCAGCTCTGCCAGATCCACCTGCGCGGCCACGCGATGGCGCTGCAGCTCGCTGCGCAGCAGCGGTATGACGTCGCGAATGACGCCGTTCACATCCTCGGTCCCCTTCTGGGTTTCGCCTTTCGTTGTCAGCTGCCGGATGCGCTGGATGACTTCCCCTGCCCGATGACCGTCCTTGATGATGGCGTCCAGCGAGTCGCGAACCCGATCGACGTCAGGGTCCGGCGGCGCCAGCCAGTTCAGCGAGGCGTTGGCGTCTGCGACGATGGCCGCCAGCGGCTGGTTGATCTCGTGCGCGATCGACGCGCAGAGCTCGCCAAGCGTCGTGACCCGGGTGACACGGGCGAGCTCGAGCTGAGCGTCGCGGATGCGCTGCTCGCGATCCCGCAGCATCTCCTCGGCGCGCCGCAGCTCGGTGATGTCGCGTGCGACGCCGCGGTAGCCGGTGAACCGGCCCTCGCCGTCGAACACGGGCTTACCGCTGGCCGACACGATCTGGAGCGTGCCGTCGGGGCGCCGGCGCTGGAAGACGAAGTCGCGGAAGGGCTCGTGGCGCTCCAGGATGGCCATGTGCTCTCGCCACTTCTGGGGTTCTGCGGCCACGTCGTCGGCGCCGTCCAGGCGGCGCCTTCCGAGCAGCTCGCTCTCATGGAATCCGAAGGCGCGGACCTGCTCGGACACGTAGGTGAACTCGTGCGCCGACCCCGTGGCCCAGAACCAGTCGGACGCCGTCTCCGCGTAGTCGCGGAGCACCTCCTCGCTCGCACGCAGATTCGCGTACGCCTGCTCCAGCGTCCGGCGCATGGTCTCGAACGCCGCGACCACGTCGTCGAGCTCGTCGTTCTCCGTGGGCGGTCGCCGCTGCAGCGAGAGCGGTGGAGGCGGCCGGAGCACGTCGTAGTGACGGAGGAAGCCGGCGAGCGCCGTGAGATGTCTCGTGACCAACCGGTGAGTGAGGTAGAGGACGAACAAGGATACGACGAAGATCGTTGCGCCCTGGCCGGTCAGGATGACGACGGCCTTCTCGCGGAGCGCGCGATAGACGTCATCGAAGCTGGCCTCGAGCGTCAGCACGCCGAGCTGGTGCTGCTCGCCGCGCGCGGGACGAAAGAGCGGGAACTGGCGCCTCACCGACGGGCGATCGCGGCGGGCCCCCCCGCTGACGACCATCGGATCGCCGCGGTCGGTGGTCTCGCGCACCTCGACGAAGCGCACGGCCGGGAAGCGCAGGATCCCCTCGATCTGCAGCTCGAGCTGACGCCGATCGAGGTTCCACAGGCCTTCGCCGAGGCTATGACCGTAACTGTCCGCGATCTCGGACATGCGGCCGTTGATAGCCCCCGTGTCGCGGCGGTAGTCCAGATAGAGCTGCGACAACGTCAGGACGAGCGTGCTGACGACGCTGAACAGGAGGACCCGGACCAGCAGACGCGGACCGATTCCGCGCCGCAGTCGATCGAAGACACGCCAGGTCGTCGTCATGCTATGCGAGCGCGCCGACATGTAGTCTCTGTATCACACGGTCGCGGCGCGCACCATTCGATCCGAGCGCACGGGCGAGCAACGTGACGACCTGTGGTACAGATAGGCGCTGAACGATGTTCGTTCTGATTGCGACAGCTTTGGTCGTCTTCGCGGGAGTCTCCCCGACCCCGTCGGCTGCGGCGCCACTGCAGCTGGTGACCGATCAATGGGTGCCCTACGAGAATCTGTCCGACGCCGCCGCGCCCGGATTCAGCACCGAGGTGCTCAGAGGCGTCTTCGCGGCGATGAAGCAGGAGGTCTCCTTCGAGGAGTTCCCCTGGGCGCGCGCGGCGCAGCTGGTGTTCCGCGGCGAGCGCGACGGCATCTTCACGGCCTTCTACAACGAGGAGCGCGCCCGCTACTGTCATTTTCCGAGCGAGCCCCTCGCCCGGGACAAGTGGATCTTCTTCGTGCGCACCGCGGACGTCGGGCGGCTGCGCTTCGCGTCGTTCGACGATCTGGTAGGGCACGATATCGCCGTGCTCCGCGGCGCCTCGATCTCTCCCGAGTTCTGGGATTTTGCCCGCCGCCATCAGCATGTCGTGGAGACGGCCAGCGACGAGGCGAACTTCCGCATGCTGGAAGCCGGTCGCGTCGACTACGTGGTCGCCAGCCACGTCAACGGCATGCGGCTGATCGCGTCGCTCGGCGTCGCGGGTAAGATCGCGCCCCTGCCCTCCCGCAGCCTGAAAGAAGACAACCTCTACGTGATCTTCAGCAAGCAACGCGTCTCGGCGGAGTTCGTCGTGCAGTTTTCGAACGCGCTCCGTCGATTCAAGCAGACGGCGGCATTCCGGGCGATCTACCGAAAGTACTTTCAGGACGCTTCGCCGGCCCCGAAACCGTAGGAATCAGACGACGCCACGCCGCGAACGGCGCGCGCTCCGCCGAGCGCTTCCATCGCCAGCCATATTGCCGCAACGAGAAAGACGAGCGACCCGGGCACCCACATGATCACACCCGCTATCGCCTGATCGTCGAGCGCCGACAGGCGACCCACCGTGACGGACGCGTACGCGGGATAGACCAGGCGGTCGGAAAACGTCAGGATGGCCGCGAGAATCGTGTTTTGAAGATCGGCGAGGAGCAGATACGGGATCATCGTCCACCGCGGCCACGACGCTCGGTCGGGCCAGGCATGGATCACGGGCCGCCAGAAGAGCATGGCGGTCGCGACGAAGCAGGCGTGCTCGACGTGGTGCCACGCGTGCGACCGAAGCGCCAGCTGATAGAGCGGCGCCGCGTGCCATATCCAGAACGCGAGCGCGAAGGACACCCAGCCGAACGCCGGGTGCGCGATGACGTGCGCCGTCGGCCGCAGAACGCGCGACGCCAGCGCGGCCGCGACCAGGCGGCGCATTGGCCGCGGGAGCCCGCGCAGGATCGGCGCGATCGGCGCGCCGAGCCAGAGCAGCGGCGGCGCCAGCATCATCAGCAGCTGGTGCTGCACCATGTGCGCCGACAGGCGCCCGCCGGCGAGCGTGTCGAGCGGTGACGCCAGCGCGACCGCGATCACTGCGAGGCCGCCGAGGAACGCTGCGAGGCGGCCCTTGCCGAAGCGCACCGGCATCCGCGAGGACAACACCCACCAGCCGCGCGTGTAGACCGCGGCGGCGGCGAGCAGCGCGGCCAAGGTCGGCCACGTGTCAGCGTGAGGCATCACTCCGCGCGCGCCGGCGGGCGCATGGCCACGGGCGTCCGCGCCGGCGGTTGATTCGCCGGCCGCAGCGTCTGGAGAAACGCCACCAGCGCGTTCACTTCCGCCGGCGTGAGGTTCTTGCCGTACGCCGGCATGTTGCCGCCGCCCTGCAGGACCTGCCGGATCAGCTGATCGCGTGTGAGTCGCGTCGCCACGCCGTCGAGCGCCGGGCCGCGCGCTCCGCCTTCACCACCGAGGCTGTGGCAGTTCCGGCACTGCTTGCTCTGGACCACGATCGCGCCCTGCAGCTCGAGTGGTGAGCGGCCTTGCACATACGCCACCGGCGTGGCGAGCGCCGTCGAGGCGTCCATCACCGGTGACCATGGCGACATCACGCCGAGCGCCGCGAGCGTCGTCACGACCAGGAGGATCAGGAGCGCGCTCAGAACGGCAACCGGCCGCCGCCGCCAGCTCTTCTCGCCGGTGGGCGAGAGCAATGGAACCGCGAAGAGGATCATGATCGCAACCGGCATGCCGACGAGCAGGATCGCCGTCTCCGTCCACGGCGGCAGCAGCGCCATCAGGGCGAACAGCGAAAGGAAATAGAAGTCGGGCCGCGGTGCCGCATCCGTGATCGTCGGGTCGGGCACGCCATGCGGCCCGTTGGGGCCGAAGATCGCGGCGCAGGCCAGCACGAGAAGAATCACGACACCTGCCGCCACCATGTCTTTCCGTACCGCCACGGGAACGAACGGCACCCCGTCCCGCTGCACGTCGGCCTCGTAGCGGGCGCGGTACGTCTCGCGATTGACCAGCCGTCCTGGCATCGGCCACTCGTTGACGCCGAGTCTCAGCACGAGCCAGACGTGCAGTCCGGTGAGCGCGATGAGCATCCCCGGGATCACGAACACGTGGAGCGCGAAGAACCGCGAGAGCGTTCGGCCGGCGATGATCGGCCCGCCCAGCATCACGTGCACGAGCGTGTCGCCGACAAAGGGTGCGCGCGCGGCGATCGACGCCCCGATTCCGAGCCCCCAGTAGGCATCCTGGTCCCACCTTAGTATTTGGCCGGTGAACGCCATCCCGAGCGTGCACAGGAGCATGAACACGCCGGCGATCCACGTCATCTCGCGCGGATACTTGTAGGCGCCGAACAGAAAGACCTGGAGGATGTGCAAGGTCATCACGGCCACCATGGCGTTCGAGCCCCAGAAGTGGACGGCACGGAGAAACGCGCCGAACGCGGCGGAATCGTTCAGGTACTGGAGGCTCTGATACGCCTGGTCGGCGGAGGGGACGTAGACGAGCGCCAGGCAGATGCCGGTGGCGATCTGGAGCACGAAGAGCGTGAGCGTCGCGCTCCCGAAGACGTACCACCAGCTCGCGGTTCTCCGTGGCACCGCATGGGTGGCGACGGGCGTGATCGCGCCGGCAAGCCCCGTACGGGCTTCGAGCCAGCCGGCGACCGAGCGCAGCGCTGCGGTGATCTTCGGCATCACACTGGTCCCGCCAGGGTCGGAAGCTGTCCGCCGCGCACCCAGAGCTGCCCGTTCCGGACTTCGTACTCGTACTCGAAGAGTCCGCGGGGCGGCGGCCCGGACGCGCGCGAGCCGTCCTCGTAGTAGACGCCGCCGTGGCAGGGACACATGAACAGCCGCGACTCCTGGAACCATCGAACGGGGCAGCCCAGATGCGCGCAGTTCACGGCGAACACCTGGAATTGCTCGTTGCCGACACGACGTACCCAGCACGCGATCTTCGCAGTCGGCCCGTCCCACGCCACGCGAAACGGGTTCTCGTACGTCGCCAGGCGCGTCTGTCCCTCGGGAAAGCGCGCCACCTCACCGAGCTTGATCCATGCCTGGCCGGCACGCCCGCGGACCGGCCCGAAGAGGTATCCGATGATCGGAATTCCCGCCAGCACGGCGGCGAGGGCGCTCAGTGAAGCGCCCAGCGTGAAGAGAAAACCGCGCCGCGACGGCGGCGCGGGCGGCAGGCAGTCGTGGTTCGCACACATCGGTCAAGATCCTCCCGACCGGCCTGGTACCGGCGTCCGTTTCGTGACGAGCCAGGCGACGACGTTCGAGATGTCCGCCGGCGACAGCGCGCGCCCAGGGATCTGCCCGCGCCAGTCGGGCATCCCGAGGTCCGCGCGTCCCGCGATCACGGTGGTACGCAGATGCTGATCGCTCACGAGCGCGAGATACGAGGGATCCACGATCGAGCGCGCCTTCGGCCCGCCGCCGCCATGCGCGCCGTGGCAATTCGCACACGCCGCGGCGAAGACAATGCTCCCGCGTTCCGGATCTCCGAGCGGAGCCGCATACGGCGGGACACCGTCACCTCGCAGCACGTCGGGTCGCGACCACGATGCCTGGAGCCCTTGCACGAGCGATTCAATCTGCTCGTCGGTCAGCGAACCGCCCGCGCTCAGCGCGAAGGCGGGCTGGGCCGTGCCTGGCAGGCCTTGCGCGATCACATGGCGAACCCGCTCCGAGGGAACGAGCGCCAGGTAGACCGGATCATTCAGGGGCCGCGCCGCACCGAGGCGGCCATCACGACCGTGACAACCCGCGCACTGCTGATCATAGAGCGCGTGGAACGCCGCCGTTTGCGCCTGAGGAGTGTCGCGCTGCGCTCGTGCTCTCGCCCGCCCCGGCAGGATGTCGCACCCGGCCAGGCTCACGAAGAGCAGCATCGCCACGGCGACGTTCAGGACGCCCACGACCGTCATGGCTTTCGCGATGCCTCGACACCGGCCCGTGCCGCGATCGGCCAGCTCTGCATCGTCGCCAGTGGCTCGGCCCGCGCGACGACGATACCGACGGCGAGCCCGAACCCAATCTGCGAGACGACGAACCACGGCCAGTCGACGCGCGCGTTCAGCATCGGGTCGACGATGCCGAGCACCGTCCACAGGATACCCGTCCACAAGAGCGGCGCGACGACGCCACCCCAGAGCATGTGGCGGCGGGGCAGCATCGGCAGGACGACGGCGTACAGCAGACCGACGAGCACCGAGACGAGTCCGTGAACGATGGTCCCGATCACGAGGGCCAGCAGGCTGAACGCACGAAGATCCGCGACGGTCGCATGCGCGAGCGACGGCATGACCACGGCCGAGAGCAGATTGATCGGGTACCACAGGCTCCGCTGCACGACCACGCCGTATACCAGCGCGAGCACGGCCATCGCGGCACCGCCGACGACACCACCTCTGATTCCGGCCGAGTACGGCTGGATCTCGACGGGCACGCGCGTTCGATGCGCACCTTCGCCGATGCTGGTGCGCTCGACCGCGGGGTGCAACGGCACGATCGCCGGGGACCGCAGCTCGACCGCAGGCAGCGTGATCTCCTCGGTCCGTTCCTCGGGAAGGACCTCGCGCCACCAGCCCACCGCGGCGATCAGCGCCAGGGCGATGCCGACCCAGCTCACGACGGCGTGTGTGACGAGCCCGGCGAACGCCAGGGTGATCCCGAGTGCCAGGACCATCGGCCAGGCCGTGGGCGCCGGCAGCTCGACTCTGTCCGATCGGTCGCGGAGTCCGTCAGGTGCGGGCGTCATATCCGGTCGAAGGCCATCAGCCCCAGGAGCAGGGGCAGATAAATGAGCGAAGCGAGCAAGACGTGACGCGCGGCGCGCGGGGACGGCACCAGGGCCTGCTCGACCCCGACCGCGGAGAATGCGAGCCCCAACACCAACGCGCCGGCGAGATAGATCGGCCCCGTCCAGCCGGCGACCGCCGGCAGCAGACTCACGCTGACGAGCGCCACGCACGCCAGGACGACCTGGCGCTCGGTGCTCGCGCCGTCAGGGTCGACGACCGGCAGCACACGCACGCCGGCACGCGCGTAGTCGTCGCGATAGAGGCGCGCGATGGCGAGCGTGTGAGGCAGCTGCCACAAAAAGAGGATCGCGAACAGCACCCACGCGCCCGGCGCGACGTCGCCGCGTGCGGCCGCCCATCCCGCGACCGGCGGGAGTGCGCCGGCCACCGCGCCCACCAGGGTGCAGAGCGGGGTCCGTCGCTTGAGCGGTGTGTACGCGAACAGATACAGAATCGTCGTGGCCAGCGTGACCAGCGCGACGAGGGGGTTGACCAGGGCCGCGAGGTACGCCGTACCGAGTAGCGTGAGGGCGACGCCGAACAGCCACGCTTCGAGAGGCTGCAGACGGCCCGCGGGCAGCGGCCGGGCGCGGGTGCGATCCATCCGCGCGTCGAGGTCTCGCTCGCGGTACTGATTGAGCGCGAGCGTCCCACCGGCAGCGAGGAGCGAGCCGATCAGCAGGTGAATCATGCGGAGGTAGTCCGCTGGGCCGGTCAGCGCCACGTCGTAGCCCATGAGCGTCGTGACGAGCACCATGAGGACCACCCGCGGTTTCGTGAGGGCCACGAAATCCGCCGCGAGCTGGCGGCGGTCGCGCGCGGCGAGCCTGACGACCACATCAGAGTAAGCTCCGCCCATACTCTTCTCCCGTGCTCAGCGCCCGATCACGTAGACAACAGTGAGGACGACGATCCAGACCGCGTCGACGAAGTGCCAGTACCAGGACACGAGCTCCACGCGCTCGGCGTGGGCGGGCCTGAGGGCCCGCGACCAGGCGAACACGCTGATGAGCGACAGCATCACGAGCCCGACGATCACGTGCGAGGCGTGCAGGCCGACCAGCGCGTAGAACGTCGTCCCGAACAGATTCGTCCCGATCGTCAGTCCGTCCCGCGTGATGAGCCGTATCCACTCGGCCGTGGTGCCGGCGAGGAACACGACCGCCAGCAGTACCGTCGCCAAGAGCCAGGCGCCGCAACGGCGAACGGCGCCGCGGCCGAGCGCGCGCACGGCGAGCGCCACCGTCACGCTGCTAGAGAGCAGGCACACCGTGCCGGGTACCGGGACGGACAGGACCTCTCTGGGCGTCGGCCCGCTGAGGCTCCTTCCGAGGTCGTAGAGATAGGCGACGACGAAGACCGCGAAGAGCGACGCCTCCGCGACGATCAGGCCGACCATCCCGACGCGCGCGGCCGACGCGCGTTCCATGTCGGGCGCGCTCATGCCATGGTCTTTGTCCCGTGCGTCCGCCGTCGCCGTGAGCATGGCTCGTCTCACTCAGCGGCCGCGACCGCGCTCAGCACGTCCTTCGGCGGGATCGCACTGGGCGGAAGGGTCGATATCATCACGTCCTCCGTCCGGCTCCACACTTCGTTTCGTATGGCGCCAACACTCTATAGATGGCGCCGACACTCTATAGATGTCGACGGCGAGGCCGAGGTCACAGCCCGGGCAGGATCGTCTGCGTGAGGTGGTGGTCGAGCGAGGGCAGCAGCTCGACGATGCGCTGCAGGTGCTCGATTTCGGCCACGAGTGCTCCGCGTGCGGCCGGAGGCCACTCGGCGAGCTCGGTTGAACGAGCCGCGTCGATTGTTCGCTCGAGAGCGCTCAGAGGACCGGACAGGTCCGGGCGCGGCTGTTCCGCCAGCGCCGAGGCCGCCGCGTACGCCCGGCGATAGCCGCGTGAGCCGGGTCGGGCCATGGTGTGCCGTGCCTGAAGCATGCGGAGCGCGAGCTCCAGCGAAGCGCGGATGGCGGTCTCGACACTCGTGAGCGCTGCCTGCAGCGGTTCCGAGAGCGGCGGCCGTGGGTTCGCCGAGCGGCCGCCGCAGATGGCCGCGATGCGGTAGCCGATACGGACGGCACGCCCACCCGCGACGATGGCCGCCTGCGTATCGACGCCACCCGCGAACGCTTCGGCCCGCGCCTCGTCGGCAAGCCTCAGGATGTCAGGAAGGGTCGCGAGAATTCGCTGACGAGCGGCCGCCGCCTGCGCGACCGTGAGCTGAGCTGACCCGGGCTGCGGGAGTAAGCGACGACGATTTGCACACCGACGTACGAGAACCGTGGTCCGCCGAGTGCCAGATACGCGGATGGCATCGTGACCGCGAACAGCAGGACCGCCAGCGCGGGCAGCTCCGAGATATTCGGCATCACCGCGATCGTCGCGATGATCGCGACCACACAGCCGATCGCGGTGCCGATGAAACGCGTACCGGCGCGGCGGATGGTCGCGCCGTGGCTCGCCACGGCGAGAAATGCCGGATGCCAGAGGATGTTGAAGAGGTCCGCGGTGTCGGCGACGATACCGATCAGATAGGCGATCGTCGTGCCGAGTCCGACCCGCACGCCGTAGCGCGCCGCATACGGGTCGATACGCGGAAGCGCGACGCCGTTCGGTCTCGCGGCTGTTGTCACCCGTTCCCGAAGCTCTGCGGGCGACAGGTGCAGGCTGTCGGCCAGGCTGACCAGCGCCCTGACGAACGCGTCCATGTTGGCTTCCTCGGCGATGTCCACGTGCGCCAGGGTGCCGGTCCGCCGGAGCGCCAGTTGCTGCGATTCCACCGCCGCGATGGCCTCGCGATGGTCGGGCCATCGTGCGCCCGCCTGCGTGGCCACGGTCGTCTCGCGAGGGCGACGCCCTCGCGCCTCCTCCTCGAACGCGCGGAGCGCGTCGTCGAGACTGGCGACGAGCACGCTCAGCTGCGGCGCGAGCAGACGCCGATAGGTCCGGCCCACGTCGTGCCGGGCGAGCACGTCCATCGTGTCCGTCAGCGTCAACGCGTGGTCGACGACGACGACGGCGAGACAGAGAAACGCGACGTCGTCGCGATACCGGCCTTCCTGTCGGACGCGCTCCAGCAGCTGTATATCGCGGGCGAACTGCGACGAAATCGGCGCCTCGACGCGGATGGCCTCGAATCGCTCGGCGGTGAAGCGGGCCGTCACCTGATCGAGGCGCGCGCGCGCGCACGCGAAGCCGGCGGCGAGCGCGCTGGCCAGCGTGGCTGCCGTGTCGTCGGGCGCGAACAGCCGTGAGAACACGGTCGCCGTCACGATCCCGACCGCGTAAGCGACCGAGATCTCGCCCACCGCGGTCGGCATGCCGGGCGGGTCGAACACGCCCACGTAGAACGCAGTGAAAGTGGGATAAAGCAGGGCGAGCAGCTCCAGTGGCGCGTTCGTGATCGGGCAGAAATACGCGACGAGCGTCACACCGGCGAAGAACGTCGGTAGGAGCAGCCAGGGAAGCTGCACGAGCACTCCGGCGACCGTGATGCCGAGAATCGCGCCGGCGGCCGTGAGCGCGAGCCGGGGCGGCAGCTTGCGCCAGGTACAGACGTTGCTCGGGAGCAGCCCGAAGAAGGCCGCAACCGGGGCGGCGAAGCTCGGCACCTGGAGCGACCACGCGACCACGAGCGCCGTCACCGTGCCGAGCCCCATGAACGCGGACCGCCGCCAGCGTCCCGGCGTCGGCGCCAGATCCGCCCAGAACGACTCGATCATTCCGGGCGTCGGGTGGATCTGCCGCGGTACCGCCGGGACGACGCTCACGAGCGACCTCGTGCTCAGCGCGGCGGCGCCGCCGCGGCCACGGGACGTGGCGGAAAACCGCGGATGGTGACGACGGCGGTCGTGCCCATCCGGAACGGGCGCTCCGCGTCGCGCTCCTCGAGCTGGACGCGAACCTGGAACCGATTGGCAAGTCGCACCCAGTTCAGCGTGCGCCGCACCTCGGGCAGCACCCCGACCGTGGCGCCATCCTCGGGTCGATTGGCCCAGCCGATCCCCTGCACCACCCCGCGAAACGATCGCCGCGGATACGTGACGAGATACACCTCCGCCTCCATCCCCGGCTGGATGGACGCCATATAGGTCTCGCTGAAGTTCGCGAGAACGTACCAGGCACGGTTGTCCACCAGAGCGACGACCTGCTGGCCCTGCCGGGCGTACTCGCCTACGGCGATGTTCAGGTTCGTCACGTAGCCGTCGAAGGGCGCGCGCAGCTGACAGTAGCCAACGTCGAGCTCGGTCGCCCGCACGCCCGCCTTGGCGGCCTCCACGCGCGCGTTGAGATGACCGACCTGGGCCAGGAGGTCTTCGGCCCGAGAGTGCTCGTGGTGCGATTGGTCGACCGCAAGGGCCGCATCGCGGCGAGCGGCCACGGCGTGGTCGACCGTGGCGGCAGCCGCCCGCGCGCGTCGTCGCGCTTCCTGCAGCGCGGCCGCGCTCACGTCCCGGCGGCTACGGGCCTCGGCCACGCGATCCGCCGTCACGAACCGGCGCCGGAGCAGTGGCTCGACCCTGCCCAGATAGTCCTCCGCGTAATCGGCTTCGGCCTGCAGCTTGGTGATCGCCGCCTCGGACGCCGCTCGCTCCTCCTCGGCGCGTGTGAGCTGCGCGGTCGCCGACGCCAGGCTGGCCTCTCGGCGACCGACCTCGGATCCCGCCGTGGCGATTGCCTTCCGCTGCGCGTCCACTTCTTTGAGGGAGAGGGCCAGATCGGCGCGGGCGCGAGCCAGTCGCGCCTCGTAGGGACGGCAATCAATGGCGAAGAGCAGGTCTCCCTGGCTCACGTGCTGATTGTCCACGACGCGCAGATCCACGATGGGACCGCTGACCTGGGGCGCGATCCCGACGACGTTGGCACGCACAGCGGCGTCGTCGGTGCGCGGCTGCACGAACGTCAACCGATAGGCGTAGAGGCCGGCGAGCACAGCGACGACGACGATCGAGACGCCGAGCGCGCGGCCGAGGACGAAGCGGGCTAAGGCGGCACGCGCGCCCGCGTCCATACATCAGGCTCGATAGAGGACCAGCCAGGTCGCCACGGTCAGGAGCAGCCCGAGGCTCGCATATATAAGGACCGGCGGTCCCAGGTGCGGCTCGAGCCCAGCGACGACGAAGACGAGCCGAACGGCGACGGTGAGCGCGACGCCGACGAGCATCGCCACCATCCACGCCGGGAAGAACGAGCCCGCGACGTTCAGCACGGGGTCACAGGCCGCTGCACACAGGACAAGGGCGGCACCGCCCGCCACGCGGCTGGTCATGCTCTTGAGACGCTTTTCACCATGCCAGGGTAACGGCGCAGTTACTTTACGGTCGCCGGCGGCGTCCTACTCGACGGAGGTATGGCTATGGCGACCAACACCGGGTAGACCAGGCCCGACTCGCAGAGTACGAAAGGTAGCCGATGGCGATGGCTTTGAAAGCTGGAGTGCTGATGGCCGTCTGCGTCGTCCTCGGCGTCCTGCCCGCGCCGGTCGCCGCGGACAATGTACGCGGCGTCTTCGACCAGATGAGCCCCAGCGTGGTGGTTATTCGCGGCCGGGGCCGTGACATCGGCGTCAACGGACGTGGCCTCACGTACATCACGGAGATCGGCTCCGGCGTCGTGGTCAGCGCGCAGGGCGACGTGATCACAGCCGCCCACGTCGTGCAGGCGATGGACGAGATCACCGTCGAGTTCGCCGATGGCGCGACCGTGAGCGCTCACGTCGTGGCGTCCGAACCGGCGGCGGACCTCGCCCTGCTTCGCGTCCACACCACCCCGGGGTCGTTCAAAGTGGCGCCGCTCGGGGACTCCGACAGCGTCCGCGTCGGCAACCAGGTTCTGGTCGTGGGCGCCCCGTACGGGCTCGGCCGTTCGCTGAGCGTCGGCTGGATCAGCGCTCGCTATCCGCCGAACACGGTGTATCGAGCGATGCCACTCGCCGAGTTCTTTAAGACCACGACGCCGATCAATCAGGGGAACTCCGGCGGCCCGATGTTCGACCTCGGCGGCCGGGTGATCGGCATCGTCAGCCACAACATCTCGAAGTCCGGGGGCAGCGAAGGGCTCGGCTTCGTGGTGACCTCGAACGCGGCACGCCGATTGCTGTCCGAGGACAAGACGTTCTGGACCGGGATCGAAGGACAGATCGTCGCCGGTGAGGTCGCGGAGATTCTCAACGTGCCGCAGCCGGCCGGCTACCTCGTGAAGACGGTGGCCCGCGGATCACCGGCATGGTCGGCCGGCGTCCAGGACGGCGACCGCGTCGCGCGCGTGAACGGGGAGGACATCGTGGTGCGCGGCGACATCATCCTCGCGGTCGGAGGGGTCGAGTTCGGACCGGGCGAAGCGGTGGTGCAGCGGATCCGGGAGCGCATGGAAGCGGCAAAATCGGGAGACACGCTCACGCTGAAGATTCTGCGCGCCGGCAAGGTGCTGGAGCTGACCGTGCGCGTGCCGTGACGCCGCTCGAGGTCTACGAGCCGCTCATCGTCACCAGCCGATCAGAACGAGGCGTCCTAGAGGTAGAATGCGGCTTCCGATGCACTCTCCAGGACGCCGGTGCGGGCTGGCGCTTGTTGTCGTGATCGGCGCACTCGGTGGATGCGCGGACCTGCCGGTGCCTGTGCGGGCTCCGTACGCCGCGGCCCCGCGCTCATTCTCGACGCCCTGGTCGCCTCCGCCCGGGGTGACGACCCAGCGTCCTCGCACGCTCGCCGGTCCCGAGACGCAAATCGATCCCCAGACCCTGTACGGCCTCGCCGATCTCATCGACTTCGCGCATCGCACCAACCCCGAGACGCGACGGGCGTGGGAAGAGGCACGCGCCGCGGCCGCCCAGGCCGCGCGCGCCGAGGCGGCGTACTACCCGACCTTGTTCGCGATGGCCAACGGCGGTACCTCGCGGGAAACCCACGCGGCTCCGGGCGGGACGTTCACGACCGAAGGCCCGGGCGTCAATCCGCAGCTCCAGCTCAACTGGATCCTGCTCGACTTCGGTCGTCGCCACGCCAGCGTCGAGCGCGGCGGCCAGGAGCTCCTCCGCGCCAACTTCGCGTTCAACCGCAAGCTTCAGGAAGTGGCCTTCGCCGTGGCCAAGACCTACTTCGGACTGGACGCGAGTCGCGCTCGGGTCAGCGCGGCGAGCGCCTCGCTCGAATCTGCCACGGCCGTGGAGGAGGCGGTGGACGCGCGGCTACAACGAGGTCTGGCCACGCAGCCCGATATCCTGCTTGCGCGGCAGGAGCGGGCTCGCGCCGCCTACGAGGTGCAGGACGCGCTGGGCAGCGTGAACGATGCGCAAGCCGCCCTCGCCGAGAGCCTTGGAATCCCGCCGACCGGGCTCATGCGCACGGCCGATCTCTCGGTCGTGCCGCTTCCCAGCGAGCTCGCGGAATCGGTGGAGCAAATCATCGACCGCGCGTTCGCTCGCCGGCCGGACCTGGCCTCGCGTCTGGCGGCCGTGCGGGCCCGGGAGGCTGACGAGCGGCGCGCGCGAGCGGAGTTCAGGCCGCGTCTGTCGTTCTCGGGCGCGGTCGGCCAGGCGGTGCAGCGGTATCGCGTGGGCCCACCCTCCGGGACGTTCACCACGAACGAAACGGAGTATGGCGCGTTCCTCAACTTCGAGTGGAGGCTGTTCGACGGCTTCGAGCGCGAGAACGCGCTGCGCGAGGCGACCTCCGTGCGCGGCGTGGCCGAGGCCGACCTGGCCGCGCTCGAGCTGAAGGCAATCCGCGAGGTGTGGAAGGCCTACGCGGACGTGAAGACGGCGCTCCGGAAGCACGAGTACGCGCTGGCGCTGCTCACCGCGTCCGAGGAAGCCTACGCGTCGACGCTCGAGTCGTATCGTTCCGCAGGGCTGGCGACGGTCCTCGATCTGCTGGCGGCACAGCGCGATCTCGCCCGCGCCCGGACCACCCAGATCCAGAGCCGCGCCGAGCTGCTGACGACGTCCGCCGCCCTGACCTTCGCCGCCGGCGACTGACGCTCTCTCATCCGCCGTGTCGCAGTTCCTGCCGGCGGCGCAGGTGACAGCCGCTCGGCTTCGCGTGAATCCCGAAGACCTGGTATCTGGCGTGCCCGGCGACGGCGAGGGAGCTTACTCGTGCGGGCCGTCGGGATCGTCCGGGTGCTTGAGGTCCCAGAGCGGCCGGCGGCTGGCGGCGACGGGTACGGTCTCGAAGTTATAGGGCGGCGGCGGCGACGCCGTCGCCCACTCGAGGGTCCACGCGTCCCACGGGTCGTTGCCGGCCGGCGCGCCCCGTCGCAGCGAGATCACGACGTTGACCACGAAGACGAGCACCGCGAGTGCCTGGAATGGCACCCCGAGCGACGCGATCAGGTTCCAGAGGTCCCAGCCGCGGTCGGCGGGATACGTGTAGATGCGGCGCGGCATGCCGAGCATCCCGGCCCAGTGCATCGGCACGAACGTCAGGTTGAACCCGACGACGAACAACCAGAAGTGCCAGCGCCCCAGCCGCTCGCTCAGCAGGCGACCGGTCACCTTGGGGAACCAGTAATAGATCGCGCCGAAGATCGTGAAGATCAGGCTGCCCACCAGGACGAAGTGGAAATGCGCCACGACGAAGTACGAGTCGGTGAGCTGCCAGTTGAAGGGCACCACCGACAGGATGATGCCGGTGAGGCCCGCGCACAGGAACTGGAAGAGGAACGCGCAGGCAAAGAGCATCGGCGTCGCGAACCGGATCCGCCCGCCGTACATGGTGGCGACCCAGTTGAAGATCTTGATCCCGGTGGGGATGGCGATCAGCATGGTCGACGCCGCGAAGGCGGAGTTGAGGGGCGCCCCCATGCCGACCGCGAACATGTGGTGGGCCCAGACTGTCATCGAGAGGAAGCCGATCGCGAGCGACGCCGCTACAACCATGGGATAGCCGAAGATCACCTTCCGCGAGAAGACGGGGATGATCTCGGAGATCATGGCGAAGCCGGGGACCATCAGGATGTACACCTCGGGGTGGCCGAAGAACCAGAAGAAGTGCTGCCACATGACCGCGGACCCCCCGGCCTGGGTGTCGAAGAAATGCGCGCCGAGGAACCGATCGAGGAGCAGCATGATCTGCGCCGCCGTCAGCGGAGGCAGCGCCATGATCGTCATGCCGGAAACCACCAGCATCATCCAGACGTACAGCGGCATGCGGCCGAGGCTCATCCCGCGACAGCGCCTGGTCAGGATGGTCGCGACGAGATTGATGGACGTTGCGACCGTTCCGAATCCGGTCACCAGGATGGACAGGTTCCAGTAGTCGGTGCTGTTCCCCGGGGAGAACGCGCGTCCGGTCAGCGGCGCATAGGCGAACCATCCGACGTCGGGAGCGGAGCCCGCCCCGTAGAGGCCGTCCCCGCCGAGGAAGCTGAAGTACAGCAGCAGCGCCCCGAACAGAAAGACCCAGAAGCCGAACGCGTTCAGCCTCGGAAACGCGAGGTCCTGGGCGCCGATCATGAGCGGCACCAGGTAATTGGCGAAGCCGAAGACGATCGGTATGCCGACCAGGAAGACCATCGTGGTCCCGTGCACGGTGAACAGGCGGTTGAAGACCTGCGGGGAGACGACGGTGTTCCCGGCGATGGCGAGCTGCCAGCGTATGACGCCCGCCTCGAGACCCGCGATCAGGAAGAATGTGAGGCCCGCGACGACGTACATGACGCCGAGACGCTTGTGGTCGACGGTGACGACCCACTCGTGGACCTGCGTGAGGAGGCCGGCGCGCTCGATGAGCGGCTCGCGCGCCGCAATCGGAGGAGCCACCACGCTCATAGCCGTCCTCCCCCTCAGCGAAGCGTCGCCAGGTAAGCGACGAGCGTGTCCAGCTGATCATTGGAGAGCTTCATCGCCGGCATGAGCGCCCCGGGCTTCAGCGCGGCGGGATCGTTCACCCAGGCGCGCAGATTCTCGGGCGTGTTGGCCGCCACGCCCGCTCCGAGCGTCGCGCGGCTCATCAGGTGCGTGAGGTCGGGGCCGAACACGCCGTTGGCCGGTGTGCCCCTGACCGTGTGGCAGCTGATGCACGCGACGGACGTGAACATGTCACGCCCGGCCCGGACCGCGGGAACGTCGGCGGCCACCGCCTGCTGCGCCGCCACCCAGCGGGCGAAGTCGTCCGGCG
>QHSQ01000346.1 GCA_003221615.1 Candidatus Rokuibacteriota bacterium | reverse complement strand
TCGTGTGCTACTTCGGCGACGGCGCGGTGCCGGAGGGAGAGTTTCACGAATCGATGAATTTGGCCGCGCTCTGGAAGCTGCCGGTCATCTTCCTGTGCGAGAACAACCGCTACGCGATGGGCACCTCGGTCGAGCGCGCGCTCGCCCAGACGGAGATCTGGAAGTTCGGCCAGACCTACGGCATCCCGGCGGAAAAGGTCGATGGGATGGACGTCCTGGCGGTCCGCGAGGCCGTCAGCCGCGCCGTCGCTCGGACCCGGCAGCAGAAGACTCCGGCGCTGATCGAGGCCGACACCTACCGCTACCGTGGCCACTCGATGCGCGATCCGGCGGGCGCGGTCTACCGCACGAAGGAAGAAGTCGAGCGCGAAAAGCTCCGGGATCCGATCGCCCTGTTCCGCGACAAGATCCTCGGCGCGGGCCTCCTCTCGGAGGCCGACATCCGCGCCGTCGAGAAGGACGTCAACGACCGCATCGACGAGGCGGTCGCCTTCGCCGACGCCTCACCGGAGCCGCCGGGCGAGTGGCTCTTCACCGACATCTACAAGGAGCCATGACGATGGCGGTGATGACCTATCGCGAGGCGTTGAACATGGCGCTGCGCGAGGAGATGCACCGCGATCCGAGCGTCTTCGTGATCGGCGAGGAAGTGGGTCTCTACGAGGGCGCCTACAAGGTCACGCAGGGGCTCCTGAAGGAGTTCGGCGCCCAGCGCGTGGTCGACACGCCGATCGCCGAGTCGGGATTCACGGGCGTCGGGATCGGCGCGGCGATGGCCGGGCTGCGCCCGGTCGTCGAGATGATGACCTTCAACTTCGCGCTGCTGGCCCTCGACCAGATCGTCAATTCGGCCGCGAAGATGTATTACATGTCGGGCGGGCAGTTCAACGTGCCGATCGTCATCCGGGGCCCGGGCGGACCGGCCGCGCAGCTGGCCGCGCAGCACTCGCAGTCGATGGAGACCTATTTCTATCACGTGCCGGGCCTGAAGGTCGTGCGCCCCACGACGCCGATGGACGCCAAGGGGCTCTTGAAATCGTCGATCCGCGACGACAACCCGGTGATCTTCATCGAATCCGAGACGCTCTACAACGTCAAGGGCGAGGTGCCCGAAGATCCCGACTTCCTGATTCCGCTCGGCAAAGCCATCGTGCGGCGCGAGGGGACCGACGTCACCGTGATCGCGTACATGGGCATGATGTATCGCGCGATGGAGGCGGCCGAAGAGCTGGAGAAGGAGGGGATCTCGGTCGAGCTGGTCGACCCGCGCACCCTGCGGCCCATGGACACCGAGACCATCATCAATTCGGTTCGGAAAACTCATCGCGTCGTCGTCGTCGAGGCGGGCGCCGGCTTCGCCGGCATGGGCTCGGAGATCGCCGCGTCGGTCACCGAGCAGGCGTTCGACGATCTCGACGCGCCGGTCGAGCGCGTGACCGGCTCGAACGCGCCCATGCCCTACGCGCGCAACCTCGAGAAGCTCAAGACGCCGTCGAAGGACTGGATCGTCGCCGCGGTCCGCCGCGTGTGCAACGCGAACGGGAGCTGAGCCATGGCCGTCACGAAGGTCGTCATGCCCAAGCTCTCCGACGCGATGGAGAGCGGCAAGATCATCAAGTGGCTGAAGAAGGAAGGCGACCGGATCCAGGGCGGCGACATCCTTGCCGAGGTCGAGACCGACAAGGCCGACGTCGAAATGGAAGCGTTCGGCGCCGGCGTGCTGCGCAAGATCTTCGTCCCGGCTGGGGAGACGGCTACCATCGGGGCACTGATTGGGGTCATTGCAGAGCCGGGCGACGACATCGCTGCCCTCGTCGCTTCCGCCCCCGCCGGCGCGGCCTCGGCGACCGCGCCTGCGCCTCGTCCTGCAGCAGCGACGCCATCGGCTCCGCCGACACCGGTCGCGCGCCCGGCGGCGGTGGTCGGCGCGCCCTCCGCTGTGCCCGCTGGTCTAGGGCAGGGAACCCAGTCCGGGCGGGTCAAGGCCTCGCCGCTGGCGAAGAAGATCGCGGCGCAGACGGGTGTCGATCTTCGGCTCATCCAGGGCTCGGGGCCGGGGGGGCGGATCATTCGCCGCGATGTCGAGGCTGCCGGCTCGGGCGCTGCGCCGGCTATCGCGATGCCTGCGGCCGCGGCTGGCGCCGAGTTCGAGGACGTTCCGCTCACGCAGATCCGCGCGGCGATCGCCCGGCGGATGCCTCTGTCCAAGGCGCCGGTACCCCACTTCTATGTCACGAGCGAAGTGGCGATGGATCACGCGTGGGAGCTGCGCGAGCAGCTCAACACGCTGGAGGGGCAGCCCAAGATCTCCGTCAACGACCTCGTGATCCGAGCCTCTGCCCTGGCGCTCCTGTCGCATCCGGGGGTGAACGCCTCGCTGCAGGGCGACGCGATCCGCGTCTTCCATCGGGCGCACATCGGCATCGCCGTGGCGCTGGAGGACGGGCTCATCACCCCTGTGCTGCGTGATTGTCACGCCAAGCCGCTGGCCCAGATCGCCGTCGAGGCGCGCGACCTCGTCGAGCGCGCGCGGAACAGGAAGCTTCGAGCCCAGGAGCTGTCGGGCGCCACGTTCTCGATCTCGAATCTCGGGATGTTCGACGTCACCGAGTTCTCGGCGATCATCAATCCGCCGGAGGGGGCGATCCTGGCGGTCGGATCGGTCCGCCGCGTGCCGGTGGTGGACGAGAGCGGGCTCGGGGTCGGCCGGCGGATGATGCTGACGATCTCGTGCGATCACCGCGTGATGGACGGGGCGATGGGCGCCCGGTTCCTCCAGGACGTCAAGCGCCTGCTCGAAGAGCCGCTGCGCCTCCTCGTCTAGCGATGGCGACCCATAAATTCGACGTCGTGGTCGTCGGCACCGGGCCGGGCGGCTACGTCTCGGCGATCCGGTGCGCCCAGCTGGGGCTCTCGGTCGCGACGGTGGAAGACGACCGCCCCGGCGGCGTGTGCCTGAACTGGGGCTGCATCCCCACCAAGGCCCTCTTGCGCAACGCGGAGGTCGTCACACTCCTGAACCACGCCGCAGACTTCGGCATTCGTCTGAACGGTTTCGAGGCGAGCTATCCCGAGGCGGTACAGCGGAGCCGCCGGGTCGCCGATCGGATGGCCAAGGGTGTCGAGTTCCTCTTCCGGAAGAACAAGATCACGCTGTTCCCGGGGCGGGGCACGCTCAAGGGAAAGAGCGTCGTGGAGGTGAAGGGGACCGGCGGCGCCGAGACGCTCGAGGCGCGCGCGGTCATCCTGGCCACCGGCTCGGAGCCGAAGTCGCTCCCGGGTGTCACCATCGACGAGAAGACGGTGATCTCCTCGAACGGCGCCGTGCGCAACGAGCGCGCGCCCAAGTCGATCGCGGTCGTCGGCGCTGGCGCGGTCGGTGTCGAGTTCGCCGACGTCTTCACCTCGTACGGCGTGCAGGTCACCCTGCTCGAGGCGCTGCCGCGCGTCGTGCCGGTCGAAGACGAGGATGTCTCCAAGGAGCTCGCGCGGACCTTCACCCGTCGGGGGATCACCCTCAAGACCGGCGTCAAGGTGGCGTCGGTCAAGCCCGGTGGTCCCGGCGCCGTCGTCGATCTCGGGGGCGAGAAGCTCGAGGTCGAGCAAGTGCTGATGGCTGTCGGCCGGGCCGCGAAGGTGGCAGGCCTCGGGCTCGAGGGCCTCGGCGTCCAGCTGGAGCGCGGGTTCGTCAAGGTTTCGCCGACCATGGAGACCTCGGTGAAGGGGCTCTACGCGATCGGCGACATGGCCGGCGCGCCGCTGCTCGCGCATAAGGCCATGGCCGAGGGCGTCGTGGCCGCCGAGGCGATCGCCGGCAAGAGCCCGCGGCCCGTCGACTACGGCAACGTGCCGTCGTGCACGTACTGCCGCCCCCAGATCGCCTCGATCGGCTGGACGGAAGCGCGCGCGAAGGAAGCCGGGCGTGAGGTCTCGGTCGGACGCTTCCCGTTCACGGCC
>QHSQ01000098.1 GCA_003221615.1 Candidatus Rokuibacteriota bacterium | reverse complement strand
ACAACTCCGGCGACGGCCTCTGTGGCACGGTGTCGAGCGCCAGCGGCGTCATGCTGACCCGGCACGAGGCGACACCGAGCGGCCCGGGCTCGCTCGGCTCCTTCTACACGCTCGTCACCTTGCTGCTCGGCATGAAGCCGGGCGAGCACGAATACAAGGTGATGGGGCTGGCGCCCTACGCGCCGGCGCGCGAAACGGAACGGGCGGTCGCCGCGCTCGGCAAGGTCTTCACGATGACCGAGGGCAAGCCGAGCCGCTTCGAGTGGCGCCGCCGCGGGCCTCTCTATCGCGCGCTGCTCGAGGCCACGCTGGGCCTCCGCTTCGACGGGATCGCCGGCGGCGCCCAGCAGATTCTCGAGGAGGCGCTGGTGCGGTGGGCGCGCGTGGCGCGTCAGCGCTACGGCGGCGAGCGGCTGGCGCTCGGCGGCGGCGTGTTCATGAACGTGAAGGCGAACATGCTGATCGCCGACGAGACCTGGCTCGGCGATCTGTTCGTGTTCCCCTCGTGCGGTGACGAGTCGAACGCGGTGGGCGCGGCCTATCTCGGCTATCTCGACCTCTGCGCGGAATCGGGCGGCAAGGCGGCGCCCAAGCCCTTCGGTCCGGCATATCTCGGTCCCGACATCCAGGAATCGGAGATCGAGGCCGTGATCAAGGGGCGCAACCTCGCGAGCCGCTACCGCGTGAGCGAGCACACCGCGATCGAGGAGAAGATCGCCGAGCTGCTCGTGTCCGACGGCGTCGTCGCGCGCTGCGCCGGCCGCATGGAGTTCGGGGCGCGGGCTCTCGGCAACCGCTCGATCCTGGCGAATCCGTCCGATCACCGCGTCGTCGACTTGATCAACCGGATGATCAAGAGCCGGGACTTCTGGATGCCATTCGCGCCGACGGTGCTGCGCGAGCGCGAGGGCGACTATCTCCTGAACCCGAAGAGCTTCGCCTCGCCGTACATGATGCTGGCGTTCCCGACCAACGCGAAGCGGCGTGACGAGATCGTCGCGGCGATCCATCCGCAAGATGGCACGGCGCGCGCCCACATCCTCGACGAGGCGTGGAACCCGGGCTACTACCGCGTCATCCGCGAGTTCGAGCGCCGGACGGGAATCGGCGCCGTGCTCAATACCTCGTTCAACCTCCACGGCGAGCCGCTCGTGTGCTCGCCCGAGGACGCGGTGGACACGTTCGAGCGCTCGGGGCTCCCGCATCTGGCGCTCGGGCACTGGCTGGTCTCCAAGAAGTAGCGGGGAGATTGTGATGGCCTCCACCGACCTCGCGTTCACGCCGGCGACCGAGCTGGCCGGGCTGATCCGCGCCAAGAAGCTCTCGCCCGTCGAGCTGACGCGCGCGGTGCTCGATCGCGTCGAGCGCATCAATCCAATCGTGAACGCGTTCTGCACGGTCACGGCCGATTTGGCCCTGGCCGCGGCGCGCGCGGCCGAGCGGGCGCTCATGAAGGGCGAGGCGCGCGGGCCGCTGCACGGCATCCCGTTCTCGATCAAGGACCTGCACTACACGAAGGACGTCCGGACGATGTCCGGCTCGTTCATCTTCGCTGAGCGGGTGCCCGACGTCGATCCGCCGGTCGTCCGCCGACTCAAGCATGCGGGCGGCGTCATGCTCGGCAAGACGACGACCCCGGAGTTCGGCTGGAAGGGGCTCGGTGATAGCCCGCTCACCGGCATCACGCGGAACCCGTGGAGCACGGGCATGACGACGGGCGGCTCCAGCGCCGGTGCCGGTGCGGCCGCAGCCGCCGGGCTGGGGCCGCTCCATCAAGGATCGGACGGCGCCGGCTCGATTCGCATCCCGAGCGGCTTCTGCGGAATCTTCGGGCTGAAGCCCTCGTACGGACGCGTCCCGATGTGGCCCATCTCGAACAACGACTATGCCTCGCACATGGGCCCGATGACCCGCACGGTCGCGGACGCGGCGCTGATGCTGTCCGTGATGGCCGGGCCGGACGATTGGGATCGCACCTCGCTCGAGGCCGCGCCCGACGATTACGTCGGCAAGCTCGATCGCGGCATCAAGGGACTCAAGGTGGCCTTCAGCGCCGACCTGGGTGGATTCCCGGTGGACGCCGAGGTCGCCACCCTGATCGCTCAGGCGGTCGGTGCGTTCGGCGAGCTCGGCTGCGTGGTCGAGGAGGTCAAGCCCGGCTTCGCCGACTCGCACGACCTGATCCGTTGTCTCTGGAGCGCTCACGAGGCCGGCAACTACGCGCAGTACCTTCCGCAGTGGCGCGACCGCATGGATCCCGGGCTCGTCGCGTGCATCGAGGACGGCATGCAGTACAGCATGGTCGACTACGTCGAGGCGCGCGCCCAGAAGCTCGCCTACTGGGACACCGTGCGGCCGCTCTTCGAGAAATACGATCTGCTCCTGACGCCGACACTCTCGGTGGCCGCGTTCCCGGTCGGGCGTCTGAATCCCCAGCACTGGCCGCAGCACGTGTGGGACTGGATCCGCTGGGCCTCGTTCAGCTATCCCTTCAACTTCACCGGTCAGCCCGCCGCGTCGGTCCCCGCCGGGTTCACGCCCGCCGGGTTGCCGGTCGGGCTCCAGATCGTCGGCCGTCGCTTCGCGGATCTGACGGTCTTACAGGCCTCCGCGGCGTTCGAAGCGGCGCGCCCCTGGGCCCAGCGCCGCCCGGCGCTCGACTGACGCGCGTGATCGCCTCGCGCGCAGCGTTGCTCCGGGTGCCGCGGCGGCCGGTGTCGTGATGGCGGTGGGGGGCGCCGCGTTCGCGCAACAGCCCGGCCCCGTGCCGCCCGGTCCTCGCGCCAAGGGGCCGCACGTGTGGCTCGATCTCGATCAGGCCGAGCTCGACGCGGCCTACGATCAGACCGTCTGGGCGCCGAATCGGGAGCAGCTCGTCAGACGCTACGCGACCCAGAGCGACGCCGTTCGCGCGCGTCTCGGCGGGCCGCGGCGCTTCGCGTACGGCGCGGCGCCCGTCGAAGGCCTCGACCTCTACGCCGCCGGGCGCGCCAGCGCGCCGATCAACGTCTTCATCCACGGCGGTGCGTGGCGGGCCGGCCTCGCGAAGAACTACGCCTTCCCGGCCGAGCTGTTCGTCCGCGCCGGCGCGTATTTCGTCGTGCCGGACTTCGCGGCGGTCCAGGACGTGGGCGGCAGCCTGATGCCCATGGCCGACCAGGTGCGTCGAGCCGTCGCCTGGGTGTACCGAAACGCCCGCGGCTTCGGCGGCGATCCCGACCGTCTCTACGTCTCGGGCCATTCCTCGGGCGCGCATCTGGCCGGTGTCGTGCTCACGACCGATTGGCCTCGCGATTTCGACCTGCCGGCCGACATCGTGAAGGGCGGCCTCTGCTCGAGCGGCATGTACGACCTCGAGGCGGTGCGCCTGTCGGCGCGGAGCAACTACGTGAAGTTCACGGACGAGATGGAGCAGGCGCTCAGCGCGCAGCGACACCTGGACAAGCTGAGCGCGCCGATCGTCGTCAGCTACGGCACGCTCGAGTCTCCAGAGTTCCAGCGACAGGCGCGCGACTTCGTCGCCGCGGTGACAGCGGCCGGCAAGCCCGTGAAGCTCCTGGTCGGCGAGGACTACAATCACTTCGAGATCATCGAGACGCTCGGTACGCCCTACGGTCACCTCGGCCGTGCGGCGCTCGAGCTGATGAAGCTTCCCCAAGGAGACGGATGATGAAAGCCGCGATCCTCTACAAAGCCAATACGCCGCTCGAAGTCGTCGACGTCCAGCAGCAGGGGCCGCAGGGCGGGGAAGCGCGCGTCCGGGTGAAGGCCGCGGGCGTCTGCCACAGCGACTGGCACATCATGAACGGGGACTGGACGATCCCGTTGCCGATGGTGCTCGGTCATGAGGCGGCCGGCGTCGTCGAGGAGGTCGGCGCCGGCGTCGGCAACGTCAGGCCCGGCGACCACGTGATCTTCTCTTTTCGTCCTCAGTGTGGGCGCTGCCTCTACTGCTCGATCGGTCGGTCGATCCTGTGCGACGGCCATCAGTCGCAGCGGTGGATGATGCTCGACGGCACCTGCCGCCTCAAGCGCGACGGCCAGGACATCTTCCAGATGGCGCGGATCGGGACGTTCGCGGAGTCGGTCGTCTGTCCCGCGGAGATGCTGGTGCCGATTCGCAAGGAGATGCCGTGGCCGCAGGCGGCGCTGATGGGCTGCTGCGTGCCCACGGGCGTGGGCGCCGTGACCCGCTGCGCGGAAGTGGAAGCCGGGGCGTCGGTCGTCGTGATCGGCTGCGGCGGCGTCGGGCTGAACGTCGTCCAGGGCGCGCGCCTGGCGGGGGCGCGCCTGATCGCCGCGTGTGACCTGCTCGACAACAAGCTCGAGTACGCGCGCGAATTCGGCGCCACGCACACGATCAACGCCGGCCGCCAGAGCGTGGTGGACACGGTCCGTGGCTTGACCGGCGGCCGGGGCGCCGACTACGCCTTCGACGCGATCGGCGGCGAGGCCACGACGCTACAAATTCTCGACGCGATTCGCCCCGGCGGCACCGCGGTCATCGTGGGCATGGCGGCCATGAACGTGCGCGCGCCGATCACGCCCTACATGATGGCGCTCCAGGAGAAGACCATCCGCGGCACGATGTACGGCTCGGTGCGCCCGAACATCGACTTCCCGAAGCTGGTCGACCTGTACCTGGACGGCCGTCTGAAGATCGATCAGCTCGTTAGCAGAACCTACAAGCTCAGCGAGATCAACGAGGGGTTTGCGGCACTCCGCAGTGGGCAGGTGGCGCGTGGGGTCGTCGTGTTCTGATCGACGGGAGGACACCTTGTCCACGACAGCCAAGGTCTCCGCCTTCCTGCTCACACTCCTCGTCGCCGGCTGCGCAAGCCCGCAATCTCCGACGTCTATGGTCCGGGTCCCGGATAAGCTCAAACCCGGCGCGAACGAATCGCTGGCGCTGATCGTTCCCGCAAAGGGCGTGCAGATCTACGAATGCCGTGCCCGAAAGGATCGAGTCGGGGAGTATGAATGGGCGTTCGTGGCTCCCGAAGCCGATCTCTTCGACGCGCGCGGAAACCGGGTCGGCCGACACTATGCCGGCCCACATTGGGAATCGACCGATGGCAGCAAGGTCTTGGGTACGCTGAAGGAGCGTGCCGATGCGCCAGTGGCCAACGCCATTCCTTGGCTGCTGCTTGCCGCGAAGTCCGTCGGCCCGGAAGGCTCGTTCAGCAAGGTCACGAGCATACAGCGTGTCAATACCGTCGGCGGCGTGGCGCCAAGGGCCGGTTGTTCTCAAGCCGCGGTCGGGACGCCGGCTCGCACCAACTACACGGCGGATTATTACTTCTTCACCGCCAGGTAGGCTGGCGTGGTCCCGCTCTCATGTCAGCGGTCGCGGCCGGCCGCTCACCATGACCGCTATCCGGACTGAGAGCCACGTCAGGATGTCGTCGCGCCTGGACAAGTCATGGAACGTCGCCGCGGCCTACGCCGAGCTCAAGCGGTCTCTGGCTGCGGCCGTCGGCGGCGACCGGCACGCCTACATGACGGCCAAAGGCGATTTCATCACCCGAGTCACCGCGATCGCGATGGGAGAACAGGGATCGACAGGGTGAAAGTCATCGCCAACGTTCTGACGGGTGTCGTCGCGCTGAGCCACATCGGATTTCTGGTCCTCGAGATGTTCTTCTGGGACCATCCGGTCGGGCGCCGGATCTTCGGCATGACGCCCGAGGTGTCCGCCGGCTCCGCCGCGCTCGCCGCCAATCAAGGCCTCTATAACGGCTTTCTCGCAGCGGGATTGCTCTGGGCGCTGTGGGCGGACCGGCGCGAGCTGAAAGTGTTCTTCCTCGGCTGCGTGATCGTCGCGGGCGTATTCGGCAGTCTCACGGCGAAGACCTCGATTCTCTTCACGCAGGCACTTCCGGCCGCGTTCGCGCTGGCGCTGGGGTTGGTCGCCGCGAGGCGTAGCCGCTCATGACGTTGAACCGGGCATCGCGACGAAGCGCTTGTGCCGAAGAAGACGCGGTGAGCGTAAAGTATCGCGCGGCCACGCTCGACGACGCCGGTTGGGGTCACGGACGGTCTGGTCGTCCGCAGACTGAGCGATGAGTCCTCGAGACGAATACGTGCTCGACCCCGCGCACTGGCCGGACATGCCGTCCGCGCATCGCGCCTTCCTGGAGGCCGCGATCGCCAGGCTCCGCGCCGATGAGCGTCTCGTCGGGCTCGCGGCCGGGGGCTCGTTCATCAGCCGGACCTTGGACGAGCATTCCGACCTCGACCTCGTCGTGGTCTCGCGCCCCGAAGTCTCCGGCGAGGTTCTGCGCGACGGGCCCGACATCGCACGCCGGCTCGGACCGCTCCTGGCGACGTTTCCCGGCGATCATGTGGGCGAGCCGCGGCTCTTCATCTCGCTCTATGGACCGACCCTCCTCCACGTCGACTTCAAGTTCGTGTCGACTGAGGAGCTGGCCCACCGTGTCGAGGATCCCGTGATTCTCTGGGACCGCGAGGGCGTGGTTCGCTCGGCCATTAGCGGGACGAAGGCGGTCTATCCGCCACCGCGCCTGCAATGGATCGAGGATCGTTTCTGGGTCTGGGTGCACTACGTCGCGGTCAAGATCGCTCGCGGCGAGCTGTTCGAGGCGATCGATGCGCTCGAGTTCGTCCGTGCTCGCGTGCTGGGCCCCCTCATCCTGTCCGAGGCGGGGGGACAGCCGAACGGTGTCCGCCGCGTCGAGCAGACTGCGCCGGGGCGCGTGGCCGCCTTGCGCTCGACCCTGGCTTCGCACGACCGGCCATCCTGCTGGAGGGCATTGATAGCGACGCTGACGCTCTACAGCGAGCTCCGCGAGCGGCTTGCTCCGCCGACGCTCCAACGCAGAGCGGAGACCGAACACGCCGTCAGGGACTTCCTCGAGGTCGCTAGGCCTTCAGCATCTCCTCGGCGACCCGTTTGACGTCCGCCGCGTCCACCTGGCCCTTGTGCGTCTTCATGACGTCGCCGACCAGGCGGCCCACCTGCTTGGCGTCGGCGATCTTGAGCGCGTCGAGGCGCTCGCGCACGAGCGCGCGCAACGCCGCCTCGTCCATGCCCCTGGGCAGGTAACGCTCGCAGAACTCGAGCTCGAAGCGCAGCTGCGCGGCATGCGCGGCGCCGCGCTCGCCCACCTTCTCGAACTCGACGAGGGCCTTCTGGAGCTGTTTGCGGTAGGCGCCGATCACGTCGAGGACGAGCGGGTCGTCGACGGTGCCGGAGAAGCCTTTGGCCGTGCGGCGCTCGCCGATCTTCGACTTGATCATCCGCACCACGTCGGCGGTGCGCGCGTCCTTCTCCTTGATCGCCTTCGTCAGCGTGTCGTTCAGCGTCTGTTCGAGTGGCATGGGTCCTCCAGGATCTGTTGAGAGGCTCACCTCGGCCGGCGGGGCCCCAGCCCCGCGACGTCCTGCGGCTCGCACTGCTACTGTACGCGCAACCGAGGGTCGAGGACGTCACGGAGACCGTCGCCCAAGAGGTTCAGGCTGAGCCCGGACACCGTCAGCGCCAGGCCGGGGAAGAGACTCACCCAGAACGCCTCGCGGATGACGTTCTTGCCGCTGGCGATGACGTTGCCCCACGAGGGCACGTAGGGCGGCACCCCGACACCGAGAAAGCCCAGGATCGCCTCGGCCAGGATGGCGTAGGCGAAGATGAAGCTCGCCTGCACGAGCAGCGGCCCGACGCAGTTCGGCAGGATGTGGCGGAACGCGATCGCCAGGTCGCGACGCCCGAGCGCTCGAGCGGCCTGGACGTAGTCGAGCTCACGGAGGGTCAGGACCGTGCTCCGGATCAGCATCGCCGTCCGCGGCGTGTAGACGACCGAGAGCGCGAAGATGACGTTGCCGATGCCGGGACCACGCGCGGCCATGAGCGCGATCGCCAGCAGAATAGCCGGGAAGGCCATCAGACCGTCCATGATGCGCATCAGCGCCATGTCGACGCGACGATAGTATCCGGCGATCAGGCCGATCACGATGCCCCAGAGCGAGGTCAGGATCATCGTCGTGGCCCCGACGAGCAGCGATACCCGGGCGCCGTGCAGGACCAGGCTGTACACGTCGCGGCCGAACTCGTCCGTGCCCAGAAAGTTCGCGGCGCTCGGCGCCTTCAGACGCTGAGCCGGGTTGAGCCGGCGCGGGTCGTGGGTGGAGATCACGTTCGCCAGGAGCGCGGCGAGGATCACCACGGCCAGGATCGAGGCGCCCACCGCGATGTTCCGGTTGCGGACGGCGTGCCGGCGCCACGTCGGGCGCGCGGGAGCCTCCGCCGCCGCCACCGCCGTCGTCGCGGCGCCGTCAGCCATAACGGATCCGCGGGTCGATGAAGACGTAGAGCACGTCCACCATCAGATTGATGAGCACGTACGCCGTCGCGGTGACGAGGATCACGCCTTGCACGACCGGGTAGTCCCGGCGTAGCACCGCAGAGATGATCAGCCGGCCGAGCCCGGGAATGTTGAACACGATCTCGGTCACCACGGCGCCGCCGATCAGGATCGCCATCGTGATCCCGACGACCGTGACGACCGGCACGAGCGCATTGCGGAAGGCGTGCACCCACATGACCGATCGCTGCGAGACGCCCTTGGCGCGCGCGGTCCGGATGTAGTCCTGCTGCAGCGCCTCCAGCATGCACGAGCGGCTGATGCGCGCGATCAGCGCCGACTGGTTGAAGCCGAGCGAGACGGCCGGCAGCACCATGTAGCGGAGCGCCGCGACCGGATCGGCGAGGATCGACGCGTAACCGGCGGCGGGCAGCCAGCCCAGGCGGACCGCGAAGAGGTAGATGAAGTTCAACGAAAGCCAGAAGCCGGGCACGCAGACGCCGAGCAGCGAGGCCAGCATGAGCGCGCGGTCCCAGAGCGAGCCCTGATACGCGGCGGCGATGATCCCCGACGGCACGCCGATCAGGACCGCGACCAGGAGCGCCGAGAAGGTCAGCACCAGGGTGGGCTCGGCGCGCTCTAGCAGCGCCGTCACTACCGGACGGTCGAGGAAGTACGACTGGCCGAGGTCGCCGCGCAGGACGCGCGCGTAGAACTTCAGGAGCTGCTCGTGCAGGGGGCGATCGAGACCGAGGGCCTGACGGGTCGCCTGGATCTGCGCGGGCGTCGCGTCCGGGCCGAGCATGACGCTGACCGGGTCGCCCGGGATCAGGTGAATGAGCAAGAAGACGACGGTGACGACCACCGCCAGCACCGGCACGAGCGTCAGGAGCCGCCGGATCAGGTACGTCGTCACACGCGATCTCGCAGGGGCGCCGCCAGGCTGGAGGCCGGCGCCCGCGAGCTCACGCCGCTACTTCTCGACCCAGACGTTGGTGAACCGGACGCGCCCCATCTTCTCGTCGAAGCCCTTGGTCGTGTTGCGGATCGCGCGAAGCCCGGCGAGGTCGCCGTAGCGGATGATCGGGACCTTCTCGTAGACCTGCCGGGTCTGCTGCTCCCACATCGCCATCCGCTTCTTGGGGTCGACCTCGCGCGCCATGTCGGCCTGAAGTTTCAGGATGTCCTCGTCGGTCGTCCAGCCCGGCCAGCTCGCGGTGAGGAAGTTCACGTGGGCCGGATCGTAGATGGCGCCGATACCGGTGGTGAACGCGTCGTACTCCTTCGAGTTGTTCCGCCGCTTCACCAGGGTCGCCCAGTCGACGACTTGAAGGTCGATGACGAACCCGACGTCCTCGAGCTGTTGCTTGGTCAAGAGCGCGAAGTCGTACATCCACTTGTACTCCTGCGTGGTCATGAAGCGGACCGGCTCTTTCTTGTAGCCGGCCTCCTGCAGGAGCCGTTTGGCCTTGTCCCGGTTACGCTCGTTCCACGGCAGGCCAGAGAGTTTCGTGTGCCACGCCGCGATCTCGGCCATGATCAGGCTCGAGTCCATCCGGTAGAACTCGCGGTGGCCGCCGGCCACGTTCTTCATGATCGGCTCGATGTCGATCGCCGCCTGCCAGGCCTGGCGGAGCTTCTGGCTCGTCATCAGGCCTTCCTTCTTGTTGAGGACCGCGATGAGCCAGCCGTTCCCGATGGCCACGATCGCTTTCAGATTGGGGTTCTTCTTCAACCGATCGTAGGCGTCGAGGTTCAAGTCGTCGGCGAAGTCGAGCTCACTCGTCTCCACCTGGGCCACGCGCGTGGCCACCTCGGGCACCGGCTGCCAGCGGATCTCGTCGACGTACGCGGTCTTGCCGCCGCCGAAGCCGTTGGGCTTCTCGTTGCGCGGTCTGTACTCGTCGAACCGCACCATGCGGATGTACTGGTCGGGCTTCCACTCGGCGAGCTTGAAGGGGCCCGTCCCCACGAATTCGGTCGCCTTCACCTCGGGGGCGAACTTCTCGGCGATCTCCTTGGGGTAGATCGCGCCGAAGTTGTTGGGCACCGCCAGCGAGATCAGCACGATCGCCGACTTCTCCTTCAGCTTCATCTCGACCGTGTACTTGTCGAGCGTCTTCCAGTCGGCCACCTGCGCGAACAGGGCCTTACCGTAGACCGACTGCTTGCCCCAGCGGGCCAGCGAGGCGACGACGTCGTCCGAGGTCATCTCCTTGCCGTTGTGGAACTTGACGCCCTGGCGGAGCTTGAAGGTGTAGACGAGGTTGTCCTTGCTGACCGTGTGGCTCTCGGCCAGCATCGGGATCGGGCGGTTGGTGGCATCGAGCGTGTAGAGCCCTTCGTAAATGTGATTGCCGAGGGTTTCGGTGATGGTCGCGGTCGTCCAGTGGACGTCGAGCGACGGCGGCTCGCCGAGGATTCCCACCCGAAGCGCGCCGCCCTTCTTCTGCGCCTCGGCGTCCAGGGCGGTCAGGGCCAGCAGGGCCAGTGACACGACGGCGATCGCGCGGCCCATCACGTTATTTCTCGACCCACACGTTGTAGAAGCGGATGCGCTCGGTCTTCTCGTTGAAGCCCTTGGTCGTGTTGCGGATCGCCCGAAGCCCGAAGAGATCGCCGTAGCGGATGACCGGCACCTTCTCGTAGAACTGCTTGGTCTGCTGCTCCCAGAGCGCCATGCGCTTCTTGGGGTCAGTCTCGCGCGCCAGCTCACCCTGGAGCTTCTGGATGTCCTCGTCGGTCGTCCAGCCGGGCCAGGTCGCCGTGAGAAAGACGGCGTGGGTCGGGTCGTAGAAGGCTCCGATGCCGGTGGTGAACGCGTCATACTCCTTCGGATTGTTCCGGCGCTTCACCAGCGTCGCCCAGTCGACCACCTGCAGATCGATGTTGAAGCCGAGGTCCTCGAGCTGTTGCTTGGTCAGGAGCGCGAAGTCGTACATCCACTTGTACTCCTGCGTCGTCATGAACCGGATCGGCTCCTTCTTGTAGCCGGCCTCCTGCAGGAGCTTCTGGACCTTCGCCTTGTTGTGCTCGTTCCACGGCAGCCCCGAGAGCTTGGTATGCCAGGAGACGATCTCGGCCATGGCCAGGCTCGCGTCCATGCGGTAGAACTCGGCGCGGCCGCCGGCGACGTTCTTCATGATCGGCTCGATGTCGATCGCCGCCTGCCACGCCTGGCGCAGCTTCTGGTTCGTCATCAGGCCTTCCTTCTTGTTCAACACCGCGACGAGCCAGTAGTAGGGTTTCGAGACGATCGGCCGCAGGTTGGAACTCTTCTTGAGCCGGTCGTAGGCGTCCAGGTTCAGATCGTCGGCGAAGTCGAGCTCGCCAGTCTCGACCTGCGCGACCCGCGTCGCCACTTCGGGCACGGGCTGGAAGCGCACCTCGTCCAGGTACGCGGTCTTGCCGCCGCCGTAGCCGTTGGGGGCCTCGTTGCGCGACTTGTACTCGTCGAACCGCACCATGCGGATGTACTGGTCGGGCTTCCACTCGGCCAGCTTGAACGGGCCCGTCCCGATGTATTCCGTCGCCTTGACCTCGGGCGCGAACTTCTCGGCGACCTCCTTGGGATAGATCGCGCCGAAGTTGTTGGGGACGGCCAGCGAGATCAGCACGATCGCCGACTTCTCTTTGAGCTTCATCTCGACCGTGTACTTGTCGAGGGCCTTCCACTCCGCGACCTGCGCGAACAATGCCTTGCCGTAGATCGACTGCTTGCCCCAGCGCGCGAGCGAGGCGACGACGTCTTCGGAGG
>QHSQ01000097.1 GCA_003221615.1 Candidatus Rokuibacteriota bacterium | reverse complement strand
GGTCCTCGTCGTCGACGACAACCCCGAGGTGCGCGCGATGCTCGAGGACGTGCTGACCTCGCTAGGGTACACGACGCGCACCGCGGCCGACGGCGCCACCGCCGTGCGCTCGGTGCTCACCGAGACACCGGACGTCGTGCTGCTCGACGTCTACATGCCCGGGCTGAGCGGCGTCGGCGCGCTGCCGACGATCGTGGCGCTCGCGCCCAACGCGAAGGTCATCATGATCAGCGGAGCGGCGAACGAGGACGTCCTGAAGCGCTCGCTCGCCTTCGGGGCCCACGACTACGTCACCAAGCCGTTCGAGATCTCGAGCCTCTCGCGCGCGATCGAGACCGCGCTGGCGATGCGCCGACTGGAGACGGGCCCCGAGCCGAGCTAGGGGTTGTAGACGAGGCCGCCCGCGTCGCGATACGCGCGCAGCAGGCGGGCCGCCTCGGCACGGCGTACGCCCCGCACCGTTTCCACGCCGCGCTCCGCGATGTAGGCGTATGACTCGGCGAAGACGGGACCTTCCTCGAAGCCGACGGCCATGGCGTCCTCGCGCTCGGCGCCGATCACCAGCCGCCTGACGCCGCTCCAGAGCGTCGCGCCCAGGCACATGGCGCACGGCTCGCAGCTCGTGACCAGCTCGTGGGCGGGCCGGCCGGGCGATCGGAGCGTGAAGGACCCCACGCGTTGCTGCGCGAACATCAGCGCCACGATCTCGGCGTGCAGGACACAGTTCGAGCCCTGGACGACGCGGTTGACGCCGGCCGCCACGACGCGGCCCGATCCGATCTCGAACACCGCCGCGCCGAAGGGACCGCCGGCGCCGCGCGCGAGGTTCTCTTCGGCCAGTCGGATGACGAGCGCCATCTTGGCCTGGTCGTCGTCGAACGATTGGCCCGGCGCGGCCGCTTCGCCGATCCACGCCGGCACGTCGATGACCAGACGAGTGCTCCCGGGTGTCACCGTCGGTTGCTAGAAGCGCCGAATCGCGACGTCGCGCGCGTGGCGGGAGAGATGACCGAGTTCGCGGATCGTCGGCCGCTCGGACGATGCGGGCATCACCGAGTAGTGTAACATTGGGAGGCCATGGCTGATTCCAAGCCGGCGGTATACAGTGCGCCCGCCGCGCCGGGCCTCGTCGCGTCGACCGCGCAGGCCATCCGACCGAACGCGAAGCTGATCGCGCTCCTGTCGCTCGGCCACTTCGTCGTCGACTTGAACCAGGGATCGCTCCCTGCCTTCCTGCCGTTTCTGAAAACCGCGCATCAGCTCTCGTACTCGGCGGTGGCGACGATCGTGCTCGCGGCGAACGTGGCCTCCTCGATCGTGCAGCCGCTGTTCGGCTACTTCGCGGACCAGACGGCGCGGCGCTGGATGCTGCCGGCCTCGGTGCTCCTGACGGGTGGCGGGTTCGCGCTGATGGGGCTCGCGCCGGGCTACGCGGCGCTGCTCGGTCTCGTGGTGGTGATGGGCCTCGGTGTCGCGGCCTATCATCCCGAAGCCTACAAGACCGCGACCGGCGTCGCCGGTGCGAAGAAGGCGACCGCCCTCTCCTGGTTTTCGCTGGGCGGCAACGTCGGCGTCGCGCTGGGACCGCCGGTGATCACGGCGCTCGTCACGGTCGTCGGCTTGACGGGAAGCCTTGGTCTTCTGGCGCCGACCCTCATCGCCTCCGCGCTCTTGCTCGCCGTCCTGCCGGCGTTCTCGCAGAGCGCGGCGCCCCAGGCCGCCGCCGCGGTCGCCGTGCGCGGCGTCAACATGCCGCGCGCCATGGCGCTGCTGATCCTGGTCGTCATGATTCGCTCGTGGACGACCCTGGGCTTCACCACGTTCGTGCCGTTCTACTACATCGATATCCTCGGAGCCGACCCGCGGCTCGTCGGGCCACTGCTCTTCGTCTTCCTGGGCGCGGGCGCGGCCGGGACCGTCGTCGCGGGGCCGCTCGCCGACCGCTGGGGCGCTCGCGCTTTCATGCGGTGGGTCCTCCTCGCCGCGCTGCCGTTCGGCGTGCTGTTCCTCCTGGTGCGAGGCCCACTGGCGTTCGTCATGCTCGGCATCTTCGGCGCGCTCCTGACCTCGAGCTTCACGGTATCCGTCGTGCTGGGACAGGCGTACCTGCCGCGCAACGCGGGCACGGCCTCGGGCCTGATCGTCGGGTTCGCGATCGGTGCCGGCGGGCTCGGCGTGACGGCGCTCGGCTGGTTCGCCGACCGCTACGGATTGCCGGCGGCCCTCTGGATCAGCGCGCTGACGCCGTTGCTGGCATTCGCGGCGACGTGGTTCCTGCCGGCTCCGAGAGTCCACGAAGCCAGGTGAACGACGGGCTTCCGTTCCAGGACGGCGAGCAGGTCTTGCTCACCGATCAGCGCGGCAAGCGTCACCTGATCTTTCTGCGTAAGTCGGAGACCTTCCATTCCGACCGCGGCTGGGTGCCGCACGACGCGATCATCGGGCAGCCCGAGGGCAGCTGGGTGCGCAGCTCGATGGGGCTGCGCTACCTGGCGCTGCGCCCGATCCTCGCCGAGTACGTCCTGGAGATGCCGCGAGGCGCCCAGGTCATCTATCCCAAGGACCTGGCGATGATCCTCTTCTGGGCGGACGTCTACCCGGGGTGCCGGGTCCTCGAGGCGGGCACTGGCTCGGGCGCCCTGACCCTGGCGCTCTTGCGGGCGGTCGGGCCCGACGGCCGCGTCATCACCTACGAGCAGCGTGACGAGTTCGCGCGTCGCGCGCTGGCGAACATCCACATGCGGCTCGGTGAGGTCGCGAACCTCATGGTCCGGCTGCGGCCCGTCGAAGACGGCCTCGCCGAAGAAGACCCGGTCGACCGCGTCGTCTTCGATCTGCCCGAGCCCTGGAAGCTGATCGCGCTCGTGGCGCGCGTGCTGAGGCCGGGCGGAATCTTCCTCGCCTACGTGCCGACGATCGTGCAGTCGCAGCAGATCGCCGAGGCGCTCCACCGCGAGCGGCACTGGGCGCTGGTCGAGACGTTCGAGACGCTCTATCGGCCGTGGAACATCGAGGGCCAGTCGGTGCGGCCCTTCCACCGGATGGTCGCCCACACCGGGTTCATCACCGTCGCGCGCCGAGTCGTGCCCGAGGAGAGCGGCGGGCCCGACGCGCGCCTGAGCCGCCACGAGCCCGACGAGGGAGAGCGCGGATGATCACGGTGATGCGCCGGTACCGGAAGTCGCTTCAGCTCGGTCTCCTGGTCGTGATCGCCGCGTTCGTGGCCTCGCTGTTCGTGTTCGGCGCAACCGGCTCACGCTTCGGCGATGGGGAGCCGCGCGATTCGGTGGCGACGGTCAACGGCGAGACCATTCCGCTCGAGCGGTTCCAGCGTCGATACCAGTCATACCTGGAGGCCTACGCGCAGATCTACCGTGACCGCTTCTCGACCGAGATGGCCGAGCGGCTGGGGCTGCCGCAGCAGGTCCTCGGCGATCTCGTCCAGGAGGCGCTGATTGTGCAGCGGGCGACCGCGGAGGGTCTCTCGGTCAGCGACGAGGAGCTGAACGCGCGCATCCACGCGATCCCGGTTTTCCAGGAGAACGGGCGCTTCGTGCTCAAGCGCTACCAGGACATCCTCAAGCGGCGCGGCTACACCGCCGCGGCGTTCGAGGGCGAGATCCGCCGCGAGCTGACGCGCGCGAAGGTCGAGACCGCGGTCCGGAGCGGCGTCAAGGTGTCGGAGAGTGAGCTCGAGCAGGCCTTCCGGCACCGGCGTGAGGAAGTGCGTGCCGCGTGGGCCCTCGTCGAGCTCGGGCCGATCGTGGCCGGCGCCAACGCCACCGACGAAGAGCTCACGGCCTATCTCACGCAGCACCCCGACGAGTTCCGCCAGCCCGATCGGCGGCGCGTCCAGTACGTGACCCTGAACCCGAAGGATTTCCCGTCACAAGTCACCGATGCCGACGTCGAGAAGTTCTATAAGGAGCACCTCCGCGAGTTCGAGACGCCGCGCCAGGTCCGCGCCTCCCATGTTCTCGTCCGCGTCCCCGAGACCGGCGGGAGCGAGGGCGAGGACAAGGCGCGCGCCAAGATCGCCGACGTCATCCGGCGTGCGAAGGCCGGCGCGGACTTCGGCAAGCTCGCGCAGGAGATCTCCGAGGATCCGGCGACCGCGCCGCGCGGCGGCGATCTCGGCCTCGTCGGCAAGGGCGAGATGGTGCCGCAGTTCGAGCAGGCGCTCTTCGCGTTGAAGAACGGCGAGATATCACCCGAGCCCGTGCGGACGCCGTTCGGCTTCCACGCGATCAAGGCGATCGAGATCCAGGAAGGCGGGCGCAAACCGGTGAAAGAAGTCGCCCCGCAGATCAAGAGCCGGCTGTCGGCCGAGGCCGGCGACCGCGCAGCCAAGGCCAAGGCCGAGGAGCTGCGCGTGCCGCTTCTGGCCGCGAAGGATTTCATGGCGGAGGCCAGGAAGCTCGGTCTCTCGCCGATCGAGACGACGATGGCCCGCGTGGATCGCACGTCCGGCCTCGCCGCTCCCGACCCCCTCGAGGAAGCGGCGTTCGGGCTCGCGGTGGGCGGCGTCTCGGCGCCTGTCTCGACGCCGGTGGGCGTGGTGCTCCTCAAGACCACCGAGCTCGTGCCCGCCGGCGTGCCGCCGCTCGCCGAGATCAGGGACAAGGTGGCCGCCTCGGTGAAGCGCCAGAAGGCCGAGACGGTCGCCCTCGAGCGGGCCAAACAGATCGCCGCCGACGCCCAGGCCGGCGATTTTGCCGCGGCCGCGAAAAAGGCGGGCGCCGTCACCGGCGAGACGACGCGCTTCTCGCGCTCGAAGCCGGCGGAGCGCTTGCCGGGCGACGCGATGCTGGCCGCGCTCCAGACCCAGGCCGGTCAGCTGAGCGCGCCGATCAAGGCGCAGCAGGGTGTCTACGTGGTGAAGGTACTCGAACGCGTGCCGCCCGACATGGGCGGGCTCGCTGCGGAGCGCGATAAGATCCAGAAGGAGGTCCTCGTGCAGAAACAGAGCCTCGCGTGGGAGTCCTGGATCAACGGCGCGCGCGCCAACTCGAAGGTCGAGACCCACTTGCCCGCTTCGCGGCGCGGCTGAGCCCTACCGTGGCGAGTCTGACCAGAGCGAAGGTCGAGGTCACGGACAATCAGGTCGAAGCCGCGCTGAAAACCCTCAAGAAGGTGATGATCAAGGGCGGTCTCTACCAGGAGATGAAGCGCCGCGTGTACTACGAAAAGCCCTCGGTCAAGCGCAAGCGGAAGCAAGCTCAGGCCCGCAAGAAGCGCCGGCGCGCGCTGAAGCGCTCGCGGGTCGATGACGAGGAATAGAACCGGGCGGCCCTTGTGATAGGTTAGGGCGCCATGTCGATCCAGCGCACGCCGATGACGCGCCCGGGGTACGAGCGTCTACGCGACGAGCTCGATCGCCTCAAGCGCGTCGACCGGCACGCCATCACCAAGGCGATCGCCGAAGCCCGGGCGCACGGCGACCTCTCCGAGAACGCGGAATACCACGCCGCGCGCGAGAAGCAGTCGTTCATCGAGGGCCGCATCGCCGAGCTCGAGGGCAAGGTCGGGGCCGCCGAGGTCATCGACCCACCGACCTCGGGCGACCGCGTCACCTTCGCCTCGACCGTGCTGCTCGAGGACGAGGGCGGCAAGGAGATTCGCTACCAGATCGTGGGCTCGGACGAGGCCGACCCCGCGAAGGGTCGCATCTCGATCATGTCCCCGCTGGCCCGCACGCTCATCGGCAGGAACGTCGGCGACCGGGTGACGGCGCAGCTTCCGGCCGGCAAGAAGACGTTCGACATCGTCAGAGTGAACTTCCCGTGGAGCGACTGAGGCCCTAGCCATGCCGAGCGTGCGAGTCGACGGGGTCAACATCCACTACGAAGAGTCGGGTCAGGGCCTGCCGCTGGTCTTCGTGCACGAGTTCGCTGGCGACCACCGGAGCTGGCACCTGCAGATGCGCTTCTTCTCGCGCCGCTACCGCGCGATCGCGTTCAACGCGCGTGGCTATCCGCCGTCGGACGTGCCGGACGACGTGAAGGCGTACTCGCAGGAGCGCGCGGCCGAGGACATCCGGGGCGTCCTCGACGGGCTGAAGATTGCGAAGGCGCACGTCTGCGGGCTCTCGATGGGCGGGTACGCGACCTTGCACTTCGGCCTCAGACACCCGGACCGCGCGCTCTCACTGGTCGTCGCCGGCGCCGGCTACGGCAGCGTCGCGGGCGACCGCGCGAAGTTCCGTCAGGACACCGAGGTGGTCGCGCGCCGCTTCGAGGAAGACGGGATGGTGAAGACGGCCGGGATGTACTCGAAGGGTCCGACGCGCGTGCAGTTCATGGACAAAGATCCCTTTGGCTGGCGCGAGTTCCACGCTCAGCTCGCGGAAGGTTCCGCGAAGGGCCACGCCCTCACCCAGCGGGGCGTGCAGATGATGCGGCCGTCGATCCTCGACCTCGGGCCCGCGCTCGAGAAGCTCGACGTGCCGACCTTGATCATGACCGGCGACGAGGACGATCCGTGTCTCGAGCCGGCGATCTTCATGAAGCGCAAGATCCCGACGGCGGGGCTCGTGGTCCTGCCGAAGTCGGGCCACACGATCAACCTGGAGGAGCCCGAGGCGTTCAATCGCGCGGTGCTCGACTTCCTCACGGCGGTCGACGCCGGTAAGTGGACGCGTCGCAATCCCGCTTCCCAGACCGGCTCGGCCATCCTTCCCGCGGAGACACGCTGATGCCACTACCACTCGAAGGCTACACGGTGCTCGATCTCACCCGCGCCCGCTCCGGCCCGACCGCGGTGCGCCAGCTCGCGGACATGGGCGCCAACGTCATCAAGATCGAGGCGCGCGAGGAGATGGAAGGCGACTCGACGGCGCTCGGCTTCGACTTCCTGAACCTGCACCGCAACAAGCGCTCGATGACGCTCGACCTCAAGCATCCGCGCGGCGTCGAGATCATCAAGAAGATCGCCGCGCGCGCCGACGTCGTCGTCGAGAACTTCCGGCCGGACGTCAAGACGCGGCTCGGCATCGACTACGAGGCCCTGTCGAAGGTGAATCCGCGGCTCGTCTACGGCTCGATCTCCGGCTTCGGCCAGACCGGCCCGTACGTCGAGCGCCCGGGCTACGACCAGATCGCCCAGGGCATGGGCGGGCTCATGTCGATCACCGGGCTTCCCGGTCAGGGACCCGTGCGCGTGGGTATCCCGGTCGCCGACCTCACCTCCGGGCTCTTCCTGGCGCAGGGCATCCTGGTCGCCCTGCTCGAGCGCGAAAAGTCCGGCAAGGGGCAGTGGGTGCACACCTCGCTGCTGCAGGCGATGGTGACGATGCTCGACTTCCAGGCCGCGCGCTGGCTCATCGACGGCGAGATTCCGCCGCAGGCCGGCAACGATCACCCGACCGGCATTCCGACCGGCGTCTTCACGACGGCCGACGGCCACATCAACATCGCCGCGTCCGGCCAGACGATGTACCGGCGGCTCTGCACCGCGATCGGCGCGCCCGAGCTGATCGACGATCCGCGCTTCAAGAACCTGGCCGACCGATCGAAGAACCGCAAGCAGATGAACGCGGAGCTCGACCGGATCCTCGCGAAGAAGCCGAGCGCCGAGTGGATCGAGGCGCTCAATCGCGCCGGGGTGCCGTCGGGACCGATCCTGAACGTGAAGGAAGTGTTCGAGAACGAGCAGATCAAGCACCTCGGCATGGCCCAGCCGGTGCGGCATCCGGAGCGCGGCGAGATGCTGGTGCAGGGGCTCCCGGCGACGCTCTCGCGCACACCCGGTGCGATTCGCCGCGCGGCGCCCACGCACGGCGAGCATACCGACGAGATCCTTCGCGAGCTCGGCTACACCACCGAGGACATCGCCACGCTCCGGAAGGACGCAGTCGTCTAGCCGCGCGTCGCCGGACGCGCCGCCTCGATCCGGGGACGTGGCTCGTGCGGAGAACAACGCCATCGGCGCGCTCCGCGATCATCCGCGGAACGCGGGACAGTGAGGACGCCCATGAATCTCGAGCGACCGTCTCGTCGCTGGAGCGTATCGTGTCTCATCGGCGCCGCGCTATGCGCACTGCTGCTCCACGGCTCTGTCGGCACGGCCGAAGCCCAGACCAAGCCGGAGGGCGAGATGCGCTGGGCCCTGTACGTGACGGTGCCTCCGGCCTGGCTCGATCCAGGCGAGGTGCAGGGCTTCATCACGCCGTTCTGGGTGCTCTACGGCCTTCACGACGCCCTGGTGAAGCCGATGCCCGGCAACATCATGACGCCAAGCCTGGCCGAGTCATGGACGCTCAGTCCCGACCAGAAGACCTACGAGTTCAAGCTGCGCCAGGGGCTCAAGTTCCACAACGGAGACCTCTTCACCGCCGAGGACGTGAAGTTCAGCTTCCTGCGCGCCAAGAGCGCCCGGATCCTCAAGGAGAAGGTGCGCGAGATCGAGATCGTCGATCCCTACAAAGTGCGGTTCCATCTCCACGAGCCGTTCCCCGACTTCATGGCGTTCTACGGAACCCTGGCGACCGGCGCGAGCTGGGTCGTGCCCAAGAAGTACGTCGAGAAGGTGGGCGACGACGGGTTCAAGAAGCAGCCGATCGGCCTCGGCCCCTATAAGTTCGTCAGCAACACGCCCGGTATCGAGATCGTCATGGAAGCCAACGAGAGCTACTGGCGCAAGATGCCGTCGGTGAAGCGACTGGTGTTCAAGAGCGTGCCGGAGGCGACCACGCGGGCGGCGATGCTGAAGAAGGGCGAAGTGGACATCGCCTATCTGCTGGACGCGCCGACGGCGCTCGAGCTCAAGCGTGATTCGAACCTGCGGCTGGCGTTCTCCGGAGCCATCGGGATCCACTTCCTCGACTTCTTCGACCAGTGGGATCCCAAGTCGCCGTGGGCCGACAAGCGGGTCAGGCTCGCGGCGATCGAGGCGGTCGATTTGCGATCGCTGAACGAGGCGGAGAACCTCGGCGCGTCGCGTCTCACGGGTAGCCTCGTCCCGCGCAAGTTCGAGTTCGCGCTGTCGCTGGAGCCCTATCCCTACGATCCGGCGAAGGCGAAGAAGCTCCTGGTCGAGGCGGGCTATCCCAACGGCTTCGACGCCGGCGATCTCTATCCGTACCCGCCCTACTTCTCGATGGGCGAGGCGGTCGGGACGAATCTCACCGCGGTGGGCATCAAGACCCGGATGGTCACGATGGAGCGCGCGGCCTTCCAGAGCGCCTGGCTCTCGAAGAAGCTGAAGGGGATCTGCGTCTGCATCCACGCGGTCTACGGAAACGCGGCCTCGCGGATGGCGGAGTTCGTGCCGAGCGATGGGTCCTTCGCGCGCGGCGCCGATCCCGACATCGACGCACTCTTCAAGCAGCAGGCGCGAGAGACGGACCGGAAGAAGCGAGAGACGATGCTCGCCCAGATCCAGCAGCTCCTCCACGAGCGCGTGCGCTTCGGTCCGATGTGGGAGTACATCTGGCCCAGCGGGATCGGGCCGCGCGTGGACAACGCGGCCCTCTTGAAGATCGACCCTTATCCCTGGTCGGCGCCGCTGGAGGACGTGACGCTCAAGAAGAAGTGAGCGGGCGCGCGCCGCAGTCTCAGCGGAGCGCGTCGCGCAGCTCGCGCGTGAGGACCTCGACGGTCCCGCGCGTGCCGCCGGCGAGCTTGAGCTTCCACTCGCCCTCGGTCTCGAAGCGCCGGTCGCGCAGCCGCTCGCCCCAGGGCTTGATCGCCTCGCGGATCGCGTTCAGATCGAACGGATCGCGGCGCAGCTCGCGGGCGCGAGCCATCACGTCGGGCGCCGCCCGTATGAAGGCGCGGAGCGCGGCGCCGGTCTTGATGGAGTACTTGCGCCCCGCCCACGCGGTCGGGAACGTGGTCGAGAGCGCCTTGATGTAGTTCAGGAAGAAGCGCTTGGCCCCGCCCCGGAGCTCCTGGAGCTTGCCGCCGCTGCCGACCTTCTCGACGGTCTCGAAGAAGTCGACGATCTCTTCTGCGAGCGGCGCCTGGCTGACGCGCCCGTGCCCGGTACCGAGCATCTTGATCTCGCCGTGCAGCGGCGAGGTGTCGTCCTCGTTGAGCGAGCGGATCACGTCGTGGGCCAGCGCCTGGTTCGCGTCGGGGTACAGCTTGCGGCCGGCCAGGCTGATGATGTGCGACGGGTTCAGCCGCGTGTGCTTGGCGTTGATCGTGACGAAGAGCTCGACGATCTGGCGCGCGTCGAGCGAATCGAAGAGCACCGCCGGCACCTCGATGTTCATGTTCTCGCCGGCCTGGGAGAGCGCGTGCAGGGCGAGCAGGCGATGCTGCCCGTCGAGCACCCTCAAAACTCCGTGCTCTTCCGGAATCTGAAGCAGCCCGAGGTCGTGCTGGCCGGCGACGGGCGTGAAAGTGAACCGTTTTTCCGACGTGATGATGACGGCGCCCGGGATCGCCGGCAGGGTCGCGGCATCCTTGCATTCACGGTAGTAGGCCACCAGCTCGTCGATCTTGCGGCGGATGACCGGCCGCTGGTACGCGGTCTCGCTCTCGCCGATTCGCTTCTCGAGCGAGTCCCAGTTGACGCGCGAGCGATTCGTCCGCGATTTCTTCGCCGGCTCGTTCTGGGGACCCCCGGTGTAGCCGAGGACCTCGAACTTCACCAAGCGGTCGATATCTTTGGCGGAAAGGCCGGCCTGGTAGAACTCGACGCCGAACTGCTTCACGCGACGCGTCGGGACGGTAATCATGGGGGTAGAAGTGTACCCTGATCGGCAAACCCCTGTCAATAGAGGGGTTTTCCGGCATCCCGTCACCTGAAGTTCGGTAAGATCGTGCTGTGAGCGGCTCGGCCATCGCCCTCGTCGTGTGCGCCGCCGTTCTGCACGCGATCTGGAACGCGCTGGCCAAGCGAGCGGAGAACCAGTTCGCGTTTCTCTGGTCCTCCGTCTCGCTGGCGACGCTCCTCTTGCTCCCGATCGGTCTCGTGCGCCTTTCCGGAGAGGGCGCGCCGATGGCCGGACTGCCGTTCGTTGCTTCGAGCGTAGGCATCCACGCACTCTATTTCTGGGCACTCGGCCGCTCGTACCGCCACGGTGACTTCTCACGCGTCTATCCGATGGCACGCGGGCTCGGCGTCGCCCTCGTCCCGCTGATCGCGCTGCCCGTTTTCGGCGAGCGCCTCTCGTGGCTCGGCTCGCTCGGCATCGGTCTCGTCGTGCTCGGGATCGTCGCGCTCGGCCGCAATCCTTCCCAGACGCGCTCGGCCGGCGGCCAGATCGGCGCGGGAACGGCGTGGGCGATCGTGACCGGGCTGACGATCGCGAGCTACTCGCTCGTGGACAAGGCGGGCGTCGCCCGCCTGCACCCGATGCCCTACATCGCGCTCATGGGGCTCGGTCTCAGCGTGGTCCTGAGCCCGGTCGTCCTGGCCGATCGTCGCGCGCTCGTCCACGAATGGCGCCGGCGCTGGCGGACGATCCTCATCGCCTCGGCGATGAACCTGACCAGCTACCTGCTCGTCCTCTTCGCGTTCAGACTCTCGAAGGTCGGCTACGTGGTGGCCTCGCGCGAGCTGTCGATCCTGTTTTCGGCGTTCATCGGGAGCCTGTGGCTGGGCGAGGGACGGCTGGCCCCGCGGCTCGCCGGCGCCTCCGTCGTGCTCGCGGGCGTGATCTGCGTCGCGCTCGCGCGCGAGTAAATTCGGAGGGCGCCTCGAATTATTTCAATCCGAAGGTCTCGGCGGCAAGTCCCGCGATATGACGACCGATCGCCAGCGAGGCCGTGGCGCCGGGAGACGGCGCGTTCAACACGTGAATCGCGTCGGCCTCGGCGACGATGCGAAAGTCGTCGACCAGTGAGCCGTCCGGGCTCACGGCCTGCGCGCGGACACCCGCGCCGCCGCGCGTCACGTCCTCGGGACGCAGCGCCGGCACGAGCCGCTGGAGCGCCTGCACGAACGCGGTCTTGCTGAGCGAGCGGTACATCTCGTAGCTGCCCGTGCGCCAGTACTTCCTCGCCATCTGCCAGAAGCCGGAGTACGTGAGCGTGCCCGCGAGCTCGCTCGGCCTCACCGTGCCGAAACGATAGCCCTCGCGCGCGAACGCCAGCACCGCGTTCGGGCCGGCCTCCACCTCGCCGTGCACGGTGCGCGTGAGGTGGACGCCGAGGAAGGGGAACTCGGGATCCGGAACCGGATAGATGAGTCCCCGCACGATGTCCTGACGCTCCGGCCGGATCATGTAGTACTCGCCGCGGAACGGGATGATCCGTACATCCACGCGCGCCCCGGCCATCCGCGCGACCACGTCTGAGTAGAG
>QHSQ01000345.1 GCA_003221615.1 Candidatus Rokuibacteriota bacterium | reverse complement strand
CCGGAATACTCGTAGCCGCAGAGCGCGGCGTCGATCACGTGATCGGCGAGGATGCGGGCCTCCTCGGCGTCGTAGCCGATCCCGCGCATGGCGCGTTCGGACAGCGTGCGGGCCTCGGCGACACTCAGGTGGACGCGAGCGGCGGAATCGGTCGGCATGTTGCCTCCTCGCCGGACAGGATATATTCGGGCCACTATGAAAACCCAGCCAGGCCGAGGCCCTCTCACCGGCATCCGTGTCATCGAGCTCGCCGACGAACAGGCGGAGTACTGTGGGTTGACCCTCGCGGGTCTGGGCGCCGACGTCATCAAGGTGGAGCCGCCCGGCGGCAATCCCACGCGCCGCATCGGGCCCTTCTACCAGGACCGAGAAGATCGCGAGCGCTCGCTGTTCTTCTGGCAGTACAACCGCGGCAAGCGCTCGATCGTGCTCGACCTCCAGCGTCCGGAAGACCGGGACCGGTTCCGCTCGCTCGTCGCGACCGCTGACGTGCTGCTGGAGTCGACGCCGAGAGGCGAGCTCGACGGGCTCGGACTGTCCACGACCACGCTGAGGCAGCAGTATCCCACCCTGATCGTCGCGAGAGTCTCCCCGTTCGGTGACCACGGCCCGTGGGCCGACTTCAAGGGCTCGGACCTGGTGCACCTGGCGCTCGGCGGCGTGATGATGAACTGCGGCTACGATCCCGCGCCGGGCGGCAAGTACGACGTGCCGCCGATTGCTCCCCAGATGTGGCATGCGTTCCACATCGCCGGCGAGCAGCTCGCGCTGACCATCGTCGCGGCGCTCTTGTTTCGCTGGCGGACGGGGCAGGGACAGTACCTGTCGTGCGCGATCCACGAAGCGGTGGCGAAATCCACCGAGGTCGACCTGATGACGTGGGTGATGCGGCGCTCGCTCGTGCTGCGTCAGACCTGTCGCCACGCGCGGGAGAACATCACGCCGCATCCGTCCATCGTGCACACGAAGGACGGCCGCTGGGTGATGGCGAATCTGGGGACGCGGCCGGGTGAGACCAAGCAGCTGGTGGCCTTGCTCGAGAAGTACGGCATGGACGCTGGTCTCGATGCCGAGAAGGCCGCCCTGCCGACGAGCGGACGGTTCGTTCCAGGCACGGGCCCGAGTACGGAGAAGCGCGACCACGCCATGGAGGCCGTTCAGCGCTTCGTGCGCGCGTTCACCTACGAGACCGTGCCGTGGCGCGAAGCGCAGGAGGCCGGCATGCTGTGGGCACCGCTGCGCAAACCGCACGAGAACGCGATGGATCCGCACTGGCTCGCGCGGCAGAGCTGCACGGACGTCGAGCACCCGGAGCTCGGCCGCTCCTTCCGCTACGCCACGAGCAAATGGCTGGCAACCGGCACCTCGTGGGTGGTGGGGCGGCGTGCACCGCTCCTGAACGAGGATGCGAAGACGGTCGGGCTCCCACGCGGGCGCGATCTGCCAGTGATCGCTGCGTCCGCGGGCGCGCCGGTCGACGAAGGGCTTTCGCCTCGCGGCAAGCCGTTCCCGCTGCACAAGATCCGCATTCTCGATTTCACGTGGTTCCTGGCCTCGGCCGGCGGCACGCGGTTTCTCGCCGCCTTCGGCGCCGAGAGCATCAAAGTGGAGCTGAAGAGCCATCCCGATACGCGCATGGCGGCGATGGCGCCCGTCGGCGGCCGTGCCGCTCGCGACCGGGCCACGGGACCCCTGCAGGGCGTGACCGATCCGGACATGGGCGGCCAGTTCAACAACAAGAACCCGGGCAAGCGCGGCATCTCGCTCAACGTCAGGCATCCGAAAGGTCTGGAGATCGCGCGACGTCTGGTGGCGATGTCCGACGTCGTCGCGGAGGGCTTCTCCCCGGGCGTGCTGGACAGCTGGGGACTGGGATACGACGCGATGCGCGCGATCAAGCCGGACATCATCTATGTCCAGCAGTCCGGCATGGGCGCGAAGGGCACCTACGGCCGCTTTCGCACGGTGGGGCCGATCGCGAACTCGTTCTCCGGGTTGTCGGAGATGTCGGGGCTGCCCGAGCCGGCGATGCCGGCGGGGTGGGGCTACTCCTATCTGGACTGGATGGGTGCGTACAGCTTCGCGCTCGCGATTCTCACCGCGCTCTTCCATCGAGCCCGGACGGGTGAAGGGCAGTGGGTCGACGCCTCGCAGTCCGAGGTCGGCCTCATGATCAGCGGCACGACCATCCTGGACTGGTCGGCCAACGGCCGCGTCTGGTCACGCTACGGCAACCGCTCTCCGTACAAGCCGGCGGCGCCCCACAACGTCTACCCGTGCGCCGGGGACGATCGATGGCTCACGATCGCGTGCTTCAAGGACGCGGAGTGGCGCGCGCTGACCCAGGTCGCGGGACATCCGGAGTGGGCGGACGACGGCCGATTCAAGGATCTCGCGGCGCGGCTCCTGCACCAGGATGCTCTCGACGCGCTCGTCGGAGGCTGGACGAAATCGCGCGACGCGTACGAGACGATGTTCGCGTTGCAGCGCGCCGGCGTGCCGGCCGGCGTGTGTCAGACGGCGGCGGATCGCTGCGACAACGATCCGCAGCTGGCGGCGCTCTCGTGGTTGACCGAGGTGACCGGTACGAAGATCGGTCGCTGGCCGCTCGCCGAGGTGCCGGTCAAGCTGAGCGAGAGCCCGGCCTACATCGGCGGGCGCATCGACCGTGGCGCGCCGTGCTATGGCGAGGACAACAACTACGTTTACGGCGAGCTGCTCGGGATGTCCTCCTATGAAATCAAGGCCCTCGCCGAAGAGGGCGTCATCTGACCGCTCACGGCGCCCCTCGGCGCCGTATTCTCGCGCTTCTTCACGTCCGCGGAGGACGCCCGCGATGTAACTTTCCCGCCTTGACTGCTCTCTAAGAGAGCAGGAAGCGACGTGTCCCGTTCGCCCTGGAGGATCCAACCGAGTAAGAGGAGGCGCACCATGAAGAAGGCCTTGGTTCTCGTACCGTTCGTCGTGGCGCTGTTTGCGCTGTCCGCCATCGCGGACGACACGCTCGTGAAATTCCGAGGGGGAATCGGGGTCCTCCCCGTCGCCAGCGCCGTGGGGTTGGCGGCCACCGCCGAGGTCGTGAACCGGAACATCGTCCGCGGGGTTCAACCCGCCGGCCAGATCTGGGTGATCTCCGCTCTCACGGCGGACGTGAAGGCCGACGGGCGCATCCACGCCGACGGCAAAGGCCTGCTGCTGGGCGGAGGCGATCAAATTGGCTTCAACGCCAACGCCAGCGTCTTCGCGACGCTGATTTGTGAGGCCGTGGCTCCCTTTACCGAGCACAGCACGAATGGTGCCGGCGTTCCACTCGCGCCAAATGGCGACTTCCGGATCGACGACGTGCTGGTCCCGGCGCCACCCGCCAACTGCGACAGCCCCGTGCTCCTCATCCGCAATTCGCAGCCCAACCCTGCCTGGTTCGCTGCGGGCATCCCGAAGGAGGACTAGTCTCGGGACCTTCGCCGGCCGCGCTAGTTCCGGCTCGAGCGAAATTAAGACCGGGGATGGCATGACGGATGCCGTCCCCGGTCTCTCACCGTGTTCTTCCCATGGGGGCTCGCCGCGCAACTGGCCTCCCTTGATCGCTGCCGGACCGCAGCGACCCGCCTCATGGCGCCTTCGGCGCCGGATCCTCCCGCTTCGTCACGTCCGCGGAGGACGGGAGCTCGGCCGCGGTCCAGCCGCCGCCGAGGGCCTGGACGAGCAGGACCGCGGCCGCCATCCGCCGGCCGCGGATCTGGATCGCGGTGATCTCGTCGGTCAGCGCGATGGTCTGGACGGTGATCACGTTGAGGTAACTGACGGTGCCTGCCTTGTACTGGTTCGTGGTCAGGTCCACGGACTTACGCGCCGCCTTTACCGCGTCGTCCTGCACTCCGTTCTCTTCCTCGAGGATGCGGAGAGCGGCCAGGTTGTCCTCCACCCCCTGAAACGAGGTCAGTACGGTCTGCCGGTAGGTCGCGACGGTCGCATCGTAGGCCGCGCGGGCCGCGTCCGTCTGCGCGTGCCGCAGCCCTCCGTCGAACACGGTCTGCGAGATCCCCGGCCCAACCGACCAGAAGTGACTCGCCGCGGTGAACCACTTTGCGAGGCTCGAGCTCTCGAAGCCGCTCGAGGCGTTCAGGGTGATGGTCGGATAGAACGCGGCCACCGCCACCCCGATCTGGGCGTTCGCGGCCGCCACCCGGCGCTCGGCGCCGGCGATGTCCGGCCGCCGCTCGAGCAGCTCGGACGGCACGCCGACCGGAATCGCGGGCGGGGTGGCGGTGAGCGGCGTCGGGGGCAGCGAGAAGCTGGATGGCGCCTGCCCCATGAGGATCGCAATGGCGTGCTCGAGCTGCGCGCGCTGGACGCCCACGTCGATGGCTTGAGCCTGGGTGGTCTTGAGCTGTGTCTCCGCCTGCACCACGTCCGCCTGGGACGCCACCCCGCTCGTGAACCGATCCTGGGTCAGGCGGAGGAACTTCTCGAAGGCGGCGACCGTCTCGTCGAGCAGCTGCTTCTGGGCGTCCAGGGTGCGCAGCTGGAAGTAGTCTTGGGCCAGCTCTGCCTGAAAGCTCAGGCGCGCCGACTCCAGGTCTCCTGCGCTCGCCTGAGCGGCGGCACGGTTCGACTCCACCGTGCGGCGGATTCGTCCCCAGACGTCCAGCTCCCACGAGAAGTCGAGGCCCGCTTCGAAGTCCGACCTGGCGCCGCCCGAGGATCCTGACGATCCCGACGTCCCGGTAGACGTCGTACTGCCCGCGGATGTGCCGCTGGTTGATCCCCCCGTCGCCCCGAAGACGAACGTGGTGGATTGACGCGACCGCGTGTAGCCGAGCGCGAGTGTCACGGTCGGAAAATACGCGGCGCGCGCCTCGCGCACGAGCGCCCGGGCCTCCCGATACTGCGCCTCCGCCACCATGAGGTTCTGGTTCGAGATGCTGACGCGCGCCTCGAGCGCGTTCAGCTGGGGATCGCCGAAGATCTCCCACCAGGCGCCGCGGGCCAGGCCGTCCCGAGGCTGGGCGATCTTCCAGCCGTCGAGCTCCTTGTAGGCGTCGGGACTGATCATCGACGGCCTCATGTAGTTGGGCCCGACGGTGCAGGCGCTCACGAGCACGAGCAGCGTCGAGGCGAGCGCGAGCGGGCCGCCGAGTCGCCCGCGGACCGTGCGGCGCCTCACGGCTGAGGCGCATCCGCCGTGGCGGGCGCGAGCGGCCACCCGTGTCCGGCGCGCCCGCGCGCCCACCACAGCCGCACGCGGTCGAGGTAGAGGTATACGACCGGCGTCGTGTAGAGTGTCAGCGCCTGGCTCACGATGAGCCCACCCACGATCGCGATCCCGAGCGGCCGGCGCAGCTCCGACCCGATGCCGCGCCCGAGGGCCAGGGGCAGCGCACCCAGGAGCGCGGCCATCGTCGTCATCATGATCGGCCGGAAGCGCAGCACGCACGCCTGGTAGATCGCCTCCGCCGGGCTCTTGCCCTCGCCTCGCTCCGCCTCCAGGGCGAAGTCGATCATCATGATCGCGTTCTTCTTCACGATGCCGACCAGGAGCAGGATGCCGATCAAGGCGATGACGGTGAGGTCGGTGCGGCAGGCCATCAGGGCCAGCAGCGCGCCCACCCCGGCCGACGGCAAGGTGGACAGGATGGTGAGCGGGTGGATGTAGCTCTCGTAGAGCACCCCGAGGACGACGTAGACCGCGAGGAGCGCCGCGGCGATCAGCAGAGGCTCGTTCGCGAGCGAGGCCTGGAAGATCTGCGCGGTGCCCTGGAAGCTGGCCTGGATGCCGGCGGGGAGCCCGAGCGGACGCACCGCGGCTTCGATCGCGGTCACCGCGTCTCCCAGCGCGACGCCCGGCGCCAGGTTGAAGGTCAGCGTCACCGACGGGAACTGCGCCTGGTGGTTCACCGCGAGCGCGGTCCGGGTGGGCTCGTATCGGCTCAACGCGCTGAGCGGCACCATGCCGCCCTTGGAGGAGGGGAGATAGATGTCCTGCAGGGTCTCGGGGCGCTGCCAGAAGCGCGGCTCGACTTCCATCACCACGTGATACTGGTTGAGCGGGCTGTACATGATCGCGACCTGGCGCTGGCCGAAGGCGTCGTTGAGCGTGTCGTCGATGAGCTGCGGGGTGATGCCGAGGCGCGATGCGGTGGCCCGGTCGATCACCAGCGACGACTGCCGCCCCCCATCTTGTTGATCGCTGCTCAGATCGACGAGCTGCGGCAGCGCGCGGAGGCGTTCTGCGACCCGCGGTCCCCACGCGTCGAGCTCCCGGACGTCGTCCCCCTGGAGCGTGTACTGGTACTGCGCGTTCCCCATGCGGCCGCCCGCGCGGACGTCCTGCACCGCCTGGAAGAAGGCGGGGGCCCCCGGCACGCCGGCCACACGTCCGCGCAGTCTCGTGATCACCTGGTCGGCGCTGATCTTCCGCTCCGCGAGCGGCTTCAGCATGACGAACATGCGCGCGGTGTTGGTGGCGGTGCTGGGCCCGTTACCCTGACTACCCGTGAATCCCACCACGTTCGCGACCGCCGGGTCGTGCCCGACGATGTCGACGATCGCGGTGAGCTTGGCCTGCATCGCCTGGAACGAGATGTCCTGCGCCGCCTGGAT
>QHSQ01000434.1 GCA_003221615.1 Candidatus Rokuibacteriota bacterium | reverse complement strand
GGCGAGGAACAGGAGCGCCTTGAAGAGGCCGTGCGTGAGCAGGTGCAGGAAGCCGGCGGCAGACGCGCCGGCGCCCGCGGCCGCCATCATGTATCCGAGCTGCGAGACCGTCGAGTACGCGAGCACGCGCTTGATGTCGCCCTCGACGCACGCCATCGTCGCGGCCAGCAGCGCCGTGAACGCGCCCACCCAGGCGATCAAGGTCAGGACCTCGGGAACCAGCGCGAACAGGGGCGCGGCGCGGGTCACCATGAAGACGCCCGCGGTGACCATCGTCGCGGCGTGAATGAGCGCGGACACCGGCGTCGGGCCCTCCATCGCGTCGGGGAGCCACACGTGGAGCGGGAACTGGGCCGACTTGCCGACGGCGCCCAGATAGATGAGGAACATGATCGTCGCCAGGCCGGGGATGGCCAGCGCGCTGCCCTGGGCCCTCTCGAACAGCTCCGTGAACTCGAACGTGCCGGTCGCCGACCACAGCAGCACGATCCCGATGATGAAGCCGATGTCGCCGAGCTTCGTGATCCAGAACGCCTTCACCGCCGCGCGCGCCGCCGCCGGCCGCTCGTACCAGAAGCCGATCAGCAGATACGAGCAGAGCCCCACCAGCTCCCAGAAGACGAACATCTGAAGGAATCCGGGCGCCAGCACGAGACCCAGCATCGAGAAGACGAAGAGCGACTGGTAGGTGTAGTAGCGGCCGAGCGCGCCGGGGCGCTCATCGCTGAGATACGCGAGCGAGTAGATCTGCACGAGCAGCGACACCAGGGTCACCAGGACGAGCATCGGGTTACCGAGGTCCGGGTCGACCAGGACGCCGACCATCGCGATGGGCCCGCCGTCGGCCGGGATCCATCCCCACGTCCTCTCCGCGACGAAGCCCCGAGTCCAGATGACCAGCGCCGCGACGAACGAGATCGCGATCGCCGCGATCGAGAGCAGGCCCGCCCCGCGGCCGGTTCGGCGCAGCGGCCCCACGACCGCGAGGAGCAGAAAGACGCCGAACGGCATCGCGAGGACGAGGAGCGGCAGCGCGAGGCTCTGGGTCACGTTGCTAGCCCCGCAGCAGGTCGAGGCGGTCGGCCTCGACCGTCCGCCGCACGCGGAAGATCACGATGACGATCGCGAGCCCGACCGCGACCTCGGCGACCGTGATGGAGATCGTGAACAGCGTGAAGATCAGCCCCGTTAGATCGCCGTGGAAACGCGCGAACGCGACCAGGTTGATGTTGACGGCGTTCAGCATCAGCTCGATCCCGAGCAAGATGCCGACCGCGTTGCGGCGGGTCAGGACTCCGAAGAGACCGATCGAGAACACGAGCGCCGCCAGGACCAGATAGGACGAGAGCCCGGTCATTCCTCGCTCCGCGCGAAGTAGAGGGCGCCGACCAGCGCCGTCACCAGGAGCACGCCCAGGAGCTCGAACGTGACCGCGAAGGGCCCGACGAGCGCGCGGCCAAGCGACGCCGTCGTGTCACCGGCCTGTTCGGGCCGCGGGGTCGCGAGCGGCGCCTTGAGCAGGAATCCCATGATGCCGGCGAAGACCGCCGCCGCGACGATCGCGCCGTTGATCAGATGACGACTCGTTTGCCGGATGCGCTCGCCCACCAGCCGCTCCGTCAGCATGATTGCGAACACCACGATCGTGACGACACCGCCGGCGTAGAGCAGGAGCTGGACCGCGAACAGAAAGGGCTGGTCGAGCAGGAGGAAGATCACGCCGGTCGCCACCAGTGCCGCGGCCAGATATAGGACGGCGTGGAACAGGTTCGGCGTGAGCACCACGGCGAGGCTCGAGGCGAGTAGCACCGCGGCTACCACCCAGAATCCCACCGTTTCGAAGGTCACTCGGCCGGCTCCTTCGTTTCTCCTTTGGCTTCTCCCCTGGCCTCGCCTCGCGCCGGTTTGGGAGGGGCCTGCATGTCGCGCAGGCGGTTGCCGGTGGCCCACGACGGCTCGAACTGAAGGCCGAGGGCATGCAGGCGATCCTTGTCGAGCAAGAGATCGCGACGATCCGCCGTCGCGAGATCGAAGGACTTCATCATGATGATCGCGTCGGTCGGGCACACCTGCACGCACAGCTCGCAGAACTCGCACGCGTAGAGCTCGAGCGTGAACGTCTTCGCGTAGTTCCGCTTCTGGCCCTTCAGCATCTCGACCTTGATGACCTGCGGCGGACAGACGTACTCGCACAGACGGCAGCCGATGCAGGCCTCCTCGCCGGTGTCTTTCTCGTAGGCGAGCGCGAGGATGCCCCGGAAGCGATCCGGATATGGACGCTTGACGTCGGGATAGTGGACCGTCACCGGTTTGCGGAAGAGATTCTTCAACGTCACGGACATCGCACGACCGACGGCGCCCACGAGCTGCACCGTCTCTCCCCAGAATCCCGCCGGCGCGCCTCCGTTACCCGCCACCGGCGCCTCGCATCGCGACGACGAGCCCGGTCGCCAGCAGCAGCACGAGGGTCGCCGGCAGCAGGAGCTTCCATGAGATCGCCAGGATCTGGTCGACGCGGATCCGCACGAAGGACCAGCGCACCCACGTGACGAGGAGAAAGATCACCAGGGCCTTCAGCAACAGCCACAGCGGCCCGAGCGCGGCGGGCCCCGGCCCGAGCCAGCCGCCCAGGAAGAGCAACGCGCCCAGGAAGCTCGTGCCCAGCATGTGGGCGTACTCGGCGAGCTGGATCAGCGCGAACTTCATGCCGCTGTATTCGACGCGGAAGCCGGCGACCAGCTCCGACTCGGCTTCGAGGATGTCGAACGGCACGCGGTTCTCGGCGGCGAGCGTCGCGACCAGGAAGGCGACGAAGGCCAGCTGGCCGATGACCGGATACGCCACGAACCAGAGGCCCTGCTGCGCGGTGACGATCGCCGACATCTGCATCGAGCCGGCGAGGACGACCGGGATGAGCGCGGCGAAGATGAACGGCAGGTCGTAGGAGATGATCTGGTTCACCGCCCGCATCGCCGAGAGGAGCGCGTACTTGTTGTTCGATCCCCAGCCGCCCATGAAGAGGCCGACGATCTCCAGCGACGAGACGGCCAGGAAGAAGAGGACGCCGATGTTCAGGTCGGCGACGCCGAGCGCGGGCGCGAACGGGATCGTCGCGAAGATCAGGAGGCACGGGACGAGGAAGACGATCGGCGCCAGGTTGTAGACGGCGCGGTCGCTGGCGGTCGGGACGATGTCTTCCTTCATCATCAGCTTGAGCGCGTCGGCGATCGGCTGGAGCCAGCCGTGCGGGCGGCCGACGTAGTAAGGGCCGATCCGCGACTGCATCCGGGCCGCGAACTTGCGCTCGAGGAGCGTGACATAGGCGATCAGCACGAGCAGCACGTTCAGGACGATGAACGCCTCGATCGCGTGAGTCATTGGAGCGGGGTCCGTGAGGCCGGCTCCCACCGAGGGTGGCCTGACACAGACGCTTGCCGGCTCCGCATCGCCCGCCCAATCGCTTGCGGTACGACCCGGCTCCGCATCGCCCGTTCAATCGCTTGCGGTACGATCCGGCTCCGCATCGCCCGTTTCATCCCGTCCGGGGCGCTGATCATCGGTCGACCTCCCCGAACACGGGGTCGACCGAGCCCATGATCGCCACGACGTCGGCGACCTTGTGCCCGGGCACGATGTGCGGCAGCACCGCGAGGTTCGAGAACGAGGCGCCCCGCCATTTCAGTCGGTACGGTTTCGGCCCGCCGTCGCTGACGAGGTAGCAGCCGATCTCGCCGCGCGCGCCCTCGACGCGCGTGTAGCCCTCGCCCTTGGGCACGCGCACCTGCGCGACCGACTTCACGCCCGGCCGCGACGAGATGGGCCCTTCGGGAAGCCCGTCGAGCGCCTGGCGGATGATCCGGATCGACTGGCGGAACTCGACCATCCGGACGCGGTAGCGCGCGTAGCAATCACCGGCGGTCTCCACCGGCACGACGAAGTCGAAGTCGCCATACGACGAGTACGGCTCGGCCCGCCGGACGTCGTAGCCCACGCCCGAGCCGCGAATCAGCGGGCCCGAGACCCCGACCGCCTCGGCGACCTCGCGCGAGATCACGCCCACGCCTTGCGTGCGCACGCGAAAGAAGGTGTTGGCCTCCAGCATCGCCTCGTACTCGTCCAGGCGCGTCTCGATGAAGTCGACGGTCTCACGCACCTTCTTGTCCCAGCCCGCCGGCACGTCGTAACGGGTGCCGCCGGTCTGGTGAAAGCCGTAGAGCAGACGCGCCCCGGTCAGCTCCTCGAAGCGATCGAGGACCATCTCGCGCTCGCGGATGCAGTAGAGGAACACCGTGGCGCCGCCCCCGAGGGCGCCGCCCATGTCCAGGCACCACGTGCCGAGCCACAGGCAGTGCGAGGCGATCCGCTGGAGCTCGGCGACGATGACGCGCAGGTACTGCGCCCGGCGCGGCACCTCGATCTTCGCGACCTTCTCGACCGCGGAGACGTACGCGAGCTCGGCGGTCATGGCCGCGACGTAGTCGGTCTTCGACGCGATCGACGGGTACTGCACGTAGGTCAGGCTCTCGCCAAGCTTCTCGTGGCAGCGATGCAGGTAGCCGATCACGGCGTCGACCGCGACGACCGTTTCGCCCTCGAGGGTGAGGATCATCCGGAACACGCCGTGGGACGACGGGTGCTGCGGCCCCATGTTCATCATGAGGCGCTCGTTGCCTCCGTAGCCGATCTCGACGACCTGCCTGGTCCGCGTCTCGGGCACGCTTGGCCTTTTGTCCTAGGCTGAGCTTCGCACGGTTACTTCATGGGAGACGACGGCGCCGGGACGAGCGCAACCGAGCGCATCTCGACGAGCAGTGGCGTGGCCTTGGCGAGGAAGGCCTGCCACTCCGGGTCTTGGAGCGTCTTGCCGCGCACCGCGGCCCGGTCGTTCAGGTCGCGATACGCCCAGAGGTGCACGACCTCGTTGAGCTGGGCGACCTCGGTCTGGAAGACGCCGACGTTCTTCGAGTACTTCTCGCGCACCGGCATGATGCCTTTGAAGTGGCCGAGCCACTCGCCGGCCTTGCCGACCTGGGTGCGATAGGTCCGCAGCTCGTAGACGTGCCCGCCGTCGGCCGGCGGCTTCAGCGGCAGCTGCGCGGACAGGATCTTGTTCTCCTGGGCGAGGAGCAGCGGGCGGATCTTCGAGACGTAGTCCTTGCTCCACGCCTCGTTCTTCGCGAGCTCGCCCCGCAGGCGCTCGCGCTCGACGAGGTCCGCGTAGGCCCAGAGGTGGACGTACTGGTTCAGCGTCCCGAACTCGGTCGTCCACGAGCCCTCGAGCTTGCCGTATTTGTCACCGCGGATCGGACGCCCGACCTCGGAGTTGAGCTTCAGGTACTCGCCCTGCTTGCCGGGCGACAAGGTGTAGGTGCGCAGCTCGTAGATCATGGGCGGCCTCTCCTCGCTGTCGTGTCGTGAGCGGTCATCGGTAGGGCGCGAACGGCGTGTCGACGGCGTAATCCTTCCGCAGCGGGTAGCCTTCCCAGTCGTCCGAGAGAAGGATCCGCCGCAGGTCGGGATGACCCTCGAAGACGATGCCGAACATGTCGTAGCACTCGCGCTCCATCCAGTCGGCGCCGCGATAGAGCGAGGTCAGCGACGGGCAGCGCGTCTCTCCCGCCGTCAGCCGGGTGCGCATCGTCACGACCAGCGGCGCCTCGAGATTCTCGACGCGGCAGAGCACCTCGAGCCCCTGGTCCTTCCAGTCCACCGCGGACAGCCAGTTGAAGTAG
>QHSQ01000433.1 GCA_003221615.1 Candidatus Rokuibacteriota bacterium | reverse complement strand
CCGGAGGCGCCTGACGAAAGGCCAGGACGAGGCCCACGGCGGCCGCCGCAAGCGGGGGACCGATCATCGGCACCGCGATACCGACGCCGGGCACGATCTGCGCAAGGCTGTGGACGATCGCGGCAACGACGGCGATGCCGAGAAGCATGCGCCAGCGCACGCTCGAGCGAAGAAACAGGTAGAGGGACAGTATCAGCGGCAGAAGGGCACCGCCCACGTTGATCGCGATCATCGTCACGCCGTCCTCCTGGAGCGGCGGCGCGACGTAGGCGCGCCCGAACACGACGACATTCTGGGCCGGCAGCAGGCGCTCAACGGGCATCGCGTACAGCGGAATATTCACGTGGCTGCCGAGCAGGGACAACAGCATGACAACGAACATGTAGCGGGCCGGCACGCCGATCTTCCGATAGGCGTACCTGAGGATTCCCAGCTCGACCACGAACACCAGGACCACGAGCAAGAGCAAGAAGAGGCCGAGCGCGAGCGGCAATGCGAGCGGGAAGATCATCGACATTGGGACGTGGCGCGTCGTGCCGTCGTCGCACCGCGACCTTCTCCGATCGGCAGCAGGCCTCTTTTTCGCAAGATCACGACAGCGGAAGGGAAGCGGCGGAGCGTCACAAGAGAGGACGACAGAGAGCCGCATGCCGATCAATGTTCTCGAGCTGAGCGACCGCACACCATCTCGACAGGCTCTTCGGGAGAGGATCTCATTGGCCCGGGTCTGGCGACTGCTCCGGCCTTACTGGTTCTCCGAGGACCGCTGGGCCGGGCGAGGGCTGCTGGTCCTGGTCATCGCCCTCACCCTCGGCGGCGTCTGGCTCACGGTGCTCGTCGCCCGGTGGAACCGGCTGTTCTTCGACGCGCTGCAAGAGAAGAACTACGCGGCATTCGTCAGCCTGCTCGGTCGGTTCGGCGTGCTGGCGGCCCTGTACATCGCGACCGCCGTCTACGCGCTCTACTGCACCCAGATGCTGCAGATTCGCTGGCGGCGCTGGCTCACCGAACGGTATTCCCGCGACTGGCTCGCGGGACGCGCCTACTACTTGCTCCAGCTCGAGCCATCGCGCGTGGAGAACCCCGAACAGCGCATCCAGGACGACATCGGTATCGTCACCAGCCTGACCCTGGATCTACTGACCGGTGTCCTCAACTCCCTGGCGACCCTGGGATCCTTCGTGGTGATGCTCTGGCTCCTGTCCGGCACGCTGCCCCTGCGGCTTCCAGGCTTTTCGGTCGTGATCCCGGGCTACATGCTCTGGGTGGCCATCCTCTACGCGGCGCTGGGCTCCGTCGCGACCCACCTCGTCGGCCGGGCGCTGATCGGCATCAACTTCGACCTTCAACGCTACGACGCGGAGTTCCGGTTTCGCATGATCCGCATACGCGAAAACGCGGAAGGCGTCGCGCTCTCTGGCGGTGAAGCCGACGAGGAGCTGCAGCTGAAGGCGGCGTTCGGGAACATCTGGCGGACCTGGTGGCGGTTGATGAAGGCGCAGCGCCGGCTCACCTTCTTCTCGGCTGGATATGGCCAGGCGGCAACGATATTCCCGATCATCGTGGCGGCGCCGCGCTACTTCGCGGGCGGCCTGACCCTCGGAGGACTGACGCAGACCGCGCTGGCGTTCGGGCAGGTCCAATCGTCGTTGAGCTGGTTCGTCGACGCCTATCCGCGAATCGCTCAGTGGACCGCGAGCGTCAATCGCCTGACCGGGTTCGACGACGCGCTCGGCCGCGTCCAGCAGCTCGCGAAATCCCCGGCGGCGCTCGGAGTGACGCCGTCGCCAACCTCGACCTTGATCGTCGAGGACATGCAGCTATCCCTGCCCGACCGGCGGAGCATCCTGGACCACGTCTCGCTTTGTATCGATGCGGGCGATCGCGTCGTGGTGAGCGGTCCGTCGGGCTCCGGGAAGAGCACGCTGTTCCGCGCGCTCGCCGGCATCTGGCCGTATGGGTCGGGGACGGTGTCGATGCCGAACGGCAAGCGCATGCTGTTCCTGCCGCAGCGGCCGTACCTGCCGATCGCCACTCTCCGCGAAGTGCTGAGTTACCCCGACCGGCCGGACGAGCACCGCGACGCCGCGCTCGAGCGGGCGCTCAGCGATGCCCGGCTGCCACACTTGATCGGCCATCTCGACGAGCAGGCGAACTGGTCACTCGAGCTGTCAGGCGGCGAGCAGCAGCGGATCGGCTTTGCGCGCGCCTTCGTCTACCGACCCGACTGGTTGTTCCTGGACGAGGCCACCTCGGCCGTGGACGAGGCAACGGAGGAGGCGCTCTACACCCTGCTCCGGGAGCGGCTGCCGGAACTCACCATGATCTCGATCGCCCACCGCGCCACCGTGGCGAAGTTCCATCACCGACGACTGACGCTGCATCCCGAGACCCGCTCGATCGAGGACGGCGCGGTGTCACCTGCCCGCTACTCTGGCGGCGGAACGGGTTCTGGAGGGTAAGCTACGATTCGCTCGCCGGGGCCGGGTGGGGGGATCTCCGCGCTCATCGCGTACCCGGCAACGCCAGGTGGAAAGTGGCGCCATGCTCCGGGTTCGCCGTGGCCCAGAGTCGACCCCTGTGGCTGTCAACGATCGAGCGACTGATCGATAGCCCCATGCCCAGCCCACCCGGCTTTGTCGTGTAGAACGCCTCGAACAGGCGCGGCGCCTCGGCCTCGCCGAAGCCGACGCCGGCATCCTCGACGGCGACGATCGCCCAGGGGCCATCGTCACGGTGGTCGGCGGTCGCGCGGACGACCATCCTGCGCCGCACCGGCGGGACCTCCCGCATGGCCTCGGCGGCGTTCAGCAGCAAATTCAGGAGGACTTGCTGGAGCTGGATCCGATCGCCCATGACCTGCGGCAGGTCCGGTGCCAAAGACGCTTCCAGAAATATACCGTGTCGCCCGATCTCGGGCCCGACGAGGGGCAGCACGTCGCGGATTGCAGTGGTGATGTCACATGGCTCGTGGGCGACCGATGTCCGCGCCAGCAGGGTGCGAATCCGGGTGATCACCGCTCCCGCGCGCTCGCCGTCCTTCACGATGGCGGTGAGCGCCTCCCGAACACTGTCGAGATCGGGTCGGTCGGTAGCGAGCCAGTGCAGGCAAGCGTTCGCGTCGGCACCGATGGCCGCCAGCGGCTGGTTGACCTCGTGCGCGATGGAAGCGGCGAGCTCACCCAGCGTCGTCACGCGCGTGACGCGCGCAAGCTCTGCCTGCGCTTGGTGGAGCGCCTTCTCGGCCTGGTCCGCGCGAACCGCCGCGGTAACGTTGCTGCTGACACCTCGGTAGCCGAGGAAGCGAGCGTCCGCGTCAAACACGGGCTTGCCACTCGTGGCGATGTAAACCACCGATCCGTCGGCGCCCGCGGCCCTGTAGACGAAGCCGCGAAACGGCTGGTGTGCTTCGAGCGTCGCGATATGCAGGCGCCACTTCTCGGGCTCCTCCTCGACGTCGGTGGCGAAGTCCCACCGCGTCCCGCCGATTCGGGAGGCGGGATCGATGCCGCGCGTGGTGAGCTCCTCCGAGACCCGGGTGAAAGAATGGTCCGGGCCAGTCTCCCAGAGCCAATCCGAGGCCGTTTCGGCGTAATCGCGGAAGCGCTGCTCACTCGCCCGCAGCGCCTCCTCCGCTCGTTTGCGATCGGCGATTTCTCTTCTGAGTTCTTGGTTGGCCAGGCTGAGTTGTCTGGTTCGCTCAACGACACGGCGCTCGAGCTCCTCGTTGAGCAGGTCTTTGGCTCGGTTCGCCGCTTCCGCATCCGCCCGCGAGACCTGCTCGCAGTCGAGAGCATGGTGAAGGGCGGTCATGAGCGCCGCGTTGCGGAGGGCGACCTCGGCCTGGGTGATGATGCTCTGAAGGAGAAATCGCTCGAAAGGCGTGGGGA
>QHSQ01000432.1 GCA_003221615.1 Candidatus Rokuibacteriota bacterium | reverse complement strand
AGGAACCCTATCCGGTACACGTTGCCCGTCTGCTGGGCCTGGGCGGCGAGTGACCCCAGCAGAATGCCGAGGGTGATGATGAAGCCGATCCCTTTGACCGTCACGTCGGCCTCGTCGAGGCTTTCACGTTCTTCCCCTGAGCTTCTTCAATGTGAAGAGGAGTGCCCGTCTACCCGCCCGGTACTCTCCTCCACATGTCGCTTCACCGAAGTAACTGTGCGGCGAACGCTCGCGGTGACCGGCCGCGGCGAGCGAATGCGAGCCAGCGGTCCGGTCGACTGCGGGGTTAGAAAGCCCGTTGCCACAGGCCGTCATCGTACGACTCCATCTGACGGCGGACTCGCGCGTAGAGCGCGTCGAGTTCCTTGCGAAGCCGCTTGTCCGTTGAGTGGTTGGCTTCCGCCGCCACGAAGCCCAGTAGCTCGTCGAGATCGTCGAGCGTGTACCGTACCCTGTACTTTCCCGTCTTGAGTTGCGCGCTGCGGAGAACTGTTGTCAGCTCGGGTCCGGTGAACGTGTGCTCCAGCATCAAGACCCGTTCGCGCGGGCTGAAGCTGACCTCGACTTTCTGACCTCGCTTGATCTTCTTCCGCATCCCCACAGCTTTCTAACTTCTAATTCCACAGAACTGCATATCCCCGCCTCGCAGCATATCGCGGGGCGTGTGTCGGACGAAGGACGAATCACCCCAACTCTAACGCGGGCTTCGGGCGCGGCGGACCCGGGGCACGGCGAGATATACAGACCGGCATAGCTCGGCGCTGTTGCCTATGGGTGGCTAGTGGAATCACAGATCAAGGATTCGGTCGGCAGGGCTCGTCACCGCCGCAGGTCCTCGGTTGAGGACGTGCGTATAGATCATCGTCGTGCTGACGTCGTTGTGGCCCAGCAGTTCCTGGACGGTGCGGATGTCGCGGCCGTCTTCGAGCAAATGGGTGGCGAAGGACTGTCGAAACGTGTGCGGTGTAGCGCGTTTGCCGAGCCCCGCCCGCCGAGCGGCGTCGAGCACGGCGCGCTGCAGGACAGACTCGTGCAGGTGATGACGGCGGCGCTGGCTGGTCGCCCGGTCGACGTAGAACCGAGTAGCGGGAAACGCCCACTGCCACGGCCATTCCCGCCCTGCGTTCGGGTATTTGCGAGCGAGGGCCCATGGCAGCTCGACCCAGCCGGCGCCACACGCCAGATCGGCCTCATGCTGGCGCTTCACCTTGAGCAGGTGCCGGGTCAGAGGCTCCTTGGCCACGGTCGGCAGCACCGTGACGCGATCCTTGGCGCCCTTACCGTCGCGAACGATGATCTGGTTCATCGCGAAGTCGATGTCCTGCACTCTCAGGCGGGCGCACTCGAGCAGGCGCAGCCCGGAGCCGTACAGCAGACCGGCCATGAGGCGTGGCGTCCCGTCCAGCTTGGAGATAACTGCGCGAACCTCGTCGCGAGTCAGGACAATCGGCAAGTGCTTCGGTCGCCTCGCCCGAACGACGTCGTCGAGCCAGGGGAGCTCTTGATGCAGGACGTAGCGATAGAGAAACAGCAGCGCGCTCAGCGCCTGGTTCTGGGTTGACGCGGCTACCCGCCCCTCGACGGCGAGCGAGCTGAGGAATTGCGCGACCTCGGACGCGCCCATCTCCGCCGGGTGGCGCTTGCCGTGGAACAGGATGAATCGACGGATCCATCCGACGTACGACTTCTCGGTGCTCCGACTGCCGTGGCGCAAGCGGTTCGCCTCGCGCACGCGATCCAACAGCCTGGGCGGCCGCGGGCTGGTCTGGCCGGCCTCGCGTACGAGCGAAGGCGGGGTCGGCACGATCGATGGTGCGCCTGGCGTCAGGCCACAGCGCAGGCCGTCGTTGATCTCGAGCGCCATACCTGATAGGAGAGCAGGCGCCGATCGAAACAGCTGGCAAGGGTCGACGACGTCATACACCAAGCTGCGCACTGCGGGGTCCAAGGCGCCGTGTGCGCAAGGAGTCATCATGGCCACCAAGATCGAGCAATTCGCTCCGGAGCTGGAAAAGATCATCTCGACGTCCGAGCCCATCCAGGCGCTGGCCGACGGATTTGGCGGAGCCCAGGGCCCGGCCGAGGGGCCGCTCTGGTGGAAGGAAGGGCGCTATCTGCTGTTCAGCGACATCCACAACAACAAGCGCATGAAGTATGTCCCCGGCCAGGGCGTGTCGCTCTTTCTCGAGCCGACGAACCGGGCCAACGGGCTCACGCGCGATCTGCAGGGGCGGCTGCTTGCCTGCGAGCACGACACTCGGCGCGTCACGCGGCTCGAGCTCGACGGCAGCCTTACCGTGCTCGCGAACAGCTTCCAGGGGCGGCGCCTCAACCGCCCGAATGACATCGTGGTCAAGTCCGACGGGTGCATCTACTTCACCGATCCGTGGACGAGTCCCCTTGCCCCCGAGCAGTGGGACCTCACCTTCTCCGGCGTCTACAGGCTCACGCCCGATCTGGGCACCTACACCCTGCTCATCGACGACTTCGTGTTGCCCAACGGCCTCGCGTTCTCACCGGACGAGAGCGTGCTCTACATCAACGACACGCGGCGCAAGCACATCCGCGCGTTCGATCTCCTGCCCAACGGCACGCTCGCCAAGCAGACCGATCGCATCTTCGCCGATCTCGGTGGCGACGAGCCCGGCGTGCCCGACGGCATGAAGGTCGACGTGGAAGGCAACGTCTACTGCGGTGGAGCCGGCGGCATCTGGATCATGGATCCGCGTGGAAAGAAGCTCGGCCGCATCATGCACGGGGCTCCCGCCACCACCAACATCGCCTTCGGCGGCGACGACTGGAAGACCCTCTACTTCACGAGCCGGAACCACCTGGGTTCGGTCGACGTGAAGATCCCCGGCATCCCCGTGCCGGTGGCGAAGAAGTAGCGCACCGCGAGTGAAGGGCTACGGAACAGCTAGCTCTGCCGGACGTACTTGTCGACGCGCATGCGCGTGCCGAGCGCCAGGTAGATGTCGCCGCGCGCGTCGATCCAGCTGCCGTGGGCCGACAGCGAATCCCACCGGGCGACGACTTTGCCCAGCGGGTCCATCATGCTGATGCGGGGCGAGAGCCCGCTGACGCCGCCTTCGCTGATGCAGAAGAGGCCGTCACGGTCGATGGAAATATCCAGGGGCCGGCGCAGATCGGGCCAGATCGTCAGGAACTTGCCGTCGGCCGCGAAGACCTGGACGCGGTTGTTCTCACGGTCGCACACGTAGACCAGTCCGGCCTTGTCGACCACCAGGCTGTGGGGCAAGTGGAAGTGATCCGGCTCGGTCTTGCCCGGGTGCCCCCATGAGCCGAGCAGCCGCCCGTCGGCGTCGAAGCGATGCACGCGCGCGTTGCGGTAGCCGTCGGTCACGTAGAGATTGCCCGACGGCGACGGCACCATCTCCGTCGGATAGTTGAACGGGCCCGCCGAGCGCGGGACGAGCTCGCCCGGCTTCTCGCACCCGGTGTCGGAATGGGCGCCCCGGCGGCCGAGCACCTGGAGCGGCTTGCCGTCGAGCGTGTACATGAGGCACACGGAATCGTCGCGGTCGGTCAGGTACACGATGTCGTTGGCGATGTAGATGCCGTGTGGATTGGCGAACGCGCCGATGCCCCAGGCGCCCAGGTGCTTGCCGTCGCGGTCGAAGACCATCACGGGCGGGTCCTTGCGCTGGAACACGTAGACTCGGTCCTGCGAATCGGTGGCGACGGCGCTGACGTTGCCGAACGTGTGGCCCGCCGGCAGCTGCGCCCAGCTCTCGGTCAGCTCATACTTGTATTTGCCCGAACCGACCGTCGCCATGGCTACGACCTCCTGAAGGCGGGGATCACCTCGTGGGTAAAGAGCCGCAGGCTCTCGCGCTCGAGGGCGGGCGGGATGAGCCCACCGGAATTCGGCTCGAGCAAGATGCCGTCGATGCCGAGCTCGTCGCGGAGCTTCGTCAGACGCTCGATCAGCTGGGCCGGCGTGCCGAACGCGACTTTCTTCGCGAGGACGTCGTCGTACGAGAGATTCGCCATGCGCTCGGCCTGAAAGCTCCGCTTCTCGGCGGGGCCGGCGCCCGCGCGTCCGACCGACGAGCGCGCCAGCTCGGACTGCCGGGCGAAGAAGGCCGCGATGCTCTCGCGAGGCTCCTCGAGCGCGGCGCGCTCCGTCGCGGCGGCGTAAACAGGAATACGCACGTAGGCGTTCGGCGTGCCGCCATGCCCGGCCTCGCCCCACGCCTGCCGGTACGACCTCAGCGACACCTTGAGGTCGTCCATGTCGGTCGCGCGGAGCCCGACGAAGATCGGCAACCCTAGCCGGCCGGCCACGGCGAACGTCTCGTGCGAGGTCGTCGCCATGCGGATCGGCGGATGCGGCACTTGATACGGCCGTGGCGATACCGTCGCGTTCTGGAACCTATAGAACTCGCCCTGGTGGCTGAAGGGCTCGCCCTTCCAGGCCTCGCGCAGGATGCCGAGCGCTTCGTGGAACCGCGCCTGGCTCTCGGCGTAGGGCACGCCGTAGACGTCGTAGCTGCGCACGACGCCGCTCCGGCCGATCCCGAACTCGAAGCGTCCCTTGCTGATCTGATCGACCGTCGCGATCTCCTCGGCGATCCGCAGGGGATGATTGAGCGGCAGCACCTGCACGGCCGTGCCCACGCGAAGCCGCTTGGTCCGCGTCGCGATCGAGCTCGCCACCAGGAGCGAGGCGGAGATCACCGAGCGCGCGGGGGTGAAGTGGATCTCGCCGAGCCAGACACAGTCCATGCCCCAGGCCTCGGCCATGTCGGCCAGCTCGAAGGCGTCGTCGAATGCCGAGACCGGGCTGGCCCCGCGACGCATCTCCTCGACGAAGAGCCCGAAATGCATGGTGAGCGAAGTTATACCACGCGTCTTCCCGGCTCTGCACCCGATCGACGGCACGGCGCCCTGTGGCCCAGATAACCGATCTGGCCTACACTGGGCGCGGGTTTTGGACCCATCCGGGGAGGGCGTGGCGTGGCACAGGAAAAGACCGAGCTGATCGAGATCCTCCGCAAGATGATCATGATCCGCGAGTTCGATCTGCTCGCGATCGAGCTGCGCAAGGCGCGCCGGATCTACGGGGCGCTCCATCCCTACGTGGGCGAGGAGGCCGTCGCCGTCGGCGTGTGCGCGGCGCTCGCCCCGACCGATCGCATCACGAGCACGCATCGCGGCCACGGGCACTGCATCGCCAAGGGCGCCGACATCAACCGGATGATGGCCGAGCTCTTCGGCCGGGTCGACGGCTACTGCAAGGGCAAGGGCGGCTCGATGCACATCGCCGACTTCGCCATCGGGATGCTCGGGGCCAACGGCATCGTCGCCGGCGGGATGCCGATCGCCTGCGGTGCGGCGCTGGCCGCGCAGCTCGAGGACAAGGGCGGCGTGGCCGCGTGCTTCTTCGGCGACGGCGCCACCGGCGAGGGCGAGTTCCACGAGACCCTCAACATCGCCTCGATCTGGAAGCTGCCCCTGCTCTTCGTCTGCGAGAACAACCGCTATGGCGCGGGCAACGCGGTCGAGTCCGTGCGCTCGGTCACGGACATCTCCCTGCACGCACCGGCGTACGGCATCCCCGGCGTCTCGGTCGACGGCAACGACGTCCTCGCGGTCCGCGACGCCGCCCGGCAGGCGGTCGAGCGCGCGCGCCGAGGTGGCGGCCCGACCTTGCTCCACTGCAAGACGTTCCGCTCGCTCTTCCACGCCATGCGCGACGTGCCGCCGCCCGAGACGCGCGCCCCCGAGCTCCTGGCCCAGTGGAAAGCTCGCGACCACGATCCGGTCGCGCGGTTCGAGGACGTCCTGATCGGCCGCGACCTCGTCACGCCGGCCGACGTCGCGGCGATCCGTGACAGGGTCAAGCGCGATCTGGAAGCAGCGGTGGAGTTCGCGGAGAAGAGCCCCTACCCCGACCCGAACGATCTGCTCGTCGACATGTTCGCCGAGTAAGGAGCGAGACAGTGCGAGAGATCACGGTCACCCAGGCGCTCGAAGAGGCGATGATCGAGGAGATGGAGCGGGACGAGCGCGTGATCACGCTCGCCACCGTCCGCGCGCCGGCCCTCGAGAACAAGTTCGGCGACCGCCGCGTGCGCTTCACGCCGATCTCCGAGGCGGCCTTCACGGGGATCGGACTCGGCGCAGCCGGCAGTGGTTTTCGCCCGGTCGTGCACTGGGGCATGGTCACCTTCTCATTCGTCGCGATGGACCAGATCGTGAACCAGGCAAGCAAGATCCGTTACATGTTCGGCGGGCAGGCCGACTTCCCGGTGACGTATCGATGCACGACCGGTGGCGGCGCCCAGATCGCCGCCCAGCATTCGCAGAGCCCGTACTCGATGTTCATGCACCTGGCCGGGCTGAAGATCATCCTTCCCTCGACGCCGGCCGATGCGAAGGGACTCTTGAAGAGCGCGATCCGTGACAACAACCCGGTGGTCTTCTTCGAGTGCAGCCGCCTGGCGGGAGTCACCGGGCCGGTGCCCGACGGCGATCACACCGTGCCGATCGGCGTCGCCGACGTGAAGCGCGCCGGCCGCGACGTCACGGTCGTGGGGCTCGCCTACTACGTGCGCGAGGCGCTCGCGGTCGCGGATTCGCTGGCGAAGGAAGGCATCTCGCTCGAGGTGATCGACCCGCGCACCCTCGTGCCGATGGACGCCGAAGCGATTCGCGCCTCGGTGCGCCGGACCGGACGCCTGGTCGTGGTGGACGAGGCTCCCGCGACCTGCTCCGCCGCGTCCGAGATCGTCGCGCTCGTCACCGAGGATGCCGAGACCTTCCGCGCGCTGACGTCGCCTGTGCAGCGCGTCTGCGCGGCGCCCGTGCCGGTTCCGTTCAGCCCGCCGCTGGAACAGGCCGCGCTGCCGGATCGAGCGCGTATCGAGGCGGCCGTCCGCCGGGTGCTGCAGAAGACCTGAACCGGAGGCAGACGTGCCCATAACGACGATCACGATTCCTCACTTCGCGACAAGCCCGACGCCACCGCGCGCCGCGAGCGCCGACGGGCCCAACATGCTCCGCACTCGCATCGCCGACCTCGTGACCAAGATGGGTCCCCCGCCGTGGTCGCGCCGGGTCATCCAGGACGAGCGCAACCTCGTCACCTTGATCGCCAACCGTCCGGGCGGCGGCAATCGCCCGCACTGGCAC
>QHSQ01000096.1 GCA_003221615.1 Candidatus Rokuibacteriota bacterium | reverse complement strand
CGGCGAGCCGCGGCCGCGCCCGGGCAAGGATGTCCTCGAGCGCGCGATATCGGCCGTTGCCGGCCAGCACGGCGGCGCCGAGGCGCGCGAGGGCGTCCCTCTGCGCGTTCGTCTGGATCGGTCCGGGTGGGATCAACGCCGTCGGGACCAGGACGGAAGCGAAGCTCGGACCGCGCCGCAGGACGAGCGTGCCCGCCGCCTCGTCCATCTCCACGATCGTGCCAGCGCCCTTGCCCGTCGCCGGATCGACGGGCGCATCGCCGGGGGCCAGCTTGTGCTGCTGCGGAGGGAAGCTGAAGGAGTGCTCGAGCGAATTCTTCACCCGTCGCGGCGTTCCCTGGGGCTCCAGCCGGGCAATCGACTCGCCGTCCTCAAACAGCTCGTCGGATGACATCTGGCAGCGCGTGAAGAGCCACCACCATGTGGGCCGGGCCTCGCGCCGGTGGTATTCGAGCAGCTCGGCGGCCAGCCAGCGCGGCGTTTGCGGAGTGGCGCCCACGAGCAACGCCTGGCGCAGCACCTCGCGCTGAGCGTCGGCCTTTTGCCGGTCGTCGTCGGCTGGACGCGCCTCGGGGGGCTCGGCCCAGGGCGCGCCTTCGGGCCGGTGCTCGACCAGCCAGTCGCGCAGTGCGAGCGTCGCGCGGCAGTCTTCTTCGTTGTAGGCCTCGATCTCCTCGAGCCGCGCGGCCGCGCGCGTGGTCATCCATTCTTCGTAGGCCAGCACGGCGCGCGTGCCGTTCTTGAGATTCGCCTGGCGGCGGAAGGCGGGCAGCGCTTCGACTTCCTTCAGCGAGTAGCCCGGCACGCCCGCCCGCAGGCCCTGGCGCACGACCGAATGCAGATCACAGAAGACCTCGCGGCGCAGCAACGCGTCCATCGCGTCCTCGCGCGTCGCGTACACGCCCATGAGCTGCTTCAGCGCCGTCGGCTCGTAGGCGCCGTAGTGGTAGACGTGCATGTCGGGGTGGTCTTTGAGGCGCTCGTGGAAGAAATCGACGAGTCGCTCGAGGGCCTGGCGCTCCCCTGCCCGGTCGTGCGCCCAGATCGTCTGGTAGCGCCAGGTGGCGTGATCGTAGGCTTCCGCGTCTGGGGCGTCGGCTCCGGGCGTGCCGGCCTCGTGCGTCAGCAGGCCGAAGAGGAAGTGCAGACCGCGAGCCGGCTCCCAGAACGGATCGCCCTCGATGTCGAAGATCACGTCGCCTGGCGAGGGCCGGGGCAAGCGCTCGAAGCCACATCCGGGCTCGGCGGCCAGCGGCTGCCAGTCGACAATTCCGGTGATGCGCCGGCGCAGCTGCAGCCCGGCCTGATTGTGAAGGGTCTCGAATGTGCGAGGCGCGAGCTCGGCCGGCTTCGTCGGCGCCCACGCGAGCTGCTCGAGGGTGTGGATGCTCGCCGACCGCAGGCGGTTAACCTGCTCGCGCCGGATCCCGGCCACCAGGCTCAGGTGGTCTTCCCGCGCCCATTGCTCGTCGCACACCTGGCGGAACTCGCACAGCGCGCAGTGCTCCACCGGGTAGGGTTCGGTCTTCGCGGCGCGGCCGAGTGCGGCGAGGAAGCCGGCGCGGACGCGGCGGTAGTAGGCGGCAAAGTCGGCGTGGCGCAAGGTGCGCCGCTCGCCGATGCCGAGGAGGACGTGCATCTTCTCGGGCGTGACGCGTTGGATGGAGGCGATCGCCTCCGTGTAGAAGCAGAGCTGCAGCACGTAGGTAGGCTTCTCGGCACGCGCGAGCTTGGCGTCGAGGGCTTCGTAGCCCCACTCGCCCAGCGCTGTTGGTTGGTCTACGCGCTCCAAGAAGTCGGCGCGGCCGCGCCAGTCGCCCTGGACGAAGGTCGCCTGGTAGATGATTTCGGCCCCTCCCCGCATGGCGTTGATGGTTGCGCGCGCCGAGGCGTCGAAATCCCACTCATTGGCACCGATGACATCGACCACCCGGCGCCCTCGAGCACGCAGCTCGGCCAGGTAGGCAGCTTCGTGCTCCTTGCCCTTGTCGCGAAGGAGGTTGCCATAGTCCTCGGCCACATATGTGCGCCGGCGGGCATCACGCGCGACCTCGAGCGACAGCGTGGTGAGGTGAGGACACTCAACGTAGTCGTTCAGATCGGAAGGCGAAAGGACAACGCGACCGTTCGCCGCTTGCATCACTGCGTCTCGATTATAGCGACGATGACCGTAATCACGTTGCAGTGGGGGCAGCCGACCCAGAGCGCGTTCTTCAGCTCGCGCGTCTTCCCGGCAAGGTGCTCTTCGGAGTCCGTATGGCCGCAGGGGTAGCGGACCAATCTGGCGGCCGAAGCGGAGGCCGGTGGCTGGGCGACGCCGTCCGGCCTGGGAGAGCCCGCCGGGAGCGCGCCAACCGTGGGTTTTGCGGAAGGGCTGAGCATGGCGCATGTCGTGTCTCATGCGCTCGACCATAACCGCCAGCAGTGACAGGCAAGGTCACGGTTCGGGGCTCTGTTCTATGACCCCGCCTGTCACAGCTCGGAGACACCTTTGGACGGTCCGCCGTCGTGTGACCGTCCACAATTATTGACATGAGCACGACCGAGCACACAGAATGCAAGAGCGAAAACTGAAAGAAATGGAAGGGGCGATGCCCAGAGGCGGTCAGCTCTCACGCCAGTGGCGCCTGATCCAGTTGATCGACCGGCCTCAGGGTATCACCGTTGACGACGCCGCCCGCGATCTCTCGGTCACCATCCGCACCGTCTGGCGCGACCTGGACGTGCTCCAAAAGGCTGGCTTTCCCCTCTACACGGAGCGCGCCCTCACGGCTATCGTAGCCATCGATGATCAAGTAGGTACCTCGCCTACCTGGGAGGCCAATGACCCCGCAGTGCAGACGGCGCGACGACTTTACGTCACCGCAGTGGTCCGCGCCGGCGCCTCCACCAGCGCGGTTTCCGCGAGCGCGTGCTGCGCGCCTATCAGCAGTGCTGCGCCATCTGCCGACTTCGTCATGACGAACTGCTCGAAGCCGCTCACATTCTTCCGGACGGTCACCCTCGTGGGGAGCCGGTGATCCCCAACGGCCTGGCGCTCTGTAAGCTGCACCACGCCGCGTTTGACGCCTACATAATCGGTGTCACGCCCGATCTCGAGGTCAGGGTGCGGCTCGACATCTTGGAGGAGATCGACGGCCCGATGCTGCAGCACGGGCTCCAGGGCTTTCAGAACCGGCGCATCCATGTGCCGCGCGTAGACCACCACAAGCCAAATCGCGATTTCCTAGCGGAGCGCTACGACCTGTTCAGGAAGGCCTCCTGAGAATGGGAACCGACGTGGTTGCGCTTTCACCGCCGATTGAGCCAATCTGTGCTCGTCGAAAACCATGAGCACGCTCGAACGCGCCATTCAGATCGCTGCATCGGCCCATCAGCGCCAGTTTGACAAGGGTGGCTCTCCCTACTTTCTTCACCCGTTGCGCGTTATGCTGCGTCTAAAGTCTGAGCCTGATCGAATCGTCGCCGTCCTTCATGATGTGTTGGAGGATACTGCGTGGACTGCAGCGCAGCTAGTGGAAGAGGGGTTCGCCCCCGGCGTGATGACCGCGCTGGACGCCCTCTGTCGACGTAAAGATGAGTCTTATGACGACTTCATTGACCGGGTGAGCACGAGCCAGATAGCCATTCGGGTAAAACTAGCGGATCTCGAGGACAACATGGATCTCTCGCGGATTCCAACGCCCACGCGGGCAGACCATGAGCGTCTTGGAAAGTATCGGCGCGCGTACTCAGTGCTCTTGGGTCACCTCGTGTGACCTCTACTGAAACATCACCGGAATCGACCCCCCACTGGCATCAATCGCCACCCCCGTAATGTTCGCCGCCTTCGTCGACGCCAGAAACGTCACGACCTGCGCGATCTCCTTCGCATCCACAATCCGCCGAATCGCGTTCGAAGAACCCCGCCGCTCAGCCTCCGCATCCGTTCTCTCAGTCCGCGTAAGCCCAGGGTGCACCAGATTGACGGTGATCCCCGAAGCCCCAAGCTGATCCGCCAGCGTCTTGGTCAAATGCACGATGGCCGCATTGCGCAGCCCGCTGATGTTCCCCGCCCGCCGCCCGGACAACCCACCGATATTGACGATCCTCCCCCACCCATTCCGCTGCATGTGCGGCGCCGCCGCCTTGGCGCAGCGCATGTAGCCCACCACCTTGGTGTTGATGTCCTCGAGCAAGAGCTCGTCGTCGGCCTGCGCCAGCGGGCCGGTCACCACGCCGCCCGGCGTCGAGGCGTTGTTCACGAGGATGTCGACGCGCCCAAGCTGGGCCACCGTGGCTTCCACGAGATCCTGGACCGACTTTGTGCTGGTCGTGTCGCACACGATCGGCACGATGCGGCGCCGCGTGGCCGCCGTCAGGGTCTTGGCGGCCTCCTCCAGCACCCGGCGGTCGCGGGCGCAGATCGCCACGTCCACGCCTTCGCCCGCCAGCTCCTGGGCAATCGCCTTGCCGATGCCCTTGCTCCCGCCCGTGACGATCGCGACCTTCCCGGCCAGTCCCAGATCCATGTGAAGCCCCCCGTCGCCGCCTCATGGGAACGGAGGCGAGCGCCAGACAGACTAGCTTATTGGCTTTGGAACTTCCATGCGTTGAAGCCGACCACAGCGTCGCGATGAGCGCAAACGGACCATCGGGAAGTGGCCTCAGAGCCACGGCGCGTCACGCCGAAAAGAATCGCTGGCTGGCTCTACCGGCCACCACGCCGCCGCCGCGTGCCCCGTAATGCCGGGATACGCTTTTCCGCGCTGATGCGGCCTGCAACCACGCGCTCGTAAAAGGATCGCGCCTCGAAGAGGCTTCTCGTCCGCAAATCCCGTCGAACCGCCTTCGCCACGCGACACACGTCCTGGTAGACGGCGCTGAGTTCGGCGGCCTTGGGGCGGTGTCTTCGGCGAACCAGGGCATTCGTCAGTGCCCGCAGAACGCCCTCCGGATTCCCGTCATGAATGTGCGGATCGGTGCCGTTGAGGTCGCTCAACGACTTCGTCAGTCGGTGCTGCCGTTGCTCGAACACGAACCATTGGTCCGCCAGGCGTCAGGCCGAAAGTGCTCAGGCCGGCGATGAAGGTAAGATACAGGGTCTTGTAGCGTCGATCGTAGGGAACGTTGAGGAAGGCGTTGTCGCGGGCTTCAGCGCCCGCGCGTCGTCGTCTTCTTCTTCGCTCTGGCGGCACGGCGCCTTCGGGCGTCACTCGCGATGAACGAGTCGATCAGGCGTTCGAGTCGCTTGACGCGGCGACGGGACACGCCGAGCCTTTTCGCGACTTGCTCGACGGTGGGGATCGGAGCCGTAAGCACCGTCCGTCGCGTGTGTCCCATGGCGTCAGGGTACTGGCACGGGCGCGGACGCGTCAATGTCCATAGATGGGTACAGCTCTGGGTACAGCCCTGCGCGGGCGTTGTCCTTGACCGCACGAGCCCCGGACGCGTAGGCTCAGCCCACAGTTTCAGCCACGGCTGGTCCGGCCCGTTGGAGGTTCACGCGTGAAGTGTTCCCAGTGCCAAGGCTGAGAATCCCGCTGGCACCAGATTCTGCGGCCAGGGGCTGCGCGCCGGGCTCGAATGCGCCCCATCCATCCGTGAGCTCGAAGAGCTGGCTCGCGGCTGAGCCCGCACCCTAGAACTCGAGGCGATCCCGCCGAGGTGTGAGGCTCGCGTTCGCGAGTAGCTTCCTGGGTGAGTAAAGACCCATGGCGAAGGGTTTTGCGTCGGGCTTACAATCCTAGGCACGCGGAAAACCTGATGGCAGTTCAGCCTGCTCGCCTGTGCATCATCTCCCGTGAGCCGCTTCGGAGCGTGCACTTCATCGCGGCTCTCCAGGCGTCGCTTGGTCCCGAGGACCGTCTCGAGATCATCATCGACCGGCGTCAGGGTGGGGTTCCCGGGAAAGCCGATCTGACAGAAGACCGACGCCGCCAACGTCAGGTCGCCCTCGCGCTCGAGGCCAATGGATACGCCATCGTCCCGGCGTCCGTCGACTCGACAGAGGACAGGACCTGGCGCCCTCGGCCCTCTCTGCTTCGTCCCGACCTGCCGCCGATCGAGCGTGCTTCCCCTGTGCTCGAAACGCCGCCGATCGAGCGCTTTTCCCCGATCGAGCGCTTTTCCCCTAGAGATGACGAGGACGAGGAGTTCGAGAGCATCGCCAGTTTCGAGCGCCGGCGGCCGCGCACGCTGATCCCGACGCTCTTCGGGGTATTGATCGGCGTGACGCTGATCGCGCTCGTGCTGTTACTGGCGGGACAGCTCAGCGGGCAGAGTCGCTTGAGTCAGCTTTTGACGGATCCGCTCCGGGGCGGACCAGAGCGGCTGCCCGGCCCGCCCGTCGTCGCCGAGACTCCTCCGCCGGCCCGCCCGGATAGCGAGACACCCTCGGCCGGCGGATCCGCGAGCACGAGCTCGGTGTCCGGTCCTTCCGAGGTGACCGGCACCGCGTCCCAGGAGCCCAGCATCCCGCCCAAAGAGACCAGCATCTCGGCTCGCGGCGCGAGCGCTCCAGCCAATGAAACCGGTTCCTCGCCGCAAGCCGGAACCGGCAAGGGTGCGCGCGACACCCGACCCGGACCCGGACTCGGCGCCACGGCACGACCGGGTCCGAGTGCCCCGCCACGGTCGAGCCAGGTCGCCGGCGTGCCGCCGCGTGGGACGGCGACGTCGAAAGCTACGTCTACGCAGGTCGTGGACCCGCGACGCGCCGACCTCGTGGGCGCGCCGGTATCACGGGGATGGGGCGATTCCTACGCCGTGCGCGTCCGGGACTCCGCGGGCCGGCCGATGGTGGACGCCAACGTCCTGCTCGTCGCGCGCATGGCGGATGGCACCGAAGAGAACGTTGCGATGGGCGCCCTCACCGAGCCGGGAACCTATCGTGGAACCGTGCCGACCAATCGCTCGACTCCGGTCGATCTTCGAGTCCGCGTGATGACGGACGGTGGATTCGTCGAAATCCCCGTGAGGCCATAGAGCTCGGCTAACGTACAGCCGAAGACGATCTTCGCTCCCGCCTGCGCGCGGGCGCGCGCCGTCAGTGTTCGGTGTGTCTGGGTCGGGCTCATCGCCGCCCTGCGCGACGATCGGTCGACGTTCAGGACTCTCGTCGGGCGCCGATGTCGATGAGCGCCAGGCCGGTCTCGGGATCGCTTCGTTTCGCGAGGGCTCGAGGTGACTCGGTGAGCACGAGCTCGAGGGTCGGCCATACCCGAGCGCTCAAGACGTGGCCCCCATGCGCAGAGCCGTCGGCCTTGCCGACCACCACATGGGCATGAACCTTGGGATCGCCCTTTTCCAGCGCGATGTCGCCGGCGAGCGTCAGTACCTCGACTTGCTCGCGCACCGGGATCCGGCTGTACTCCCGGCGCTCGCGGTCGAAGTAACCGAGCATCACCTCGCTGAACGCGCCGATGGCCGTGAAATGCGCGGCACCGATTCGCTCGCGCCTGGCGAAGCTGGTCAGTGTGGCCATCAGCTCGTCGCCCTTGTCGAACACGAGCGCCCAGGTCTTGAGTCCGTTTTCGTGGAGCATCGCCGCCCTCATGGATTCCTCCTCCCAGCCGCCTTGGTTCCGTACACAGCGGCAGAAGTGGGTGGACAACGACCTTCGTCGTCTCACCGGGGCATACCGACGGCGCGCAACATCTCGGGCGTGAACTGCGCATAGTACTCGGACCCGAGAAGCGAATCGGATCCCTTCTTCAATAGCTCACGGCTGAGCACTTGAAAACTCGGAAACGGCGATTGGCGAGTGTAGACATTCCCGACGCGAAAGGCGCTGTTAGGGTGCGCCTCAAAGGCTTGGAAGCCTTGAAGCGCGCCGCCTGTCATGCGGGCGTTCAGCCGTTGGACAAAGGCTTCGAGATCTTGCAGACGCTGCGCGCGGTCAGGATGGATGACGAAGAGTGTTTCGAGACCGCTACTCTTGGTCTGCTCAGTGAACTCACGCACAAGCAACACAAGATCGCTATCTCCATCCAGCGGGTCGTCCATGGCAAAAGACCGAACTTCGAATCGGATCGTTTCCTTCAAGCGGGCCGCCCGCGCAAAAGGACAGATTGGGAGCCCACCAAAGATTGCGTGCGGCCGCTCGATGAAGTCTTCCGACCACTTCATAACGGCATCGACTACATCTTGCTCGCGGTCGACGGTAACGACTTGCCCTGGTGATTTCATGATCCAGTTAGACAGCCAGGCAAATGCCACGGTCCGAGCCCTTCAGCCCAGCCAGTTCTCTGCCGACAACCGGCAAGGACGCTCGTACTCAAGTGGCCTTGCGCACCGCCTACTTCCTCCAAAGACGATTGCCGGCGGTGGCGACCTGCTTGCCGAGCCGAGAACCGGTAACCCTTTCGACCACCGCCTCGGAACTCAAGCCTCGTGCTTCGGCACCCTGTTTCAGCGTGTCGGCAGCCGCCGAGACGGCTTGCGTGCCCTTCTGGAGCGCCGCGTGCCAGCGGCCTGTCGCCGACGTCCAGGGCTCAGCCGCGCCGCGCCTCGACGCCTTGAGCAAGCTGGCCATAAGCAACCCCGTCAAGATGGTGCCGGCGAGTAGCACCTCGGGCCGACGCCGTACGAACTGGCCGGCGTCCCGCAGCATCGTGGGAAAATCAGCTCCGCGCATGTAAGTCGACATCGACTCCAGTTGGGCTGCGGCCCGGTTGGTGTAGGTCGTGATCGGGCCGTCAATATCGTTCTGCGCGAGGTTCGGTCTCGTATCTCGAAGCGCGCACGCGAGGCGGTGTAGACCGTCGGCGGCCCGATTCTTCTGCTCGGTCATCAGCCGGCTGATCTGCTGCCCGGCTTGGCCGGTCAATTTGGCCGTTTGGTCGATGACCTCACTGGCCAAGCGTATGGACTGGTCTCTGGCCTCTCCCGCCAGATCGGTCTCGCCGCTAGATCGTCGTCCCGCGGCGAGTGTGGCGTGATGGGGCTCAGGCCGCGGTTCTGGTGATCCGGAGGCCCGATTCTCTTGGTCTGCCATCATGGTTTCCCCTGTGTTTTGAAATTCACGACGCCCTGATAACCCCCGACGCGACGGTCCAGCGCTTGATGGGGCAGCTCTGCGGGCGCAACCATAAGGATGGCAACTCACGTGCCACGCGGGGAGGCGGCCGACAGGAAGTCAGAATTTGCACCTGCTCATGCACTGGTCGGCTACTCGACAGCTCAGGCGGGGCGGCTCGGCCGCGAACTCCCATGACAGCCGCCGAGCAGTGCCTTCCACAATTTCGCTCAGCTCCGACGCCCCAGCGTGGGAGAAGCGAGGAGGCCACATTCTCGCGCGGACGATCCCGGACACCGGTCCAGTCAACTGTGCTCGGCGTGGTGTCGAGCGAATGACGCGTCGCACTGTGATATGCCTGATGAGGAACAGAGGAAGTTTGACCGGCTCGCCTACATCGATTGATCGTTTTTACAGGGCGTCTACGTGCACGTCGCATCCTGCGGGTCCGCAGCGTCGTTCGCTGGGTCACCTCGTCGGCGGTGTCGCCCCCGAGCTCGCCGCCTCCCGGACGATGCAGCCGCTAACGCCGAGTTCACCCCTATTCGATTACTTGATCCGCGCGTAGCAACATCAACGGCGGGATCGTGAGGCCAAGCGCCTTGGCCGTCTTGAGGTTGATGACCAACTCTAACTTTGTCGGCTGCTCTACCGGCAAGTCGGCGGGCTTTATACCCCTCAGGATCTTATCGACGTAGCTCGCGGCGCGCCGATAGATGTCGACGAAGTCCGGCCCATACGCCACGAGGCCCCCCGCGACAACGTTTGGCTTTCCCTTGAACATCGTCGGGAGGCGCGATCTCATCGCGTGGTCGATGAGGGCCGTGCGGTGACGGCCGAACACGGGATCGCCCCAGATGTCCACCGCCCCCGCGTGCGCCTTCACGATCGCGTCGAAGGCCGCAGTGAATTCCTCGGGGGTGCGCGCCCGGACCGTGACGAGCTGCAGCCCCACCAACTTCGCGGCAGCCTCCGCGTCTTTCACGTCGTGTAGGGGATTGTCCGGATTCAAGAGAACCGCGACGCTGGTGAGCCCTGGTACCAGCTCGGCGAGAAGCTGAAATGACTTGGCCTCAAGCTCCGGCAGCAGCGACGCGAGCCCGGTCATATTCCCGCCTGGATGGCTCAGACTCTTGACGAATCCAAGCTTGACCGGATCACCCACGCCGGTCATGACGATCGGGATCGTTGCCGTCGCCTGTCGCGCGGCTTGCGCCACTGTCGAGGGCCCGGCGACGATCACCCGCACATCGAGACGAACGAGCTCCGCCGCGAGACTGGCGAGGCGGTCCATGTGACCGTCGGCAAACCGCAACTCGATCGCGATATTGCGCCCGTCCACCCACCCCAGCGCCTGTAGACTCTCGCGGAACGCCTGGATCGCTGGATCGGCCACAGCCGAGCTACCACTGAGCACTCCGACTCGGTACGGCTTGCCGGCTGGTTGTGCCCTGACAGCGAGCGGCACAGCGAGGAGGCCAAGCAAGACGGCGACTGCGAGCGCCCTGCGCCTGATCATCATGCCGCCACCGGCGTGCTGAGCACAGCGCCGATCTTCCGCCAGCCGTCGATCCTGCGCAACCCGATCTGCCCGCTCGCCACGAGGCTGAAGAGCAGGACCAGCGCCGCGTCTTCGCTCGGCAGCGAGCCCTGCGTCTTCACACGGATCTCGGCCAGCGCATGCTTCGGCGCTTTTCGCTCGAGCGTTCGGACATCCATCAGGTCTAAGAGAATGGCGAAGGAATTTACATCGGGCTTACAATCTCGAAGGGAGGCGCGGAGACGTGGTGGCCGTTCGGCCTACGCACCTGTGCATCATCTCCCGCGATCAGCTCCGGGGCGGGCACTTCCTCGCGGTTCTCCAAGCGTCGCTCGGCCCGGAGGACGAGCTCGAGATCATCATGGACCGGCGTCACGGTGGGTCTTCCGGGGAACCCGATCTGAAAGAAGACCGCCGCCGCCAACATGAGGTCGACCTCGCGCTCGAGGCCGATGGATTTGCCATCGTGCCTGCGTCCGTCGACCCAACAGAGGACGGGCCGCCGATCGAGCGCCTCTCCCCGGTGGATGACGAGGACGAGGAGCGGCTCGAGAGCATTCGCAGTTTCGAGCGCCGGCGGCCAGGCACGCTGATCCCGAAGCTCCTCGGGGTATTGAGCGGCTTGACGCTGGCCGCGCTCGTGCTGTCACTGGCTGTCCAGATTACTGGGCAGAGTCTCTTGAGTCCGCTTTTCTCGGGCCCGCTCTCGGGCGGCCCAGACGAGCCGCCCGGTCGGACCAACGAGAGCTCCGCCGTGGCGCAAACCCCGGCGGCCACCGAAGAGCCCGTGGTCGCTAAGACTCAGCCGGCGCGCATTGAGACTCCTCCTCCGGCCCGCCCGAGTAGCGAGTCACCCTCGGCTGGCGAAACAGCGAGCACGGGATCGGTGTCCCCGCGTGACCTCGACAGGCTGACTCCTAGGCCACGCGAGACGAGTGGTCCTTCCGAAACCTCGACTCGCGGCGCTAGCCCTCCAGCCAGCGAGACCGGCGCCTCGTCGCGAGCCGGAACCGGCCAGGACGCGAGCGGCGGCCGATCCAGACCCGGCGCCACGGCCCGACAGAGTCCGAGTGCGGCGTCACTGTCCAACCAGGTTGCCAGCGCGCTACCGCCTGGGGCGGCGATGCCGAATGCCACGCCTGCGCAGGTCGTGGGCCCACATCGCGCCGAGCTCGTGGGGCAGCCGGTATCGCGGCGATGGGGCGATTCTTACGCCGTGCGCCTCTTGGACCCTTCGGGCCGGCCCATGGTGGTCGCCGGCGTCTCGCTCGTCGCGCGCATGGCGGACGGCACCGTAGAGAACATTGCGATGGGCGCCCTCCCCGAGCCGGGAACCTACCGTGGAACGGTGCCGACCGGCCGCTCGACTCCCGTCGATCTTCGAGTCCGCGTGACTACAGGCGACGAATCTGTCGAAGTCCCCGTGAGCCGATAGAACTAGCTCATCTGCCCCCTGAACTTCCAGGCGCTAAATTCTCGTCCGTAAGAAGCTTGCCCAGTGTTCGCTCTACCGCTTGTTGAGTCACCGCCGTCCTCCTTCTTCTCGGCCTGCTCAATGGCAAGCGGCACGCCGGATTCGCCGAAGACCCCCAACGCTGCGAATTTCAGGCACTTAGCTAGCCGACCTTGATTCGATGGCTCAACAACGCGGAGCTTCGCGTGCTCGATTCCACGCCGCGGTGCGAATCCGACAACGGGCGCCCCGGTTCGGGGTCGGCGACCACGTTTGAGGTCGACACCCCAACCGAGTGTGTCGCGGCCGCCCTAAAAGTGGGTCACTGCCCCGATATGCGGGGGTCACGCTCGTCCGGAACATCGCCTGTAACGAAAAAAATGCGGGGAAACGTTCTTGAATCGCCGGGGGCAGCGTTATACTCGGCCTCTCATTGCAGACTGTCCCGGCAGCTGTGACTTTTCTCGGTCAATCGAGTCCGGGCGCACACGGAGGTAAGAGAGAT
>QHSQ01000106.1 GCA_003221615.1 Candidatus Rokuibacteriota bacterium | reverse complement strand
ATAGGCGACGCGCAGCACATCTACGAATACGAGGCGCAAGACCCGGGCGGCTCGTTCAGATAGCGGCGGTCTCCGTCACCCCGTGCTCACGTTGATCTGCGTGCGCGGATCGAACTGGCCTTCGAGCATGAGCCGTCCCTGGACCGAGACCGGATGCGTCAGCGTTCCGTCGGTCGTGGAAGGGGCGTCGGCGGCCGCACTAGCCCTTGACGGCGCCGGCCGTGAGCCCGGCGACGTAGTACTTCACGAAGAACGAGTAGATGAGGGCGACCGGCACGGAGCCCAGGAGCGCCCCGGCCATCAGCTGGCCCCAGTAGAACGCGTCGCCGCGGATCAGCTCGCCCACCACGCCGATCGGCACGGTGCGCACGTCGGAGCGGCTCAAGAACAGCAGCGCGTAGAGGAACTCGTTCTGCGCCAGGGTGAAGGCGAAGATCCCCGCCGAGATGAAGCCCGGCATGCAGAGCGGAAGGATCACGCGGGTCATCGCCCGCCAGCGGCTGGCTCCGTCGATCAGCGCCTGCTCCTCGAGCTCCTTGGGCACCGTCTTGAAGTAGCCCATCAAGAGCCACGCGATGAACGGCACGAGCAAGGTCGGATAGGTCAGCATCACCGCGCTCAGCGTATTCCCGAGCTTCAGCCGGCCGATCAGATCGGCCATCGGCACGAACAGGAGCGACTGCGGAACCAGATACGTGATCGCGACGGTGATGGCCAGCAGCGGGGCCCCGCGGAACCGCATGCGGGCCAGCGGGTAGGCCAGCATGGTCCCGAGCAGCAGCGAGATCCCGGTCGCGACGACGGCGACCAGCATCGTATTGGCGACCCAGGTCAGGAAGTTCGTCTCCTGCAGCAGGCTGATGTAGTGGACCAGGGACGGATGCTGGATCGAAAGCGGGTTGGCCTTCGGGTTGTAGAGCTCGGCGTTCGTCTTGAGCGACGTCGCGGCCATCCAGGTGAACGGGAACAGCGCCACGACGCCGAACAGCGCGAGCGGGATCCAGAGCCCCAGAAGCCGCTTGCGCCACGTCAGCTCGCCGACCATCTCAGTCCTTCCGCACGTACCAGGTGAGCAGCACCAGCAAGAGACCGAGCACCGGCACCATGCTGAGCGCCACCGCGGAGCCGAGCCCCATCTGGCCGGCGCCCATGCTGAGGCTGTAGGCGTAGGTGGCCATCAGGTGCGTCGAGTTGGCGGGGCCGCCGCCGGTGAGGACGTAGACCAACTGGAAGTCGAAGAAGGTCAGGATGACCGAGAACGTCGTGACGATGAAGATCACGGGTAAGAGCGACGGCAACGTGACGTGACGGAAGCGATCCCACGTGCCCGCGCCGTCGATGGTGGCCGACTCGTGCTGCTCGACGGGAATGGTCTGCAGGCCCGCGAGGATCGAGATGCCGAAGAACGGCAGGCCGCGCCACGTGTTGACGATGATGACCGAGATCATGGCCATGGTCGGCGAGCCGAGCCACGAGAACCCGCTCTTCGAGAGTCCACTCTCCACGAGCAAGCGGTTGAAGAGACCCAGGCCCGGGTCGTAGATCCACTGCCACGCGACGGTGCTGAGGACGGTCGGCACGATGAACGGCAGTAGCAACAGGGCGCGGGTGATCGCCTTGAACTGGAAGTTCTGATTCATCACCAGCGCCATCCCGAGCCCGCCGAGGGCTTTCAGCACGGTCGCGGCGCCGGTGAACTTGATCGTGTTGCCGACCGACTGCCAGAAGATCGGATCGTTCGCGAGCGTGACGAAGTTACCCAGGCCGACGAAGGTGGCCGGCCCCGTCACCTCTCGCCGAAAGAAGCTCAGGTACACGCCGTAAAAGAACGGGTAGCCCAGGAACAGCAGGAGGAAGAGGAGCGGCGGGGTGAGGATGAGCCAGCTGAACACGGACTCCCGCTCCACGAATTCGCGGAGCCGACCGAACCTGAGCGGCCGGTAGTCACGCGCTTCGAGCGCGGGAGCCCGCGACGCCCCGACGACTCTACCCATAGATCTGCTTGAGCTGTGTGACGGCCTCCGCGATGGCGGTCTTGGTCGGCGTACCCGTGCACGCCTTGGTGAACATGTCGATGACGATCCAGCGATTGATCACGGCGCCGTGGGCGCGATTGGCGGGCGCCGGCCACGAGGTGAGCTTGCCGGTCTCGAGCACCTTCTGGAACGGCTTCACCCGCGGCTCGATGTCCCAGTCGGGGAACTTGTCGAACGCGTGCAGGTACGGGGCGAAGTACATGTCGCCGGAGGATATCCACGGCCGGTACTGCTTGGGGTCCATGATCCAGCGCAGGAAGTCCTTCGCGGCCTGCGGATCGGGACCGTAGGCGAACACGCCGTGCGTCACTGGTACCAGCGCGTGGAAGCGACCGGCCGGGCCCTTGGGATTCAGCGCGTGGTCGATCACCTTGCCCATGTCCGGCAGGTCGCGCTTGGCCGACACCATGATGCTGTAGGCGTTGTTGGTGCACGAGATCTGGCTCGTCAGGAAGGCCTTGTTGTTGTGCGGGTCGAGCCAGCCGATGCAGTCCTCGATGCAGGCTTCCTTGTAGAGCCGCTTCACGTACTCGACGACCTTCACGGTCTCGCTGCTGTCGAGGGCGACCTTCTTGCCGGCCTTGTCCATGACGGTCACGCCATGCGACCAGAGCAACGGGTAGAGCCACGAGTAGTTGTCGGCGAAGCCGTGGCCCATCGACATGCCGAACGGATGGCCCTTGGCCTTGAGCTTGATGCCGGCCTCCAGAAATTCGTCCCAGGTGTCCGGGAATTGCTTGATCCCCGCCTCCTCGAACCAGTCCCGCCGATACACCATCAGCTGGCCGATGTTCGCCTGGGGCACCGACTTCCACTTACCGTTGTCGACGGACAGGAGCTTGATCTCGTCGTACCAGCCGCCTTGCTCCTTGCCCACCGCTTCGGCGATGTCGGACACGTCCACCAGGGCGTCGCGATAGAGCCACTCCTGCTGCACCCAGGCCAGGTCGGCGCCGGATTTGTTCTCGACCATCGAGACCAGCTGGGGCACCGCGCTGCCGCCGGCGGCCTGGATCTGGTAGTCGATCTTGATTCCGGTGGCCTTCTGGTAGGCCGGGATCAGTACTTTCTGGAAATGCTCGTCGAAGTTCTTCACGTAGGAGCTTTCGCGCGCGAACACGATCGTCGAGGGCTTGGCCTCGACCTTTCGCGCGATCCAGGGAGCCCCGACGATGCCTGCGGCACCGGCCGTCAGCTTCAGAAAGTCACGACGGCCGGTCTTGGACTGGGCGGGTTTTGCCATGGCGTGTCCCCTTGTTAGTTTACGAGTCCTGGAATCCTGCTCCCGAGATAGACGCATCGTCAAGGGCGCGTATGCGGTGCGCGGAAAACAGGCAGTCGCCAGTTGCGGGCTGTCTTCATGCGCCGGCGATCGCCTGCTGCATGAGCGCGTGGTCGGCGAGGACGAGGGTGGTCATCGCCTCCACCATCGGGACCGCGCGCGGGAGCACGCAGGGATCGTGGCGCCCGCGTCCCATGATGGTCGTGTCCTCGCGCGCCACGCTCACCGTGCGCTGCTCCTTCATGATGGTCGCGGTCGGCTTGAAGGCGACGCGGAAGTAGATCGTCTCGCCGTTGGTGATGCCTCCCTGCACGCCGCCCGAGCGATTGGTGCGCGTCCGCACCTGGTCGCCTTCCATGTAGAACTCGTCGTTGTGCTGCGAGCCGCGCAGATCGGTGCCCGCGAAGCCCGAGCCGATCTCGAAGGCCTTGCTCGCCGGCAGGCTCAGCACCGCCTTGGCCAGATCGGCCTCGAGGCGATCGAACACGGGCTCGCCCCAGCCGCTCGGACAGCCGCGCACCGCGCAGGTCACGACGCCGCCGAGCGAGTCGCCGTCTCGGCGGGCGGCCTCGACGGCCGCGATCATGCGCTCGGCGGTGGCGAGGTCGGGGCAGCGGATCGGCGTGGCGTCAACCTGCTCACGCGTGACCTTCTCGACGTCGCACTCGACGCTCAGGGTGGAGACCTTCGAGACCCACGCCACGACCGTCACGTTCCAGCGCGCGGCCAGGAGCTTGCGCGCCACGGCGCCGGCCGCCACGCGTCCGGCCGTCTCGCGCGCGCTCGTGCGGCCGCCGCCGCGCCAGTCGCGAAAGCCATACTTCGCGTCGTAGGTGTAGTCGGCGTGGCTCGGACGGTACTTCTCCATGACCTCGCGGTAGTCGCCGGGGCGCATGTCGAGGTTGGCCATCTCGAGGCTGATCGGCGTGCCCAGGGTCCGGCCTTCGAAGACGCCCGAGAGGATCCTGACGGTGTCGGTCTCTTTCCGCTGGCTGACCAACGCGCTCTGGCCCGGCACGCGCCGGTCGAGATCGGGCTGGATGTCGGCCTCGGACAGGGGCAGCCGCGGCGGGCAGCCGTCGACGACAGCACCGATAGCAGCTCCGTGCGACTCGCCCCACGTCGTCACGCGAAACAGCCGGCCCCAGGTATTCCCCACGCGTCGAGGATACCCCGGACGGCGCGCCGGGGCCCATAGGTCTGCGGGTGACGACGTATAATCCCGCCACGTGAGCTCGACAGGGAACGACCGGATCGGAGCGCGCCCGCGCCAGGGACTTCGCTCGCTGGCGGTGCTCGTCGCGATCGCGGTGATCTGGGAAACCGCCAAGATCCTGCTCGCGCTGCCCAGCTACCAGCTCCCTCACCTGCACGAGATCGCGGCCGACTTCCTGCGCGAGGGCGCGGGAGGTGAGCGGTGGCTCTGGATCATGCTTCTCAACGCGAGCTACACCGCGCTCGAGAGCCTCATCGGGTTTGCGCTGGGCGGGCTCGCCGGTCTCGTGCTCGCGATCGCCTTCGCGCACTCGCGCTGGCTCGAGCGGGGGCTCTCGCCGTACGTCGTGGCCTCGCAGACGGTCCCGATTCTCGCCATCGCGCCGATGGTCGTGGTGTGGCTTGGCACGTCGTGGTTCTCGAAAGCGGTGATCGCGGCGTACCTCACGTTCTTCCCGGTAACCGTCAACATGTCGCGCGGGTTCCGCGCCGTCGATCCCGACGCGCTTGCCCTCATGCGGGCGCTGGCGGCGAGCTCGCGCCAGATCTTCTTCAAGCTGCGGCTCCCGTCGGCGCTGCCGTACCTGTTCACCGCGCTCCGCCTCTCGGCCACCGCCAGCGTGATCGGGGCGATCATCGGGGAGCTGCCGGTGGGGAGCCGTTTCGGCATGGGCGTCGTGATCATCAACGCCGCCCAGTACTACAACTGGCGCCCGGCCAATCTCTGGGCCGCCATCCTCGTCTCGGCGCTGATCGGAATCGGCTTCTACCAGGCGGTCGCGGCGGTTGAGCGCCGCGTCGTGACGTGGTCGCGCACGGTGCCCGCGGTCTAGGCGCCGATGCCCACGCCGATCATCGAGTTCGCCGGTGTCGGCAAGACGTTCGAGAGTCGCGCGGGCGCCACCGAGGCGCTCAGGGGAATCTTCCTGGCCGTCGAAGCCGGCGAGTTCGTCTCGATCATCGGCCCCTCGGGCTGCGGCAAGTCCTCCCTGCTCCGCATCGTGGGCGACCTCGTCGAGCCCTCGGCGGGGACCGTCCGGGTGAACGGCAAGAGCGCGCGTCAGGCCCGCCTCGACCGCGACTACGGGATCGTGTTTCAGACGCCGGTGCTCTACGAGTGGCGCACAGTCCTGGAAAACGTGCAGCTGCCGCTCGAGCTGGCCGGCCGCCCGCGCGCCGAGCGCCGAGAACGGCCGCCGGCGCTCCTGCGCCTGGTCGGCCTGGAGGAGTTCGCCGGCCACTATCCGTGGCAGCTCTCGGGCGGCATGCAGCAGCGGGTGTCGATCGCCCGCGCACTCGCCCTGAACCCGTCGATCCTCCTGATGGACGAGCCGTTCGGTGCGCTCGACGAGATGAGCCGCGAGCGCCTCAACCAGGAGCTGCTCCAGGTCTGCGCCGAGACCGCCGCCACCGCGCTCTTCGTCACCCACAGCATCGCGGAGGCCGTGTTCCTCTCAACGCGGATCGTCGTCTTGAGCCCCCGCCCAGGCCACATCGATCGCATCGTGACCGTCGATCTGCCGCATCCGCGCAGCGACAAGACGCGCGCGCTCCCGCGGTTCTTCGAGCTGGTCACCGAGGTCCGCCAGAGCCTGCGCGAGGATCCCGGCCGCGCCGACGGCCGCGCACATCATCCGGGCGGAACGCTCTAGGCCATGAGCCGCGTTCGCGAATACGCGCCGGCGGCTCTCGTGCTCGTGCTGGGCCTCGTCTTGTGGGAGGCGGTCGTCGTCGCGTTCTCGATCGAGTTCTATCTGCTGCCGGCGCCGCACGTCATCGTGGCGAGTCTCCAGGAGACCTATCCGGTTCTCGTGGAGGCGGGGCTCTACACGTTCACCGAGGCCGTCCTCGGCTACGCGCTCGGCTGCGGCGGCGGGATCCTGGCGGCCATGGTCGCCAGCCAATCGCCGGCGTTCGCCGGACTCGTGCTGCCGTACGCCGTCGCCTCGGCGTCGGTCCCGATCATCGCGCTGGCGCCCCTGGCGATCGTGTGGTTCGGCGTCGAGCAGGGATCGAAGATCGCGATCGTCGTGCTGATGACGTTCTTCCCGACGTTCGTCAGCACCCTGCGCGGGCTCTTGAGCGTGGCGCCCCAGTCGCTCGAGCTGATGCGAAGCTATGCGGCGAGCGAGCAGCAGATCTTCTGGAAGCTCCGCCTGCCGTCGAGCCTGCCGATGACGTTCACCGCGCTCCGCGCCTGCGCGACCCTGGCGATGATCGGCGCGGTCGTGAGCGAGTTCTTCGGTGGCCCGGTGAAATCGCTCGGCGTCTACATCAAGAGCACCGCCAGCCTCTTCCAGACTCGCCAGGCGTGGTCGGCGATCCTGGTTGCGTGCGCCTTGGGATTGCTGTTCTACTTCGCGGTGGCGCTGGTCGAGCGGCTGGTCATGCCGTGGCACTTCGAGCGACGTGAAGGCTGAACACAGGAGGAGCACTCCGATGGCGAAACGACTGTTCTTGACGGCGATCGTGGCCGGGCTGCTCGCCGTGACCCTGCTGCCCGATCGAGGCCTGAGTCAGGCCGCCGACAAGGTCACGCTCCAGCTGAAGTGGGTCACCCAGGCCCAGTTCGCCGGCTACTACGCCGCGAAGGCCAAGGGCCTCTACGAAGCCGAGAAGCTCGACGTGACCATCCGCCCGGGCGGGCCTGACATCGTGCCCGAGCAGGTGGTGGCCGGCGGCGGCGCCCAGTTCGGCATCGACTGGCTCCCGAGCCTGCTCTCGGCCCGCGACCAGGGCGCGCCCCTGGTCAACATCGGCCAGGTCTTTGCCTACAGCGGCATGCGCGAGATCGCCTTCAAGTCGTCCGGCATCAAGGGCGCCGGCGATCTGAAAGGCCGTCGCGTCGCGGTGTGGTTCGGCGGCAACGAGTTCGAGCTGCTCGCCACGCTCGAGAAGCACAAGATCGACCGGAACAAGGACGTCACCTTGATCCAGCAGCCGTTCGACATGAACCTGCTGCTCCAGAAGAAGGTCGATGCCGCGGCCGCCATGACGTACAACGAGTACAAGCAAGTCCTCGACGCCGGCGTGAAGCCCGACGACCTCGTGGTCATCGATTTCAACAAGGAAGGCACGGCGATGCTCGAGGACGGGATCTTCGCCAAGGCCGACTGGATCGCGGACGCCAGGAACAAGCAGGTCGCCGCGCGGTTCCTGCGCGCCTCCCTCAAGGGCTGGGAGCTCTGCAAGGACAAACCGGCCGAGTGTGTCGAGATCGTGCTGAAGGAGAGCCCCGTCCTCGGCCGCGAGCACCAGGCCTGGATGATGACCGAGATCAACAAGCTCGTCTGGGGACCGCCGGCGCCCGGGAGCCCGCTCGGCAAGATGGATCCCGCGGCGTTCAAGCAGACCGCCGACATCGCGCTGAAGTTCGGCGTGATCAAGAAGCCCGCGGGAGACGGCGCCTACACGCTGGCGATCTGGGAGCTGGCCCAGAAGAAGTAGTCCGCTCGCTCCCGAGCGCGGCCGGGCTATCCGGGCTCGGGGGCGTCCACGAAGTCGACCTCGGCGTGATCGACGCCGGCGAGCGTGCGATAGCCCGGGCCGCGATCGAAGAACGGCCGGCGGCCTCGCCCCGCGCCCAGCCGGTCACGGAGCGCGCGGGTGGCGGCGGCGTCCACTCGACGTTCGCCGTCCGAGCCCACGAGCACCACGCCGTAGTCCTCGCGCGCGGCTCGGGCGCTGACTTTGCCCTCGAGCACATCCAGCGCGACCAGCTCGGGCTCGCGCTCGATCGGATCACCCCACCCACCCCCGCCCGTCGTCTCGACGCGCACGAGCGTGCCGGCCGGGATGGGCTCATCGTCCACGAGCCCCGGCAGGACGCGCTCGTTCGGCCCACCGGGATCCACGGTGACGCGGAAGGGCGCTCCCGCCTTGCCGCCGCGCAGGCCCCAGCACGAGAGGATGGCGCGATCGGCGACGCACAGAAACGCGCTGTCGCGGAGCACGCGGAACTCCTTGAGATAGCCGAGTCCGCCGCGCCTCGTGCCGGCGCCGCCCGAATCCGTCGCCAGCGCGAGCCGCTCGATCACCAGCGGAAATCGCGTCTCCGTGAACTCGACGGGCAGGTTCTTGCTGTCGGGGACGACGTGGATGGTGTCGGAGCCGTCGGCGTAGTAGCGCCCGCCCGAGCCGCCGCCGAGCACCTCGCGCATGAGATAGAACTGCCCGTCGCCATCGACCCCGTGGAACCCGGTGTAGCGGATCGTCTCCTGGTCGGCGGGCATGCGTCCGCCGACGGCCTTGGCGATGACGCCGGCGAGGATGCCGAGCAGGCGCAGGATGACGAACGTGCGCGCGTTGGTCGGGGCCGGGAAGACCGGCGTGAGCAAGGTCCCCGGTGGCGGGAATCGCAGCTCGATCAACGGGATGACGCCCTCGTTGACGTCGAGCTCGGCCATGCGCTCGGGCGAGTCGGCCAGGTTTCTCAGGATCGGCGCCAGCCACTTCTTGAGGAACACCCCGTCGGCGTAGTCGCCCGCGTGATTGATCGGGCCCTTCGCCTGCGGACTGGTGCCGGCGAAGTCGATGATCAAGCGGTCGTCGCGCTTGGTGAGCGTCATGCGCTGGGCGTGCAGACGCGGCGCATCGACGCCGTCGTGCTCGGCGTAGTCCTCCCACACGTACGTCCCGTCGGGGATCTTCGCGAGGAGCTCACGCCGAAACGTTTCGGTGGTCCGCTCGAGGATCGCGTCGAAGCACGCCTCGACCTGCTCCCGGCCGTAGCGGCCGAAGAGGTCGCCGAGCCGCTCGGCCCCCATCCGGCACGCCGCCACCTCGCTGTCGAGATCGCCGCGCAGGCTGTCGGGCAGCCGCGAGTTTCGCACCAGAACCTTGACGAGATCGTCGTTGGGCACTCCGGCCCGATAGAGTCGCACGGGCGGAACGATGAGCCCCTCCTGGTAGGCGCTCGTCGCGTGCGAGGGCATCGAGCCGGGCACGGCGCCCCCGATATCGTCGTGATGGCCGAAAGCCTGGACGAACGCGACCACGACGCCACCGGCGAACACCGGCACGGTCACGCAGAGATCGGGCAAGTGCCCGATTCCACCCTCGGAGCCGTAGACGTCATTGTGGAAGAAGACGTCCCCGGGCCGCATCGTCTCGAGCGGAAAATCGCGCACGATGGGCTGGACGAGCGCCGAGTACGATCGTCCGGTGAGCTTGCGGCACCGCCGGTCGTGGATTCCCGCGCGGAAGTCGCGCGCCTCGCGGATCATGGGCGAGCGCGATGTGCGCTCGATCGCCGCCTCGACCTCGGCCTCCACGGACGCGAGCGTGCCCTCGACGATCTGGAGGACGATGGGGTCGACCGGAGGCTCGACCGTCTTCACGTTGCGCTCCATGCTACGCGGCGCCCCGCGTGAGGATCAGGTTCCCGAAGCGATCCGCCTCGATGTGCTGGCCGGGATAGACGACCGTGGTCGCGCCGTACTCCTCGATGATCGCGGGGCCGTTCAGCGCGTCACCGGGTGCGAGGAGTGTGCGCTCGTACACCGGGCACTCGACGGGCTTCTCCGCGAAAATGACCGTCCGTGTTCCGGTCAGGGCACGGGCGGGCCGCCCGTCGCCGGGCGGCCGCTCGCGCAGCTTGGGCCGGACGATCGGCCCGATGCCGGTGACCCTCAGATTCACCCATTCCATCCCCTGGCGATCGGTCGCTCCGCGCTCAGTCGCCCGCCGATAGCTGTAGCCGTATCGCTGCTCGTGCGCTTCGTGGAAGCGCTGCGCCGCCACCGCCGCGCTCTGCTCGTCGATCTCGCCCGGCGGCAGCTCCACCGCGACCTCCCAGGCCTGTCCGAAATATCGGAGATCGACGCTGCGGCCGACGCGGATCTCGTGCTCGGCGAAGCCTTCTGCGGCGAGCGCCGCGCGGGCCAGCCCTTCGAGGCGCACCAGGTGCGCATTGACCATCGCGTAGTCGAGACGGTCGTGGCGCTGGACGAAGGTCTGCACGTAGTCGTTCTTGAGATCGACCGTGAGGAGCCCGAAGGCCGACACGTTCCCCGGCGAGAGCGGAATCAGCGCGGCCCGCAGGTGGAGAAGATCCACGAGCCGCCCGGCGAGCAAGGGACCGGAGCCGCCGAAGGCGACGAGCGCGTAGTCGCGCGGGTCGAGCCCGCGCTTGACCGAGACTTGCTGGATGGCGTTGGCCTGGTTCCAGGCCGCGATCTCGAGAATGCCCTCGGCGGCCCGAGCGGGCTCGAGGCCGAGACGCGCCGAGAGCGCGGCGATTCCTTCCCGCGCGCGCTCGAGCACGAGCGGAATCTCGCCGCCCAGCAGTCGCGGCGGGATGCGCCCCAGCAGCAGATGCGCGTCGGTCACCGTGGGCTCGGCGCCGCCGCGCCCATAGCAGAGCGGGCCGGGGTCGGCGCCCGCGCTGCGCGGGCCCACCTTGAGCCCGCCGTCGGGCGCGATCCACGCGACACTGCCGCCGCCGGCGCCCACGGTGACGATGTCGATCATCGGCACCTTGACCGGGAACCGACCGACCGCGCCGTCGGTGGTGAGGCCGGGCTCTCCGTGCTCGACGAGGCACACGTCGGTGCTCGTACCGCCGGCATCGGCGGTGAGCACACGGTCGACGCCCGCGGCCTTGGCGAGCAAGCTCGCGCCGAGCGCGCCCGCGGCGGGGCCGCTCAGGATCGTGGTGATCGGCTGGGCTGCTACTTCACGCGCCGAGATCACCCCGCCGTTCGACTTCATCACGTAGAAGGGCACTCCGGCCCCGAGCTCGGCGTCGAGGCGCGACTGGATGGCGCCCACGTAGGCGGCCACGCGCGACTTCACGAACGCGTCCACGAGCGTCGTCACCGTGCGCTCGTACTCGCGGTACTCGGGCAGCACCTCGGAGGAGATCGACACGTGCGCTCCGGGGTGCTCACGCTGGAGGACGGCGCGCATGCGGTGCTCGTGCTCCGGATTGGCGTAGGCATGAATGAAGCTCACGCCGATGGAGTCGATGCCGTGGTCACGGAACCAGCGGGCCACCTCGACGGCCGCCGCCTCGCCGAACGGGCGCAGCACCTCGCCGCGAAAATCGAGCCGCTCGGGCACCTCGCGCACGAGGTGCAGCGGAACGATGCGGTCGGGCTTGACCCAGAAGTAGGAGTTGCCGTATCCGCGCGGCACGGCCTGCCGCGCGATCTCCAGCACGTGGCGGAAGCCCTGCGTCGTGACGAGGCCGAGTCCCGGAAACCTCTCTTGCAGGAGCGCGTTGGTCGCCACGGTGGTGCCGTGACAGACGGCAGCGACGGCCGGGGCCGGCGCGGCGCGGTCGACGATCAACAGGATCTTGTGGATCCCGTCGAGCACGCCGACCGACGGGTCGTGAGGCGTCGACGGTGTCTTGGTCGTGAAGATCTCGCCGGTAGCCTCGTCGACGGCCACGACGTCGGTGAACGTGCCGCCGGTGTCGATGCCGATGCGGAGGAGACGACTCACGGCTGGCTCGGTTCCTTTGGTCGAGATACACGGCCGTCGACGCGCGCGCGTTTGTCCAGAGTATATGAAGAGGGTGCTGAGCGGTCAAACGCCTAGGAGCGCGAACTGGACGATCACCTTGGCCACCAGCTCGCCGTCCTGGGTGACCTCGCCCTCTGCAACGGCCAGTCGTTTTCCCTTTCGCAACACCCGGCCCGTGCCGACGAGCGGAGCTCGCCGCGCCCGCGAGAGGAGATGCACGGTGACCGTTGCCGGCACCACCGAAGCCCCCACCGCGCTCGCCGCCGAGATCTCCCCCAGGGCGGTGAGGACGGCGAAATGGATCATGTCCGGAGCGATCTCATGCTCCGGGCGCGGATCGAGGATCAGCGAGCCGGGCTCGTCCCCAGGACGAAGACCGAGGGCGGCGTTAAAGTCGTGCGCCATGGGCATTCCCCTTTGCGCTAGCTCGGAAAGAATCGTGCCGCCGTGAAGTTGAGGATTCGATCCAGGCCCGCCTCGGGGAACTTCTGCTTCATGGCGGCAATGAGCTCCTCCGCGTTGTGGGACGCCGCCAGGGCCGTCTCGAATTCGACGAGGTACGCCCTGTTGAAGGCGAGCACGTCCGGAGCGTCGGGAAGCTCGGGGCGATTCTTGTGCCCGGCCACGACGATGCGGGGATTTCGCTCCTGGACGAGGCGAAGTGTCTCGTGCCACGCCTTCCGGGATTGCGCATCGGTCGCCCGGAGCGAGAGGTGCACCTGATTGAACGCGATGTCTCCGACGATCGCGGCGGCGAGCGAAGGAACCCAGACGACATTGTTGCGCGGCCCCGGCCCCACGTCGCCCTGCAGGCCCGCGATGACATCCACGAACTGGCCGTCCACGGTGAAACGGGTGCCCGGCCAGGGTTGCGGGATCAGGATGTCGGTGGGAATAGTCGTCGCGCCGAAGCGCGCCCGGATCTGCGCCATGGTATTGGCCAGGTCGCCCTTGATGTACTCGATATCCGACGCGCTCGCGTAGACGGGCGTGCCGGGGAAGCGCCGGAGCAGGACGGAGGCGCCATAGAAGTGATCGAAGTGCGGATGCGTGACGAGAATGGCCTTGAGGCGCCGCCCCCTCGCAGCGATGCGGTCGGCCAGCTTTTCCGCATCATTGATCCGGAACTGCGTATCGACGAGGATCGCCTCGGTGTCGCCGTAGATGAGGGTCGAGGTCACGCCGATACCCTGCGCCTCCGCGGTGTAAATATCGAGCGCGAGCGGCGTCGATGCCGCGCGGGCCATGCGGCTGCCGCCGACTGTGCACACGACGGCAAGCGCGACCATGACGGTCGCGCCCAGGAGCCCGAGCATACGCAAGTTGTGCCGATTCATGTGAGCATCCCCTCTCTCATCGACGGGTCTCTCTCATTGGCGGCTTCGACCATGTCTGGAGCGCGAGCCAGTTCTCTCGGGTGCAGTATGATTCCGGCATGCAGCCGTCTCAATGCCCAATCGGCCGAGTTTCATGTCCATTCGTTCGGATCGGTCGTGTTTGACGTACTCACGGACGTTCTGGAACAGGTCCGGCTGGCCGGGACGCTCTATTTCAGCGCCGAGCTCCGCGCGCCGTGGGGAGTGAGCGTGCGGCCCGAGGGCCGTGCGCCGTTCTACGTCGTGAGCCGTGGAGGCTGCCTGCTGGAGGTCGACGGCGAGCCGAGAGCGCGTGCGCTGGCCGCGGGCGACCTCGCCCTGCTACCGCGGGCGCATGCTCATGTCATTCGCTCCGACCCGAAAGCGCGCCCCGTTCCATTCAGCAGATTCGTGAAGGATCATCCGATGGACGAGCGCGGGTTCGTTCATTGCGATGGCGGCAAGGGCCCGACCTCGACGATCGTCGGCGGCTTCTTCCTGTCCCAGGAGCTCGAAGCGACGCCGTTGCTATCGGCGCTGCCGGCCGTCGTCCATCTCCGAGCCGATGATCGCGATGTCGCGAGCTGGCTCGAGCCGACGCTGCGCTTCATCGTGGTGGAGATGAGCTCGCGCGTGCACGGCTCACGTTCGGTGCTCAACCGGTTCGCTGACATCCTTTTCATCCAGGCGGTCCGCGCCGTTCTGAGCACGGGCGCGCCCATTCATGCGGGATGGCTGAAAGGGCTGAGCGACGGACGCGTGGCGAGAGCGTTGGCGCTGATGCATGAGCACTATGCCAAGCCGTGGACGCTGACCTTGCTAGCCCGGGAGATTGGCACCTCTCGCACGGTGCTGGCGTTGCGCTTCCGCACGCTGGTCGGCGCCTCGCCCATGGCCTACCTCACACGGTGGCGAATGCTCCACGCCGCCAGGCTCCTGCGCGAGTCACGCGCGGGCGTGGCCGACGTCGCGGGGATGGTCGGTTACACGTCCGAGGCGGCCTTCGCGAAGGCCTTTAAGCGGACGCTCGGGCGGACGCCCGGAACAGCCAGGCGGTCGGCCCCGCAACCCTGACCTCAGCGCATGTTGCCGGTGTGGCCGAGCGAGTAGCGGCCGGGCTGTGGCCAGACCGCGAGGCCGTGCGGCTCCTTGCCGACGGCGATCGTGACGACCTCGCCCGTCGTAGTATCGAAGACGTACACGACGTCGTCATAGCGGCCCGAGAGCCACAGGCGTTTCCCGTCGGCGCTCACGTTCCCCATGTCGGGGCTGCCGCCGCGCGGGATGGGCCACGTCTTCACCACGCGGCGAGTCGCGAAGTCGATGACCGCGACGCTACCCGGACCGCGCGCCTTGCCGCCGATCTGCGACGAACCCCGGTTGGCGACGTAGAGCTGGGTCCCATCCCGGCTAGGATACAGTCCGTGGGTGCCAACGCCGGTCTTGATGAAGCCAGCCTCCTTGAACGCGTCGCCGTCGATCACGTAGACGCCGCCGCGGCGCAGCTCGGCCACGTAGAACACCTTGCCGTCCGGGCTGATCCGGATGTCCTGGGGAATGCCACCGCCCGACAGCTTGAGGTAGCCGAGCACCTTGCGATTGATCCAGTCGATCTTCACCAGCCGCCCCTTGTACTCACACGTCATGATCAGGTATCGGCCGTCGATCGAGAAATCGCCGTGGTTGATGCCGGCGCAGTCGGGAGCCGCGAGCGACCCCTGCAGCGCCATCGTCTTCGGGTCACGGAAGTCGAGCCGCTTGAGCGCCTCGGCCACGACGATGGCCGAGCGCCCGTCCGGTGTGAAGTACATGTTGTACGGGTCGTCCACGGCAACGGGCCGGCCCGGCTTGCCCGTGATGGGGTCGATCGGCGTCAGGGTTCCGTCGGTGCGGTGCTCGGCATTGTTGGTCACCCACAGGGTCGTGAGATCCCAGGAGGGGACGACGTGCTGTGGGTTCACGCCAACGGGGAACCGGTCGACGACCTTGAGCGTCGCCGGATCGATCACGGTCACGTCATTGGACTTGAGATTCGGCACGTATACGCGCGGCAGCGCCTGGGCGACCGCCGGGCTCAGCTTGTCGGCCGTCGTCTCGCTGTAGAGATTGGCCGGGTCGACCACCGGCGGCATGCCGGGCACCGTCTCGATGGCCACCGCGGTCCCGGCCGCGGCCGCGCTGAAGGCCAATGCAAACACGAGCGTCGTGAGACAAGTCATGGGCACGTATCACCTCTTCGAAGCATCGATTGATTTGCGAATGGCGGTGACCGATTGGGTGACGATCAGCTCGACGCCGAGCCGGCCGAGCTCGGCGCTGGCGCGCCGGGGATCGCCATCGACGCCGCTGGGCTCGCCGGGCGCCGGCGGCTCGGGGACTGTGCCGCGCACCAGGCGCGGCTCGAGCGCGAGCGTGAGCGACGTGTCGGCGAGTCCCGCGTGCTGACCGATCTCCTCCGCCCGGTACCCGCGCGTTTTCAGCAACGCCTCGAACCCAGCCGTCGCCGTCCGGTAGTACTCCTCGACCGCATGCACCCGGACGGGAGAGCTGGTCCACTCGCGGTTCAGGCGAGCGGCGACGGCCCGCTCACCGGCCTGAGTCGAGCCGTGGTCACCCAGGAAGACGATGTCACGGAAGCCGTGCGCGCGGAAGCTGCGCGCGGCCGAATCCAGCGTCTGGCGAAAGGTCTCTTCGCGCACCGTGATCGTCCCCGGAAAGCGCATGTGGCCGGTCGGCGGCTCCACGGTGCCCTCGGGAACATAGGCCAGCACCGGGGCGACGAGCGCATTGCCGAGGGCCTGCGCGATCCGCTCGGCGAGGACCCTGACCCGCACGTTGTGCTTGCCCAGCGCCATGTGAGGGCCGTTCTGCTCGGTGCCGCCGATGGGCAGGAGCACCGTCGTCTTTCCGCCTCGTACGAGGGCTCGAAGCTCGGTCCACGTCAACGCCTCGAGCGAGATCGAATCGGCGGTCTGTGCGGAGCCGGGCGCGGTCAGGACCAGGACCAGGCAGAGCACCGCCAGCGGTGACGTCTTCACGCTTCGTACTTAACGCACCCGGCCGCGTGCCGTCCACAAATTCGTCCTCGATCTCTGCCGGCCGCAGGGTCGTGCCGCCCGGGCGATCACATCCGGCGGCGCGCGGGCGGCCGGCCGCTCTGGCTTCGCGCATTTCCCGCCTCGGCCCTCTTCCGACGGGCCATGCTCCGCTGCTGGCGCACCGCCCTCGCCTGGCGCTCGACGTTGGCGACGAAGGCCGGATCGCCGCTGCGCCTCAGCCCCTCCTCGATGAGGGCCCGGAGAACGATCTGGAGGCTCACCGGGAGCTTGTGGTTGATCGTCGCCTTCGCCGCCACGACACGCGCACGGTCCAGGATATCCCTGGAGAGAATGAGAAGAACCGTCGTCCTGTCTTCGAGCACGCCCACCTCCGTCTCCTCGGCGCCCGGCGCCTCGGTGTTCTTGTCTGGCAGTTTAATCTATTATATAAGTTATACTGTAGAAGCGGTCGGTGATCTCACGGGCCGCGCTCGGGCGGCTCGGCGCCCTCGGCACCACGACGGGCGTCCGGCTCGGGGGAAGGGAAGAATAATCGAACAATGACCGAGTGCGTCATCTCCCTGGGGGCGGTTCCGGCTCGCGAGTCGTATGCCCGACTCGGGGAGACCGGCTACGCGGAGCGTGCGTTCGAGGAGTGCCGGCGTTACGAGGCCCTCTTGCGACGGGCCATCGGACCCGAGCCCTCGGGCGCACGGCTCCGCATCCGGCGCTCGGCGCCAGACCTGGGTTCATATCTCGAGCTTGTCGTCGAGTACGACGACGAGAACGTCATCGCGCGCGCCTACGCCATTCGTTGTGATCGAGAGGCGCCGACGAGCTGGGAATAAGCGACACGAGCCGTCGAAAGGAGTCCGGATGGCCAGGCAGCACCGCATTGCGAATGCTCTCGCGCTGATCGTTGTCGTCTCGCTGACCGCCACGGGGAGGGCCGAGGGCCAGGTGCCCACCCCCGCCGATTTCGCCGCGTGCAATGCGGAGGCGCCGAAGGCGGTCAAGGCCGGAAGCGCCTCACCGACCACCGGCGACCATGCCCGCGCGGGCACCGTACGCGGTGACGCCACCACGTCGAGTCCAGGAGATGACAGGGGCACGCGCGTCGAGTCGACGGATCCACAAATCCACGGAATGAGCGCGGAGGGAGCGAAGAACGCCGCCTATCAGGCCGCGTACCGCAGTTGCATGCGGCGGAAGGGCTTCTGAGCGATCGGCCGAGCGCTCAGAGGGTCGAGCGCACGCGATGTCGAGTGCGCGGCTCGATCGGCTCGTCGAGTGTGGCCTCGGTCATGGCCAGGAGCACGCAGCGGCAGCCGGGGTGAATCGGCGGTTTGAAGTCGCTCCCCTGGCTCACCTCACGGCCGTTGAACGACTCACACACCGCGCATCGCAGCCCGTCTCCTTGTTGCACGATCCGAGCCCGGATCCCCTGCCTCGTGTAGTGCTGAAGCGCCGTGGCCCCGCGGCGAAGCGTGTCGAGCCATTCGAGAAGGAGATCCAGTTTCCGCAACCGATAGGCCGTGGTCGCGGCCGCCGACGTCCAGGACGATGGGACGTCGTGCAAGCCCTTCCACCGGGCGGGGAACGTGCCGCTCGCGGCGAAGATTCGCTGCCAGCGATCGAACTCGGGCCACGTGAAGCCGCGATCCCCGAGGACGGTCACGGCCGTCGTCCCCTCGCCGCCGGCCACCACGCGGGCGCGACCGACCTTGAGGAACTCGACAACCGTCTCTCGCTCTTCGTCCGAAAAACCCCGGATGCTGTCCAGGGCGCTGTCGACCGCGTTGAAATTCTGGCTCACTCGTCGGGTTGGCTCTCCAGTCATGATTGTATACTATTTATCTTTTATATAACTCACTCATGATACTATTCGTGAACCTGACGCGGTCCCCTTCCCCGGGATGACCGTGCATCGTCGGGTCGTGACTCCAGCGTGGATCCACGTCGTTCTGGAGCGCGCGTGAACTCACAGCGTGGAAACAGCAAAGGAGCGGCCCCCATGGCGCAAAAACTCTTCATCGGTGGTCTCGCGTTCTCCACATCGACAGAGCGGCTTCGAGAGGTGTTCACGGCCGCCGGCCAGGTCGAATCGGCTGCCGTCGTGACCGATCGTGACACCGGTCGCTCGCGCGGCTTCGGGTTCGTCGAGATGGCGACCTCGGAAGAGGCCGATCAGGCGATCGCGCAGTTCAACGGCAAGGACCTCGACGGCCGGCAGCTCCGGGTGGAGAAGGCCTCCGCCGGCGGCAGTCGTAGCGCCGGGGGCGGAGCTTCGCGGGGCTTCGGCGGAAACTCACGCGGAGGGCGCTGGTAGGCGGCCTGCCCCGGCGAGGCCATGGCGAGATGTGAGACTTGTGGCGCAGAGCTCCCCGATCCTTCACAGCGATTCTGTGGGGGCGACAGGTGTCAGCGTGTGTTCATGAGACACAGCCCGGCCACGGATGGCTTCCGCTGGTCCGGGCAACCGAGCGGTACGTACCCTTCTCACTTCGACAACCGAAGAGGTGCCACATGCAACTACAACTTCCGTGGTTCAAACCCGCCGCGTGGGGTGTGGTGGTCGGCGCTGTTGCGACCATGATCATCGGCTTTTCCTGGTTGGGCTGGACCCTCGGCAGCACCGCCGAGCGGATGGCGAGTGAACGAACCACCACAGCGGTGGTGATCGCGCTGACCCCGTCCTGCGTCACGGGATTCATGCAGCAGCCGGGCGCGGCCGCAAAGCTCGCCGAGTTTCAGAAGATCGAGTCGTGGAAACAGCGGGAATTCATCGAAGCCGGCGGCTGGGCCACTCCGCGGGGGGACAAGCAGGCGAACTCGGGACTTGCGACCGCATGCGCCGAGGAGCTCGCGAAGACCAAGACGTAGGCCTCATGGCGACGCACTCGAAAACCAATCGAGCCGTTGCACGACTCCGCCGGCTGGCCAGGCGGCGGCGCCTGGCCGAGCTGAAAAAGGCTCGGGGTGAGAGGTCCGCGCCACCAGCCGGCGGACTCACTCCGCGCCTCGACACCGGCTGACGACGGAAGTCTCGATGCGCGGTGTCGAGCGCTTGGGCCGGCGTTCGCGTTTCACCGAGTGCTGCCCGGGACGTTCCTGCTTCCCATGTGATGTCTGGCCCGGCTCGAGGAAATCAGGAGGCGGAAATGGACCGAGGAGCGGCGATGCTGGCGGTTGTCATGGAGATTTACGAAGGCGGTAAGGATCTGATCCCGGGTTGGGAGCTCAAGGAGCAAGCGGAGAGCGCGCTGGCAACCGGTGGCACCGAAGGACTGAGACGCTATTACGAGGCGTGTCTGGCTCGTTCGAATCGCCAGATCAAGACCACCCTCGAACGTGACCGACGAAAGACCCTGGAGTCGGAGCGCGAGCGGTTCATGTCGATTTACCTGGGGGCTGCCCGATAACGGTTGGGGAGGCGTGTTGAGGACCGAACCGATCTAGACGCAAGCGATGCCCGGGTCGGCGTCCGGCCCACGCGGCTCGTACGCCGGTCGCGTGGCTTCCTCCGCCAGGAGGAGGCGACGAATATTGTCAGGCCGCAAGAGCACGCACGACGGTCTTCTCCCGGAGACATTCGGAACACTTACCAGCCGAAACTTGAAAGCCGTCGCCGATCAACACCACGGCCTCGCGCACGTCGCTGGGAAAGGCCCCCATCTTCAGCGCAAGACACGCGTCGCAAAAGCGGACCGTCCGGTACGCCCGGAGCAGGAGGCTGACTCGATCTTGAATGGTTTGCATAGCGCACTCCAAACCGCGGAGGGAGATCTGCGCCTTCGTCACCGGGTCTCGACGCGCGCAGCGCGTCAACCATAGGGACTCAGTGGCCGGCGGGGCCACTGTAACACGAGACCGGACGGGCAACATGGGCGAGGCGGTGTGAAAAACCAACGGCGGGTCCGCTCATCGTCGCGAACCCGCCGTGGGTGTGATGTGCGGTGAAGGAAACGGTGCCGCCGCCTACTACTTCCCCAGGTCGAACGCGAAGGGGTAGCCGAACTGAACACCGACCTTGACCCGGTTCTCGTCGGCATCGAAGTCCGGCGTCGTCGACGAACGCCCGAGCCGCTGGCGCATGAACGAGTACCCACCGAAGACCGTCATGTAGGGGTTGACTCGATAGGCGGCTCCGAGGCTCAGCGTGAACACGGTGACGTCGATGTGCTGTATTTGCCGGTCGCTCAGGGACTCCGCCTTCGTCCACATGGGATTGAAGATGACGATCAGATCCCGCCAGGTCGGCAGGACGAGCATCCCGGAGACGGTCTGGGTATCGGCCGGGCCACCGAATCCACCCGCAACGGCCACGTTCCGAGAGTAGTAGGCGCTCGCGGTACCGAATGGCAGGACCTGTGCGATGCCGGCGCTCAGGGCCGGGGTGATGAAGTTCTCGCCACCGAGCTCGGTGAACGCAGGGCCGCCGTCGACGGCGACGGTGAGCGTCGATGTGACACGATAGGTGAAGCCAATCGTGGGATTGTGCGTCGTGGAGTTGTCGCCGTGACCAGATCGCAAGTCCAGGTACGTGAAGTTGTAGCCGATCATACCGGTGAAGCGCGGCGTGAACGCGTGGCTGAGGTTACTCAGGAATCCATAGGTGTCCGAGTCGATTCCGGCGCCTTGGCCCTCGAGGCGCACCACACTATAGTTCGCCGCGAGGTTCAGCCGCGTCCGCTGCGCCACCTGCCATCCCACAGCTGGCGTGAGGGTGTTGCTCCACGACGCTTGCCCACCGAGGCTGAACCCTCCTGATCTAGCGTCCGGGCTCTGGTCTCGAATGAACGCGTCGGTGGCGGTGAACTGAAGGCGCGGCGTCGGCTCGTAGAAGACGCCACCGATGAAATTCTGGCGCGCGAGACCGTCGTTCGGGCTGCTCCCACGCGCGTACACCTCGGCCGAGTTCGAGAAGCCGGCGGCCACCTGGAACCGAGGGCGGTTCAGCAGCATCATGAGGGCGGGAGTAAAGCTCGTGATGAAATCGTACCGCTTGTTGTTGTTGTTCAGGAAGATGTTGTCGGTGAATTCCTCGGACACGGCGATCGTGGGCAACAGATTGACCTCGCGCCGCTCCAACGGAGACATCAGAAGGCCGAGCAGCTCGAGGGGATAGGTGGACAGGCCGGGATAGGCCGGAGCGACCGCCGGACCCAGGGTCTGAAGTCGCAGCAGCGGCGAAATCCGAAACTCCCCTTCCTCTTCTTGCTGTTGCTGCTGGACGACGCCGGGCCAGGGCTGCTGGCGGGGCCAGGGCTCCTGCTCCTGGGCCCATGCGTGAGGAGCCCAGGCGTGAGGCAGCACTATGCAAAGGGTGAGGCCGAGGATCGCGGACGCGCGGAGCATTCGACGGCGACTTTAATGAATACGCGGTCACGAGGGCAATCAGGTAAATCCCCTAACATGGGTCAGGGTAAAACCTTAGCTCACTGCGTCACAACCCGGCATTTTCAATCCGACGCCGGCACCGACTGGTTGAACACCCGCACGTAGTTACGGCCGACGAGCTTGCCGACGTCCGTGGCGGAGAAGCCCTTGCGTCGCAGAAGCTGAACGACGAGGGGAAAGTCCGCGTAGTCGGTCCACACCGCCTGGGACTGCCCGAAGCCCGAGTTATCAGTGCCGAACCCCACGTGATCCACCCCCAGTGTCTCCACCGCGCGGGTGACGCCGTCCACGTAACCGGCGAGCGACGTGAACGTTGGGCTGGCCCAGATCCCGACCACTCCGCCCGTGCTCGCGACGATCTTGCCGTGGTCGCCCGAGATCAGCCGCGTGAACGGATCGAGCCTGCGGGAGGCGAGGTTGGTGTGGGAGAGGATGAGCGGCGTGCGGCTGGCCCGGGCAGCCCCTTCCACCAGTGCCAGCGTGCCGTGCGCCACGTCCACCACCAGGCCGAGCCGGTTGCACTCGGCGATGACGTCCCGGCCGAGCGGAGTGAGGCCTCCCTGGGTCGGCGACTCTGTCTGGTTGTCTCCCAGATCGCTCCGCATGAAGTGCACGAGCTGCAGATGTCTCACGCCGCGGCGGTGGACCTCGGCGAGATGCTCCAGCCTGCCCTCCATGAACTGGCATCCCTCGATCGCCTGCACGATGGCGGGAGCCCGGTCGCGATGCGCCGCCTCGAGATCCCCCCGCCTGAGCGCGCGGCGCAGCCCCTGGCTCTGGACGAGGTTATCGAACCAGGCCAGCCGGCTCTGCGTGAACCGCCAGAGCTCGCCGGGATCGGGCTCACGCGTCACGCGAACGCGGTTCTGCGGATCGCGCTTTATGACCGGCCCGTCGCTGGTGTGCTGGAGACACACCGCCGTCATCCGTCCGCTCCGCATGCGCGCGGCCAGGTCGTAGGCCGGCGTGCGCCGCCCGGTCGCGCCCGCCGCGTGCGAGTGCATGTCGACCCCGATGACGTCGTCCAGCAGCTGGGCGGCCTCGACGTCGGACTCCCGTACATCACCGCCCGTGCGCGCCACGCATCCACCCAGGGCCAGCACGCCCAGTGCCGCCAGGACGTCGCGGCGCGTGACGTGTCCGCGCGCCCCCTCAAGCTGGAACTTGGGATTTGGCTCCATCGTCTTCGTCCTTCAGGGGGAAGCCGAAGCTGTCGGGATCACAAAGCTGGGCTTTATAATCCCGGGGATGGCGGCCAGCACCCAGCTCACGCTCGGCGGTTTCCTCGGCCGGTTCGCCTTCGCGCTGCTCGTGGCCGGCGCGACGTACAATCCCACTCGCTACTCGTTCTACGCGTGGGCAAAGAGCACCCGGTTCGAATGGAGTCCGCCGACCGTGTTCGTGGGCGTCGTCCTGCTGATCGGCTGGTTCGTTTGCCTGCGACTCACCTTGCGCTCGATGGGCGGCCTCGGCCTCCTGCTCGCCAACGCGTTCCTGGCCGCGCTCTACTGGCTCGTCGCCAGCTGGGGCTGGCTGCCGATCGAGAACGTCGCGGCGATCTCATGGCTCGGCCTGGTCAGCGTCGCCGCCATCCTGGCGGTCGGCATGTCGTGGTCGCACTGGCGCCGGGGCTCGACCGTCCCGCCGGGCTGACCGCGCTTCACGCTCATCCAAAAAAGAGGGGCCGCCCCTCGCGGAGCGGCCCCTGGCCGTGAGGCCTCAGCGGATCAGCTGTGCCACCGGAACTGTTGCGGCTTGCGGGCCGACTCCTGGGAGATCATGACGTTGACCAGGGCCGGGCCCTTGAACGCCGTCGCCTGTTCCAGGGCCGACTTCAGATCCTTCGGGTTCTCGACGAACCAGCCCTTGCCGCCGAAGGCCTCCATCATCTTGTCGTAGCGGGCGCCATAGATCAGCGCGTTCGGCCGCATGTTCTGAAGCGGATTGTCCGGATGTTTCGCGTGCCCCGGCCCGATGCCGCCATTGTTGAAGACGACGATCTTGACCGGCAGCTGATAGCGGCAGGCCGTCTCGATCTCCATGCCGGAGAAGCCGATGGCCGAGTCGCCCGAGACCGAGATGATCGGCTTGTCCGGATGCACCACGGCCGCGGCGATGACGAAGCCCATGCCGATGCCCATCGTGCCGTAGCTACCGGCGTCGAGCCGGTGCCGCGGCCTCGAATTGAAGAGCTGGGTGCGGCCGATGTCCATCGTGCTGGCACCCTCGCCGATGATGATCGCGTTTTCCGGCGCCCACGCGGCCACGTCTTTCAGCGCGCGGTAGTAGTTGGCCGGGGCCGCGTCGTCGACGAGCTGGGGCGCGATCTGCGCCGCATTCGCCGCCGCCTTTTCGGCGATCGCGGCATGCCAGGCCGATTCCTTCGGGTAAACCCACTCGCGCTTGCCGAGCGCCTGATTGAGCTGCCCGACGATCGCCTTGCCGTCGCCGACCAGTGCGACCTGGGTCGGCGCGTTCTGGCCGATCGTTTCCGGGGCGATGTCGAGCTGGATGATTTTCACGTCCTTGCTGAAGCGCGGCGGCAGGCCGAAATGCATGATCCAGTTGAGCCGCGCGCCCATCAGGAAGACGACGTCGGCATTCTGCAGCGCGTGACTGCGCGCCGCGCCGACCGACAGCGGATGGTTGTCGGGCATGACGCCCTTGCCCATCGGCGAGGCGAGGAAGGGCAGCTTGGTGCGCTCGATGAAGGCGCGAACCTCGTCCTCGGCGCGTGAGTAGGCCATGCCCTTGCCGATGATGACGAGCGGTCGCTCCGCCGATCTGAGCACGTTCAACGCCTTTTCGACATCATCCGGCATCGCCTGGGTGCGTGGCGGATCCGGGCAGCGCGCCGGCTCGTCCACCCTCGACTCGTCGACCTTCCCGGTAATGATGTCGTCCGCAATGTCGAGATAGCTCGCGCCAGGACGGCCATAGATCGAGTTCCTGACCGCCATCTCGACATAGAACGGGATGCGGTGGACGTGCTCGATCGCATGCGCGAACTTGCAGAACGGCGTCGCGACCAGCACCTGGCGCTCTTCCTGGAACGCACCCATGCCGTTGCGCCAGGTCTCCGAAGCGCCGCCGATGAGGATCATCGGCCAGCCGTTCTGCTGCGCGTTGGCGAGGCCGGCGAGGGCGTGGACGACGCCGGGGCCCGACACGACGAGGCAGGCGCCAGGGCGCCCGGTCAGATAGCCAACGGCCTGCGCGGCGTACGAGGCGGACTGCTCGTTGCGCATCCCGACGTAGGTGATGCCTTCCTTCTGCGCGGCCGCGGCGATCGGCTGCACCGGAAACCCGACGATCCCGAACATGAATTGAACGCCCTGCCGTTTGAGGCTCCTCGCGACTAAGGTTGCACCGTCGACTTCGGCCATGAGTTCCCTCCTGTCAGAGTGGGGCCTAAGATCGCGCCCCCCGCAGCCAGAGTCAAGCCCCGAGGGGCCGTGGCCCTCGGCGCCTCATTTGATGGATTTGACCGGCGCCGATTCGGGAGTTCGCCTCATCGAGGCCTCCGACCCTTGCTGAAAAAGTCTAAGCGGCAGTCGGTGCTCACGGCGATGGCGATGCGAACGGCAGGAGGGTTGGCGATGGCGATCGAAAGCGGAACTGCTCGAAGCAGCGCAAAACGTAGTCGCGCGCTCAGGGTAGTCCTGGCAGCGCTCGTCTTCGCCCTGGGAGTCTCGCGACCGGGCGAGGCGGCGGTCATCGAGTGTGCTTCAGAGTACGTGGCGTGCCTGATCGCGGCCATCAATACGGCGAACGCGAACGGCGAAGCCAATGGCACGCCCGTGAGAGGCGGCCGAAGAAACTAGACGCCGCGCCGCACGCGGTAGTCCACGTTGTCCCTCACCCACTTCCAGAAGCGGTCCTGGTTGGCGAGGTCCGTGTCCTGCTTCATCTGGGCGCGCCAGCCCTTCATGACGTCGTACTCCACGGCCCAGAAGCGCACGCGGTCCCGCTTCACCAGCTTTCGCCAGTTGTCGCCGACCTTGGGGCTCGCGTAGACCAGGCGCACGGTGACGTTCTTCGAGAGGTAATCGAGGGGACTCAGATCGATCTGCTGGTAGGAGGCGGGCGTGCCCGACTTGATCGACCCGTCGCGCACGTCCGGGACGCCGTCGCTGACCACCATCACGGTGATCGGCGCCAGGACCAGATTCCGCTCCTTCACCGTGCGCGCGATCTGCTGGAAGAAGACGTTGAAATCGGTGAGCGTGTCGGTGGGCGGAAACCACTTCCGGAGGTCCGTCTCGATCTGCTTGACGTCCTTGTTGTTGAACTCGTGGATCGGGTGGAACGACTTCGGCTCGTTGTTGTCCTTGCCTCCGATGGCTGTCACGAAGAGGTCGCGCGGCTTCGAGAGGCCGCCGAGCTCGTGCATGTGGCCGTAGAGGTAATGGGCGACGAACGTGAGGGCGTCGTCATAGGCGGGTCGGAATGAGCCGCTGGTGTCGACGCCGACGAAGAGCGTCGACCGCGGCGCCTTGTTCTCCTCCGTTTCCGCCGCCGAGACCACGACGGCGACGCTGAGGAGGGCGGTCGCGACCAGCCGAGCGACGGGCGAGCTGCCCAGGCGGCTCATAGCGTGGCCGGCTTTCGCGGCGCCTGATGCAGATGCAAGGTCTGTAGGATCTGCCAGGTCTGCGTGACCTCACTGCCGTCCTTGAAGGGCAGCGCGAAGATCTGGCGCGAGGCGACCAGGACCATCCCGAAGTTGACGGCGGCCGCTGCGATCTGCAAGACCGGCAGCACCAGATAGTCGAGAAGCTCCTCGCTCTTCTTGTGCAGCCATTCGATCTCCTGCTTCAGCTCCGACACCGGTTGCCGCCACCAGGCCGGCACCGGTTTGCCGTTGGTGGGGCGCGGGGCGCCCTCGTCCACCATCGGGCGCCGCGAGATGAAGGCGAGCATCGGCGGCGTTCCGAACTGGCCGAACAGGAACCACGTCATGCCTCGGATGCCGATCCATCCGAACGACGACAGGGCGAGCGTGACGGTGAGGCCCAATTTCATACCCGTCTGCTGTGAAATCCACGGCGTCAGCGCGTCGATGAGCTCCCGGTAGAGGAAGATGACCTCGAAGAACATCACGAACAGCTCCACCACGACCATCTGGACGATGAACTTCCACTCCCGCTTCTTCACGGCGTCCATCAGGGTCTGCACGCACGCGAAGCTACCCATGATGAGCAGGAGCAGGAAGAAGTACAGGAGGGGGCCCGTGTAGCGCGCCGTCGACTCGCCGCCGACGAGGTCGGCGAGGAGCTCGGTGACGGTCGGCATCAGCGTGTAGGTGAAGATCGCGGCCTCGAGCGCACACCAGAAGAGGAGCATGATGAACGCGACCCAGGGCACGCCCGGCTTGAAATAGGTCTCCGTCATCCGGCCCGTCATCGTGAAGGGCATGAGGACGACCTGGCGGATCACCTCGAGCACGAGCTTCGCCACGAAGGTGCTGAACGTCACCACCCATCCCAGCACTACCGCGACGAACCGGAACATGCCCACCCAGTAGAGCCACACGGCCCGCACGGCATCCCACCAGGTCAGCATCATCGTCGGGATGAACTGGGCGCGCCCCGAGCGGAACGGCAACGTATAGATGGAGAGCTGCGTGCACCAGACCGCGGCGACGGCGAGCAGCGCCGGGAAGACCAGGAAGAGGTACTTCAAGGTGACGAGCCACCACGGACCAGGGGCGAAGAAGAAATCCCACAGCGTGTGCTGCAGGCGCGGGATCCACGCCAGCGGCGCGATCAGCACGTCGGTTAGCTGGCGCCAGGGTTCGGGAATCTGATGAATGAGCTCGAACATTTTTCACCCCTCCTTGTGCCCGGGGCATGGCGAACGAGCACCTACCGCATAGCAAGCCTTCCGCCGTCCGGGTAAGGTGCTGATTCGGCGACGATCACGACCTTTCGCGGTGGGCTCTTTGGCATCGCACGCTGCGAAACTGGCACTCCCGTGACGCTCAAGCCGAACGCGAGGCCCCCCTGAATCGCGCCGTGACGAGACCGGGGACGGGCCATAATGGATCGCTGCAGTATTCCTCGCTGGCATCTTCGCCAGGCTTTGCTTTGCGACCCAGGAGACCACCGATGCGCAAGACGTTCCTGACCATCACCGCTCTGGCCCTTGTCGCGTTCGGCGCCACCGCATGCGTCTCGAAGAGCGAGTACACGAAGGCGGTTGAATCTGCCGAGGTCCGGTACAACGCCCTCGAGGCTCAGAACGCGCGCCTCAAGGCAGATCTCGCGGACGCGGGTAAGCGCAACGAGCAGCTGACGGCCGACCAGGCGCAGCTGGAGCGCACGCTGGCATTGAAATCGGGCGAGCTCGGCAAGAGCATCGTGGACCTGCGCCAGCGCGTCAACGCGCTCGAGGGCGACAACACCCGGCTCACGCGGGAGCTGTCCGAGGCGACCAAGGCGCGCGAAGAGAAACTGCGTGAGGTCAGCTCGACCTACGAGCAGCTTGTCAAGAAGATGAAAAATGAGATCGACAAGGGGCAGGTGACGATCTCCGAGCTGAAGGGCAAGCTCACCGTGAACATGGTCGAAGCAATCCTCTTCGATTCCGGCAAGGCGGAAGTGAAGCAGGAAGGGCTCGTGGTCCTCGGCAAGGTCATCGAGATCCTCAAGACGGTGAACGACAAGTCGATTCGTATCGAGGGGCACACGGACAACAAGCCCATCGTGGCCCCGCTCACCCAGCGCTATCCGACCAACTGGGAGCTGTCGGCCGCGCGCTCGATCAACGTCGCGCGCTATCTCCAGAAGCAGGGCATCGAGCCGGCCAAGCTTTCGGCCGCCGCCTTCGGCGAGTTCAAGTCGGTGGCCGACAACGCGACGTCGGAAGGCCGCGCCAAGAATCGACGCATCGAGATCGTTCTGGTGCCGAAGGAGTGACGACCGCGCCGCGGTGATCAATCGCGGCGCTCTCTGTCTCGCCCTCCACGCCGCCGGTGGACACGCCGGCGGCGTGTTCGCTTTGACTCGCTCGCGACGGCGCCCAGGGAATCCGCGAGGCCTTACCGCTTCGTCATGTCCATTCTCATGAGGGGAAGGCTCTTGGTCACTATGTTCTCGGTGACGGCCTCGATGCCCTCGAGCAGCAACGCTTCGGAATGACCCTGGACTCCGATCGTCGGGTCTTTGGTCAACGTGGAGACCATCTCCTCTCCCTTGCCGCCCTTGCCTGAGCTCGATGGAAATCTCACGATCTCGGGATGCACCGTGTACGTCGTCTGACCTCCGGCCGTCTCAACTTTCGTAACCTTGATCCTGATCGTGTACCCCTTCCCGACGGCGGATCTGTCCGAGACGAAGTCCGGCGCCTTGCCGACGACCGCCGTGACCACCTCCTGCATCTTCTTCTCGACCGCCGCCGCGGATTTCCCAACCTTACCGGCCTCATAGATTTTGGCTTTGGGGTTGGAATTGTCGGTGTTCACGAAGATCTTCGGCATGTCCGCCTCCCTGGGCTGCTCCGCGCGGCAGCGTTGAACTGACCGACGCCGGGCGGGCGCTGACCCGCGCGAACCGCAAAACCCGTGCCGCGGGACGACATCACGATCACCGCGCCGTTGACGAGCGATTCAGTATTGGGACGCACCCGAGTCGGGCAGACGTCCCCTTCGGGGAGGGCATTGCGCCTGAGTCAGCGACAGCCTGAGTCAGCGATAGAAGGACGCCTCCGCGGCCGGGTCCCTCGCCGGCTTGACGCGAAAGGCCAGGCTGATACGCGCGCCGACTGACTCCCTCGTCTTTGGGATCCCATGCGTATAGTGCAGCTGCGTCTCATAGCTCATAACCATAAGGCTGCCGCCCGTGAGATCGATCTGGAGCACTCGTCTCGGCGGCTCCTTCGCGCGGATCGTCATGCGGCGGGTGGCTCCCAGTGACAGCAGCGCGATCGGAAAACCCTCCACGATCTCATCCAGGTGGTCACTGTGCGGCGCCACGCTGTCGCGGCCGTCGCGGTAGAAGTTCAGGCCTACGCTGTTGAAGGGCACGCCGGTGAAGGCCACCGCCTTGCCGGCCGCGACGCGGATCGCATCGGGTGCATCGTCCCCCTGGTCCAGGCGGAAGTGGGCCTGTAACCGCGGCACGTCGACATCCCGGTCGTACATCCGGCGCCGTTGCGTCTTCCACGGCACGGACTCGCGCAGCTCAGCGAACCAGGCCTGGACCACGTCGGCGGACAAAAACCCGGGCGTGTACGCGACGCGGCCTCGCTCATCATCCACGAGCACGGTCTCGCTGGGACTGGCGAAGAGCGGCATTTGCGACATCGGCGTCCCTTCCAGGGTACCGCGGTCGCCGCCAAGGGCGCGGGCTGGGGGCCCGCGGCGTCTTGCGGAAGATCAAGACCATGCGCGCCGACCAGGTCAGCGAGTCGCGCCTTCGCCCAGCGGCACGAAGGCGTGCTGGAACACGGCATCCGCCACGCGTCGGCCCAGGGCGATGCCGTCCGTCTTGTCGAAGGCCCAGTGGATTCCGAGGTAGATCCGGCTCTGGCCGTTCTCCTCCTCGGCCTCGGACAGCGACGAGAAGCTGCGCGGGCGGAGCGGCCGCACGAAGCCCTGATGGTCCTCCGTCACGCCGTTGAGCTCGTCCGACACGAAGGTGAACGCGATGCGGTCGGTCTGGTAGAACCGGCGCAGGGTCTGGAAGAGGGCACCGCCGAATCCGGCATGGCCTGACGGATAGGCTGGAAAGGGCGGCGTGAAGTTGGGCCCGTCGAGATTGCTGGCCGGCGCACCGAGCGGCGTGAATGTCGGATCTCCCATGGTGGCGGCGTTGCCGTCGCCCTGGCCGGTGGGGCCGCTTCCCTCGTCGGCCTCGCGGACCCCGGTGACCGGACGCCAGAACCGGTAGCGGTACTTCGCCTCCCAGATCGCGATACCGGCGTCCGCCATCGCCACGTTCACCAGCGCCAGAAGCCGCGCCAACTCGACGACATCGGAGCCCATCTGATCGGCGATGCGCACGGTGATCTGGTTGTAGAGGCGCGGCGGTGCACAGAGGCTCGGGGTTCCATCGTAGGCCCAGTAAATCCCGGTCTCGGTTTGTTCCGGGGTTCGCTCCGTCGGAGTCACGAGCCCGTCGCCACCCAGACGCTTGGCTTCGTCGAACGCGGCCGTGTACTCCACGCTTCCCATCGAGGGCGGGGGTGGAACCCTGAACTGATCGGCCGACCTCAACACGAACGGTGTGACCTCGCCCCAGCGTGCGCCCAGTGCGAGCGGGATCTGGCTGACCGGATCCTGGCGCCACTGCCCCGGTTTATTGCCCGTGGTGAAGTCCACACCGATGCGGGGCTCCGGCTGCTGTGAGCCGTCGCCGGCGCGCATGGCGAGAATGGCGGCGGCCGCCCCCTTCCCCACGGAGATCCCCTTGGCCCTGGCGCTGCGGTCGGGGATCAGGCCGAGATCTTCTTCGAGCTGCTCGTCGAAGCTCGCCCGCTGCGAGGGAAAGAGCTCAACCAGCGTATCGCGCGCGGCCTGGGCGATGGCGGCCCTCATCGAAGTCCCGTCGGGCGCGGGGTCCAGACCGGTGTAGCTCCGATAACCGCCGACGATGGCGTTCACCGCATCGAAGATCGCAATATGGGTGATCGCCATCGCGCGGCTCGAGCGCCCAGGCCCCAGGTTCTCGCCGAAGACCCGTTGCTCGCCGGTCTCCACCGGCGTGTGGTCGAGCCCACTGGCGTCGATGGCGATCGCGTTCCAGTGGTGTACCCAGCTCCTCGCGGCTTGGGGCCGCCGTGAATGTCTCGGCCCCGGGCGCCGGTGGAAGCGCGCGCCGAATGCGTCGCGTAGGCCGTCATCGAATCCACCCGCGCCCGCGGAGCCAGACGGATCGAACATGAGCATGGCGAGCCCTGGACCCGCCAGCCTCGCCACTGCCATCAAGAACGCGCGTCGATCCATCACGCACCTCCTTGCTCGGGGATAGTCCCTGCGCCACGCGGACCGGTCCCACAGACGGTCTGCGGGCAAGCGAACGGCGTGCCAGGGGTGCCGGCCCCGTCCGGCGCTGCGCCGCACGAGAGTTGCGCCACGATTCATCAGCCCCGGACCGTCAAGAAATCGGCACATGTCAAAGCGAGCGTCACGAACCAGAGGGTGAGCATAGCTGTCAGTTAGATGGTTTGGCCGTTGGAGGAACGAGTGCCCGTATCCGTGACGGAGTCTCTCGTGGCGGAATGGCTGCAGTGTGTCACGCGACTCGCGAGCCCGCTCCCGCCACGAGAGACGCGGCGAGGACCGCTACTCCCCGTAGACGATCGTCGTGTACTTGGCGTAGAACCCCAGGATGTTCATCGTCTCGTGATCCACATGATGGATCCGGGTGATACCGCCGTTTTTCGCAGCGGCCGAGATGCTTGCGTCTCCCGTCGCGAACACGACGATACCCCAGGCTTCGGCCCTTCCCATCTTGGAACCGGTATTGGCCGGGCCTGCTGATACCGGTCCCTTCATGTTGATGGTGACCGGCGCCATCACGGGTCCATGAGCCAGAGCGCAGCCTGTGATCAACGCCGCGCAAGACAACGCGAGTACCAGACTTTTCAACATGGACTCCTCCTTCTCTTACGGCTGTTAGATCCATGGAGCTCGCCACTGGGCAAGGGTATCAGGAGTGACGGTATCGTGAGGACATGGCAACGCCGCATCGTCTGGGTATCGCGTTGATCGCGCTGATGCTGTCTGTCGGCGGAATGTCGGCCACGCCCGCGCCGGGGGCGCCGGGGGCTCGAGCGGCCCCGCCCGAACTGGTCAATGAGCTACGCCCACTAGTCGAGCATGCCCGGCAGCGCTTCGAGGCCCGCGACGCCACTGGCGTGCTCGCGCACGTATCGGAGCAGTACCGAAGCGGCGGGTTGACAAAGGCCGATCTGCGCCAGCAGATCCTCGCGATGTTCTCGCTCTACGAAGTCCTGCGCGCGCGGTTGACTATCGACGACGTGCAGGTCGTCGACGGCGCGGTGTGGGTCTACACGAGCGGCGCAGTGTCCGGTCGCCTGCCGCTCGTGGGCTGGGTGACTGTCCTCACCTGGCGGAACGAGCCCGAGGTGGCGCGGCGTGAGGATGCGGGCTGGCGGCTCTTCGGGTTCCAGACTTGATTGCGGACGAAGCCCTGGTCAATAGCCATTCGTCCATTCGACGACGTTGGTCAGGGGGCGCCCGTCCAGATAGGCGCGCAGATTGTCGCAGAAGAGGTCAATCCCCCGATGCTGACGCATGTCGCTGCCGCCGGAGATGTGCGGCGTGATGAGGACGCGCTCATCATCCCACAGGCGACGATCGGGTTCATGCTCGAACTCACCCACGTAGACGTCGAGGGCCACACCCCGTAGCTTTCCCTCGGCGAGAGCAGCGATCAACGCCTCTTCGTCGATGATTTCACCCCGGGCGACGTTCACGAGGGTGGCGCCCGGCTTCATCGCGGCAAAGGCCTCCCGACCGATCAGCCTGGTCGTCTCCGGTGTCCACTGACAAGAGACCACCACGCCGTCGCTCTCCGCGAGGAGAGCATGTAGACGCTCGGGGCCTTCCAGGCGGCTGAATCCGGCGGGCAGCACGGTATCGGGCGTGATCCGGCGTCGCGTGCCCGTGACCCGCATGCCGGCGCTGGCGCACAAGCGCCCCACCTCCTGGCCGATGCCGCCGGCGCCCACGATGCACACGGTCTTACCCTGCAGCAGCAGCGGACGGTAGGTGCGATGGTCGAAACGATGCCGCTGCCGATCGCCAGATGCATGATGCAGCCCCCTGGCGAAGTGGAGGAGGCTGGCCAGCACGTACTCAGCCATGGCGAGGGTATTCCCGTGGCCGCGCGAGGTGGTGACGATGACATCGCTGCCCCAGAGATCCCCGCGTAACAGGTTGCTCGCCCCGGCTGGGAGTTGATGAAACCAGCGCAGTCGCGGGGCCCGGGCGCGCAGATCCAGCGGAAATGGAAAGCCGCCGAGCACGATCTCGGCGCCGGCCAGCAACTGGTCGCGCTCCTGGCGCGAACGGACTGGTCCCGAATTATGGCCGAGGTAACGCTGGACCGTCCACGGCGGCCAGGTCTCGCGGATTTCGACGTCAAACCAGCCCCGAGCATCGACCACGTGCAGGCATCGGTCGAGCGTCGCTATACGACTCAGCGCTTCGTCGGATATCGGTACAACCACCAGGACTTCTCTGGTCAGCATCATGACCTCTTTGATCGACGACTCGCTCGTCCGCTCCGTTCTTCCGAGTGCGGGGCCTTCACGGTGCTCCGCGGCCGGGCAGATGCCTCACTGGGCGGGCTTGGACTCGCCCATGATACCGCGCGCTGGCGACCTGGTGAGGCGATCCGATCGCGCCTTCACGCGTCTTGGATGCAGTCACTTGACGAGCCTCCCCGGCCCGCTTAGCTTCCTCCTGTGCCGGCGACTCTCTCCTTTCCCGTTGGCGGCGAGTCCTGATCGTGGCGTCTGAACAGACGCGCCACAAGCACTTTTCGATGATCCGCGCCTTTCAGCTGGCGGACCTCTTCACCATCGCCAACGGCTTCTGCGGCATGCTCGCAATCTTCGAGGCGATGACCTTCCTCAGCACACGCGCCACGCGGCACCTGTATCTCGCGGCGGTGTTGATCCCAGTGGCGCTAATCTTCGACGTGCTCGATGGGCGGATCGCACGAGGGCGGCACGCGGCGTCGGCACTGGGGCGCGAGCTGGACTCGCTCGCGGATGTGGTGTCCTTCGGCGTCGCTCCGGCGGCGATTGCCTTTGCCGCCGGCGTCAATACGCCGTTGGATCAGATGATCCTCCTGTTCTTCGTCGGTTGTGGGGTGAGCCGACTGGCGCGTTACAACGTCACGGCGGAGCGCCTGTCGGCGCAGACCGGTCGCGTGGAATACTTCGAGGGCACACCGATCCCGACGAGCATCGTACCGCTCGGCGTATTGATGCTGGCGTTTCACCGCGGCTCACTGTATCGAGTGACCCTGCTGGGCATCGAATGGCATGCGACCGTTCTGCTCTTCCTCGTGTCCGGCTCGCTGATGATCAGCAAGACGCTACGGATTCCCAAGCCATAGAATCCGCCGGCGGCGGGAACGCATTGGACGCCCTCGCGTCCGCGCCTTCCGCGTGACGAATGCGGCATAATGGCCGGCAGATGACGACCGCGACCCTGCCGAAAGGCCTCGGTTTCTTCACGCGCCTCCTCGATCAGGCGGACCCCTCCGAACGGTACCGGCTGGCGACCGCGCAGATCATCCACGCCGAACGGTTCGGGTTCGATTCGGCTTGGATCGCCCAGCACCATTTCCATGAAGACGAGGGCGGCCTTCCCGCGCCGTTCGTCTTCCTGGCCCAGGCCGCCGCCCAGACCTCGCGGATCCGCCTCGGGACGGCGATCGTGACCTTGCCGCTCGAGCTGCCGATCCGGGTGGCCGAGGACGCCGCGGTGCTCGACCTCATCTGTGGCGGCCGTCTCGAAGTGGGCGTCGGCGGCGGGGGCAACCTTTCCTCGTACGCGGCGTTCGGCCAGGACAGTGCCGAGCGCGCGACCTTGCTCACCGGCCACCTTCAAGTGTTGCGCGACGCCTGGGCGGGGCGGCCGTTGCCCGGAGGCAAGGATCAGCTGTATCCGGCGAATCCACGCCTGGTCGAGCGCGTCTGGCAGGCGACGTTCACGGTCGATGGAGCCAGGCGCGCTGGCGCGGCGGGCGACGGTCTCATGCTGTCACGCACGCAGCCCCGGCCGGCCAACGCGCCCGGCCTGTCGCTGGCCGAGATCCAGAACCCGATGATCGACGCGTACATGGAGGCGCTGCCCGAAGGCCGCGCGCCCCGCATCCTCGCTTCGCGCACGGTGTTCGTCGCCGATGACAACAAGGACGCTCTGCGCTTCGCCGAGATCGGGCTGGGGCGACATCGCGCGCGCCTGGCCAGGCTGGGCCGTGCGACCGGAGGTGATTCGGTTCACGCGATGATCGTCGCCATGGATGTTCATCTCGGCACGCCAGACGATGTGATCGCCACGCTCCAGACGGACAGCACGCTCGCCCGGGCGACGGACGTCGCGGTCCAGGTGCATTCGATCGATCCGCCGCATCCCTTCATCCTCAGATCGATCGAGCTGGTCGCCGAGGTCGTGGCGCCCGCGCTCGGCTGGGGACGGGATGTCGCGGGAGTCCGGCGTGTCGCGTGACTCGAGGACGATGAAGATGTCAGGAACAGACGCCGACGTCATCGACGCCCTGGTCGGGATCACGCCGGGATCTCCCCTGGACGCGATCCGCGCCCGGAGAGCCGAGGCGCGCGCTCACGCGCAGGCGACGTACCGGGCATTGTTCGCGCCGAAGACGCCGGGCCACGTCACCGCACACGAGCGTTTCGCGGTGGGCGGATTCGTCGCTGGCCTGCATGGCGCCACGGCGATTGCGGCCTGCTATGCCGAGCGCCTCGCCGAGGGCGGAGCCTCGCCGGCGCTGAAGGACGCGGTCGACGCGGCCATCGCGGAGGCCAGGACCAGCGGCCCGTATGGCCGCTACCCGGCGGGACCGCTGAGCCGCGAAGATACTGCCGGTTTGAGTTACCGCGTGGGCGCGGCGACTCGCCGAACGCTCGGTCCGCGCCTCGCCGCGGCATTCGAGCACGTGCACATGCTCGTCTTCCACCCGCGCGACGCCGCACCGGCGGCGCTTCAGGCGCTGCTGGACGCCGGCTGGTCCACGACGGACATCGTGACGCTCTCCCAGATCGTCGCCTTCCTGTCGTTCCAGATCCGGGTGGTCACTGGATTGCGCATCCTGGCCGGCGCTCCCTGACACGCGAGGTCCCGACATGACCGACACCGTTCTGAATCCGCCGGAACACACGGTTCCGAGCGTCTTCACCCGGGCCCCGCTCGACTGGCTCCCCTGGCTCGAGCCGCTTGCCGTCGATCAGATGACCGAGCGCCACATGGCGAGTCTCGTGGACGCTGCGCGCGTGAAGTCGCCGTACTTCCGGCTCCTCGCCCGCGACCCGGACGCGCTGGAGGCCAGGACGCGAACCGACAAGGACATCTTCTACAACCCCGACGCCGGCCTGCCGCGGGCCGAGCGCGAGCTGGCCGCCGCCGCGACGTCCCGCTTCAACGGGTGCCTCTACTGCGCCTCTGTGCATGCGCGCCACGCCGCGACCTACTCCAAGCGCGAGGCCGACGTTCAGCGCCTGCTCGACACCGGCGTCACCGCCGATCTCGGAGAGCGCTGGAATGCCATCGTCGCGGCCTCGGTGGCGCTGGCGGCGACGCCGATCGCATTCGGGCCCGAGCACGTCGACCGCCTGCGTCGCGCAGGGCTCGACGATCTGGCGATCGCCGACGTCATCCACGCCGCGGCTTTCTTCAACTGGGCCAATCGGCTGATGCTCTCACTCGGGGAACCGGCGGCCACGGCCGGGCCGTAAGTCCGCGGACCGTGCACCCGCTGCATTCACTCCTCTGAGGCGGCGGCGAACCAGAAGATGCCGGCAAGCAGCACGCTGGCGCACGCCACCGTGTACGCGAGCCGCGTGCCGTGCCACAACCCTTCGAACCACTGCCTGAGCTCGGCGGCGAGCACGTTGGCTTTTCCACCGTAGAGCTCCATGGTCCGCAAATACTGCTTGGACTCCTCGGCGTTGTATCCGAGGGTGTCGCCGGTTACGGGCGCAGCGGCCAGGTAGATCCAAATCGCGCTGGTGAGCCCGACAACCAGGATCGCCGCGGCGACGAAGCGTAGGCGTCGGCCGGTCGTAGCGCCGACGCTCAAAGGACGGCCGGCTGACGGCATTGCCTGTCGCTAGCGCTTATCCTTCAGCAGCCAGTCGATGACCGCACTGCCATCGCCCGGATCCGTGTCGCTCCGTTCCGCCCTCGCCGGCCGCTCGGTCGGGATTCGGTGCTCGATTGGGGCCGAGGACTCGGCCGTGGTCCGCGAATCGACGGCAGGGCGCGGGCGGCTGTCGACAACGGGCGTCACGACCGGCGGTTGCCGAACAATCGCCGGTGCGGGAAGCGGCTTGACGACCGCCGGAACAGACCGTTCCAAGGTTGATGCGTTCTTGACGGCGCGGACTTCCGGGCGCGTCGACGTCGGTTCGCGAGCGGCCGACGCCGACGGAGGCGCATCCGACAGTGGTATCGCCACGCGGTCCACAGGAACGGCAGTGACGGGAGGCGGCGTCACTCGGCTCTGGAAGTGCGAGACGACTCGATCGAACCCCGTGACCCAGACGACCGCGGCGATGATGCCGGCTGTCGCGATGGCGGCCGTCATGCGTAGCGTGAACGGGCGCCGGCGAGGGCGCACTCGTCGGCGGGGGTTCCCCCGGGCCTTCACGGAGCGCGGGCGAGACGCCGGCTCGTGAAGCACCGCGGTCGCGCCCCAGATGTCATTCACCATCACGCTGACGTCCGGGTAGCGATACCGTGGTTGCGCTTCGAGTGCCGTCGTGATGATCCGCTGGATGGCCGGCGACTGGGGCGGCGTCGCAAAGGCGCTGGTCGGGTGGGCGACCTTGCCCGCGGTCAACAGCTGCCGTAGGAGCATTCCCAGCGCATAGACGTCGGCCGCCTCGGTCGTCTCACCGCGCTCGATCTGTTCGGGCGCCCGATACGCCAGGGAGAACGCGTCGCGCAGGCGAAGCCCGGCCGGAGTCCGGTACGCGGCCGTCAGCTCGGCCCCGACGAGCCTGATACGTTCGCCGTCGTTGACCATGATCACCGAGTCAGGTCCGAGCTGGCCGTGGAGAATTCGATTGTGATGGAGCGCCTCGAGCGCCTCCCCGACCCGGATCGCGACGCGCAGCGCGGTGGACACGGCGAGCGCACCGCCGCCATCGAGGACTTCGCGAAGGGTGGCGCCCTCGACCCACTCGAGCGCGACGAAGACCTGGCCGGTGTCCGTCACGCCGAATTCGTAGACCCGCTGCACTCCCCGGAGAACGTGAGCCGCTACGGCGAGTGAGCTGGCTTGATTCCGTACCGCGGCCACGAACTCCGCGTCGCGCGCGAGCTCGTCTCGCAGCACCTTCAGCGCGATCGATCGGCCGTGACGGACGTCCTCCGCGCTATACAGGACCACATCGCGGCCGACCGAGGACACCGCATTGACGCGATAGCGCGACTTGATGAGGGAGCCAGCGAGGCCCAGGCTGAATTCCGGCGCAGCCCCGGACGGTCGCGCGGCGCCGACCGTGACGTCGCTAGCCACCCAGAAAGCTCTCGATCGCGGTCAGGACTGGCTTCCCACCCGATCGGTTTCGACGCCGAGCAGGATCGATGCGGCGCAGGCGATCCACACTCTCATGCTTATACGTCCTCTCACTACGTGCCCGTCAGCGGTCGGAGGCATCATGGAACCACTCGCCGCCGGCGTCAAGAGTGGAATTGTGGACGAGAAAACACTTGCCGAAGTGCCGGCGATGTCCTAAATCTAGGCCGACCCGGGCGACGCGCGGGTCCAAGAGTGCGTACCGAAGAGACGCTGACCGCAGGAGTTCCCGAGATGCAGAAGCTCGTTGACATGGCGCGCCGCACCCTCGAAATCGACCAGAAGGCGGCCGACGCGGCCCGTCACGACAATCCCAAGACGCTGAGCGCCTCGCTCGACGTCACCGAATCGGAGGTTTGCGCCCACTTCATCGCTCTCGCTCGACAGCGCAGGGAAAGTTGCGAAGAGAGCCTGGCCAGGCTGCAACTCGATCGCCAGGCGACGGCGGCGAAGATCGACGTCGAGCAAACACGGGATTCCTTTGCCCGTCTGCTGTCCCCCGTCGAGCCGAGTCTCGAAACGCTCAAGTCAGACCGCTCGACCGCCCTCTATCAGGCCAAGGAGAATGAGGCGCGGGCGCTCAAACATCTTCGATGGTTCCAGCAGAAGCACGGCCTTCACTATCGGGCCGCGTCGTATCCACAATCGCAGTTCTATCACTTCGCGATCGTGGCCGCGCTGGCCCTCGTCGAATGGGTTGCGCTGGCGGCGTTCTACGCGGAGGGCAGCGATTTCGGGCTGTTGGGTGGCGTGCTCATCGCCATGACGCTCTCGATCGTCAATATCAGTCTCGCGATTCTGTCGGGAAGCCTTCTTCGGTACGTGAACCACCGGAGCCCACGCCGCAAGGGGCTCGCATTGACCGGGGTCGCGTTTCTCTACACGTGCTTTCTCCTCGTGACGCTCGCCGCCGCTCACTATCGGGTTGCCACCAACGACGTCGCGCAGACACAGCCGGGCGCGTCGACGCAGAGCGCGATTTCGCCGCCGCCGCAGGTCACCCAGGACCAGGATCAGTGGCGAGCGGCCAGACTGGCGTGGCAGCGCTTCGCCAGGAACCCGGCAGGCTTCGAAGACGTCTTTTCCTGGATCCTGGTCGTGCTCGCGCTCATATTCGGCATCTTCGCCTCGTACAAGGGGTACCGCCTCGATGACGTCTACCCAGGCTATGGCGAGCTCGACCGAGAGCTCAACGCCAGGCGGACAAGCTACGAGGCGGCCAAGGCCGACTATTGCCGCCTGGTGGACCAGGTCTTCGATCGCGTCCTGCAAGATCAAGCGCGTCTGCTCTCGGACGTGAAGTCGAACATCGAATACTATCAGCAGCTCATCAGCCGGAGCGTCGACGAGCGCCGGACGTTCGTCCACGACGTGGCGGAAATCCAGGACGCGTGCAACATCGTGCTCAAGCGGTACCGGCAGACCAACGCGCGCGTGCGCCAGTCCCCGGCGCCGTTCTATTTCAACAACAGCTTCACGTTCGATGGCCAGCTCGTCAGACCGCCCGAGGCAATCTCGGAAAGCGAAGAGCGATTGTCCCGGTCCTACGAGAGCGCCATGAAGGACTTCAGCGATATCGCCCGGCAGAACGACGCGACCGTCCAGAGCCTGAGGACCGCCGAAATACGACGCCGCGACTACTACTTCAACAAGCTCGAGCGCGACATCCGGGAACGACTCATTCGCGAGGCATGGGAAGTCAAGAGCTGACGTCGTGCCGTTGAGCAGCCTGGATCGGCGTGGCATCTGGATTCTGAGCGGCATTGGCGGCTTCGCGGTCGTGCTGCTGGCGACCGTGATCGGAGTCACGTGGAGCCGCCCCATCATCGGGGCCGACAACTGCGTCTACCGGGACAAGCGATTCCTCAGCCGAGCACCGACCGATCAGACCGTGATCCTCGTCGACCAGTCGGAGGCCCTGACGGAGACGCATCGACGATTCGCCCTCAACTTCATCAAGGACTACGTCGCCGACGACTCGAAATTCGCCGTGCGTTCGCGCATCGCGTTGTTCACGTTCAGCAAGGCGACCTTCGAATCCCGGAGCGGCCCGCACCTGCGTCCGAGCTCGGACCTGTGCCGCCCGCCCTCGCATGGCAATGACCTCTACGAAAACAGTCGCAAGATCACGAAGGACTTTTACCAGCGATTTCTGGTCCCGGTCACCGCAACGCTCGAAGAGAGCCTGACCACGGAGGTCGGCGAGCAGTCGCCGATTCTCGAGACGCTGCAGCTCATTTCCCGGTCGCAGGAGATCGACGACGGAGGCCGCAAGACCCTCATCGTCGTCTCCGACATGCTCCAGAACACCCCGGCGTTCAATCACTACGGCGCGCGGCGCAGCTACGAGGACTTTCGGCGATCGGGCTTCGCCACCGACGTGAAGGCGGATTTCCGGGACTGGAACATCATCGTCATCTACCTTCGTCGGTACCACGATCGGCAGCTGCAGCAGGCGCCGCATCTCGACTTCTGGCAGCGATATTTCCACGAGGCCGGCGGCAAGATCACTCGCTGGGCCGGAGTCGACTGACCCTCATGACGCGTCTCGTGGCCAGTCTGCCTGCCATGTTTCTCGGATTCACGGCCGTCGGGGTCGGCGTGATTCTGACATTCAGCTGGTCGTATCGGGGCGCCCCGAGCGGGTCATGGCATTGGACGATGACGACCCTCGTCGTCGGGCTGATGGTCGTCTACGGAGTCGTCCTGTTGATCAGGTCGAGGACGGCGTTCGCCTCCGAGACCGACGGGGAGACGTTCTATTATCTCGGTTTCATCTACACGCTCGCGACCCTGGTCGCCACGTTCGCGCCGCTGCTCAACTCGTCGGAGCGGCCGGAAAGCAGACACGTGCTGGGGTTGTTCGGTCTCGGCCTCATTACGACGTTCGTCGGCCTGGCCGGGCGCATCGTCTTCGCCCAGACGTCGCCGGGACCACTCGCGAGCCCGGAGAACGACGCCCGTCGGCTCGGTGACGCCTATGCGGAAGCGGCGCGCGCCATCGAGAGGAGCACGGTTCGAATCGTGCACGCGCAGCAGCGCGCCGAAGGGCACCTGAGCGAGTCGTATTCCGGTGCGGTCGAGACGATTCGCATCCTCTCGGGTCGCGTCACGCAGCAGTTCGATTCGATGAGCACCCAGGTGTTGGAGCAGTTCGCGACGGTGATCGAGCGCGTCAGCGCCGATGCCGAATCCGCCTTCGCCGAGGTCCGCAATCGCGCGATCCGGGAGATCGACGCCGCGTCTCGCCAGGCGGCGAAGACGCACGACATGGCTCAGGAACAGGTCACGAGCCTCACGGCCGGGACGACCAGTGCGGTTCGCAATGTGACGGAACAAGTCGTCCAGGACGTCACTCGAGTCGCGCGAGAATCGGCCACGGAGCGTGGAAGGCGCACGAGACGGGAGCCGGGCGTTCAGCGCCCTGGCGGTCTCCGCGGACGCGGCAACGTCGGCGGTGACGTCGGCGAAGACGAACATCGAACAATTCGCCACGCATCTCAACCAGCTCGGCGAGCTGGGGACGGGCCTCGAAAAGCTGCCTCAAGAGGCGGCGAGCATCATTGCCACGCTCGGCAACCTGCGCACGAACATAGGAGAAGCCAACCGCGCATGGGCGGAGGTGGCCGGCGCGACCGACGGAGCGAGCAAATCGATGGCAAGAGCCGGTGCGGCGTTGTCCGCGCTCGAGCACGGGACGCGCGCGGCCGAGCAGTCGGTCCACAACTGGAGCGGTGGCTTGATGAAGGCGGGGGTCGGGCTGCAGGCGCTGACCGAAATCACGGAGCGGGCCGTGCGGCTCGGCAAGGATGCCGTCGCCACCCAGATTCAACTGTCCGCGCAAATATCCGGGCCCCTGGCGGATCAATTACGCAAACACAGTGAGGCCGCCGGCGCCCTGGCGAATCGTCTACAGGAAGACCTCCGCACGTCGGAAGAAGCGGTGAGAAAAGTCCATCATCATCTCATCGATGCCTCACGCTTCATTCTGAGCAAGGTTGAAGACCGCCGGTGATGAGCAGGAACCGACTCGCGCGGAATCGCGACATCGCGCTCACGACGCTCATCGATCTTCTCGTCCAGATCATTTTCGTGTTCACGCTCATACTGATTTCCGCCGACGTGATGGGAAATGAATCTCACGAGCAAGGCTGGGTGACCCCCGAGGTCTGGAAAACGCTGATCAGTATCTTCGATGTCGATCCGCGGAGCCTTCGGGACGCGGGCGCCCAGGTCGCCGACATCAAGGGCAAGTACGAGAAACTGCAAGACGATCTGCTGGCCTGTGACGCCAAAGTCGGCGCGTGCGAGAAACAAGCAGGCAGAGGCCCGGGTAACGCTTCGTGCCGAAATTCCGGCGGAGTCGAGATGGTCGTGGCCGACGCGACGATCGACCACAAAGGAAGGATCGTCGTCGCGCTGGGACGTCACGCGCGAGAGCTCCAGGAGCGACAACCGCTCAGCGCCGATGCGATCGGCGTCCCTCTGTCCGTGGAACAGTTTGGATCATTGTTCCGGTCGTGGCGGGAGCACGGTCTGGCGCGTCACCCCGCGTGCGCGTTCAAGGCCGAGGTTCGTTACGACGCCCGCGCCAGGGCCGGCGACTACGAGCCGGCACGCCGGGCCATAGCCAACTATTTCACCCTGTCAGCGCCGCCGAGGCGCTTGTGAGGCCGTGACCGCGTGGCGCGGGAGACCCTCCACGATCTCGCGTACCAGCTCTCCTCGCTTCTGAGCGATATCGACGCCGCAGTACGTGCGCGGCTGACGGAGCGGAGAAGGCCGAAGACCACGCAACACGACAGAGGCCTTCGCGGCGCGGTGGTGACGACTCTTCGCTGGCTCGCCAAATCGGCGGGCCGTCGGCCGACGGTTCGGCGCTCGCGTTCAACTCGCGGGAGGCCGCGAAGGCCTCGACGCCGCACTCCTTAACATCCTCCGAGCGCACCCGCTCAGGACGGCAGGATGACCGCCTTGCCCGTGGTCTGCGTGTCGAAGAGCTTGTAGGCTTCCTCGGCTTGCTCGAGCTTCCAGCGGTGCGTGAATAGCTTCTCCACGTCGACGCTCCGGTCGGCGACGAACTCGGCACATTCGGCCTGGCCTTGCTTCGAAAACGTCCAAGAGCCCACGAGCGTCACCTGCCGGCGCAAGAGATCGGGGCTCACGTCGAGCGTCACCTGGCCGCGCTCGCCGACGAAACAGGCCGTGCCCCACGAGCGGACCGCGCGTACGGCCGCGGCGCGAGCTTCGGGCGCCGACGAGGCGTCCAGGGTCTTGTGCGCGCCCTCGCCATGCGTCAGATCGCGAATCGCCGCCACCATGTCGCCTGACTTGCCGTCGATCACCTCGTGCGCCCCGAACGCCTGAGCGAGCTTGCGCCGCTCGGGCGCGACGTCGATGGCGATGACGCGCGCGCCCATGGCGACGGCCAGCTGCGTCGCCGACAAGCCCACCGGGCCCTGCCCGAAGATGGCGATCGTCTCGCCGCCCTGCAGGTTGATCCGCTTCAGCGCACCCCAGGCCGTGCCGGTCCCGCACGAGATCGCCGCGCCCGTCACGAAGGAGAGCGGGTCGGGCAGCGGCACCAAGGTCGACACCGGCACCTTCATGTACTTGGCGTGCCCGCCGTGCCCACCCGAGCCGAAGACCACCGTGCCCGCGAGGCACATCTGCGTCCAGCCAGCCCGGCAATGCTTGCAGTTGCCGCAGCCGTCATAATGGTGGTCCATCACGCGCTGGCCGACCCGCGCCTCTTTCTCGGTGACACCAGCGCCCACCGCTGCGACGACGCCGCAGGGCTCGTGGCCGGCGATCACACCGGACTCACGCTTGATGCCGCCGGTCACCGCCCCGCCCGAATTGGCCGGGGCGCGATAGTTGTGCAGGTCGCTGCCGCACATGCCCGACGCCTTGATCTCGAGGATCACCTCTCGGGGACCTGGTGTCGGATCGGGGAACTCTCTGAGCTCGAGCTTGCGGTCT
>QHSQ01000431.1 GCA_003221615.1 Candidatus Rokuibacteriota bacterium | reverse complement strand
CGACCTGGGCACGCCGGTGGTCGCGACCGCGGTCGGGAGCTTTCGCGAGTTCCTCACCGACGGCGTGACCGCGCGGCTGATCGAGCCGGGTCACGGGCCTGCGCTGGCGGCGGCGCTCGGCGACGTGCTGGGGGAGCCGGCGCGCGCGGCGCGCATGGCGCAGGCGGCGCGCGCGCTCGCGGCGTCGACGTGGTCGTGGGCCGCGAGCGCCAAGGCGACCGCCGAGCTCTACGAGACGCTCGCGCGAGGCGGCGCGTGATCCTGGCCCTCGCGGTCGCCGCGCTCGCGCTGGCCATCAGGGTGCTCGTCGCCGAGTTCCTTCCGGTCATTCAACCCGACGGGGTCGTCTACGTGGCGGTGGCCAAGCAGTTCCAGGCGACGGGCTCGCCCTTCGATCCCTTGTTCCATCCGCTCTATCCGATCTTGATCGCGCTCGCCCAGCCGTTCGTCGGCGACTGGGAGATGTCGGGACGCCTGGTCTCCGCCTTCTTCGGCGCGCTCGTGATCCTTCCCGCGTTCGCGCTGGCGCGGGGGATCGTCGGACGCCAGGCGGCGCTCTTGTCCGTGGTGTTCATCGCCGTGCATCCCCGACTCGTGCAGAACGCGGCGTCGGTGCTGTGCGAGGCGACGTACACGTTCCTGCTGGTCTCCGGCGTGCTGGCGGCGCGCCGGGGGCTGGTGAGCGGCCCGCGGGCGCTGGTCCCATTCGCGGGAGTCTGCTTCGGGCTCTCGTACCTCGTGCGTCCCGAGGGCGCGCTCTATCTCGTGGGCCTCGTCCTGATCGCGCTCTTCCTGATCGGGACCGGACGGGATCGCGCCGGGGCCCTCCTGCCGTGGGTCGGCGCCGCCGTGCTCGTGTTCGTCGTTGTCGTGGCGCCGTACGTCTGGTACCTCGCGGAGGTCTGGGGGCACATCACGCTCAGCGGCAAGATCGACCACAACCTGCCGCTGTCGACCGGCGTCACCGCCGCGCCGAGCGCCCTGCCGATGCGCGTGCTCGAGAACGTGCTCCTGTTCCAGAAGTATGCGGTGCCCGACCTCCTGCCGTGGGTGTTGCTCCTGCTCGTGCTGCCGGGGCTGCTGGCCCGGGGCCGCACGAGCGGATGGTTCGGCCGCGACGGGATCCTGCTCGCCGCCGCGCTGCCGCCGTTCGCGTCGCTCGGCTTTCACGTCGAGCCGCGCGTGTTTCTCCCGATCTTGCCGTTCATCCTGCCGTTCGCCGCGGTCGGTACGCTCTGGGCCGCCGTCACGCTCACCGACGCGCGCCGCGGCTGGCGCTGGTCGCTGGCCATGGCGCTGCTCGTCGCGCTGGTCCTGGTGCCGTGGACCTTCCAGCCGATCCTGCGTCCCGATGCCGGCGCCGCGCTCTATCGCCAGGCGGCGCGCTGGGTCGCCGAGACCCAGCCGCGCGACGCGGTCTTGCTCGACCGCAAGCCGCTCATCGCCTTCTACAGCGAACGCCGCTGGGTGCCGCTGCCTCGCATCGGGCCGGACGAGCTGCTTGCCGCCGCCCGCCACGCCGGCGCCCGGCTGGTCGTGCTCGACAGCCGCGAGTTCTTCTTCGATCGACCGGGACTGATCCCGCTGCTCTGGGGTCCGCCGCCCCCGGGGCTGGACGTGCTTCGCGATTTCGATGCCGCGCCGGCCGATCGGCTGCGCATCCTGGTGGTCAACGAGCGTGGGTGAGCGGCCGTCGCGCCCGACGTCGATCCTCGTCGTGTCCAATCATGGCGCCATCGTGGGCGGCGGCGAGCTGAGCTTGCTCGATCTGCTCCGCGGTCTCGACCGTGACCGCTGGGCGCCGGTCCTCGTCGTTCCCGAGGACGGCGAGGTGGGGGCGCGAGCGCGAGATCTCGACCTGCCCGTCCACGTGATTCCGCTGCCGAGCTTGCGACGGCTCGGGCCGGGTAGCTTCCGGAGCGTGAAGGCGCTCACGAGGCTCGCGCGGGCCACCGACGCGGGCGCGATTCACGCCAACGGCTCGCGCGCGATGGCCTACGCGGGAGTCGCGGGCCGGCTCGCCGCGCGTCCGGTGCTCTGGCACGTGCGTATCGCCGATCGCGACAGACTCATGGACCGCGCCCTCTGCGCGATCGCGACCGTCGTGATCGCCACCTCCCGGGCGGTCGCGCGCCGGTTCGCGTGGGCGCCGGCGAAGATCCGGCTGGTCCCGAACGGGATCGATCTCGCGCAGTTCGCGCCGCGGCCGCCGTCCGCGGCGTTCCGCGCGAAGCTCGGCGTCCCGCCGTCGGCGCCGGTCGCGGTGTCGATCGGGCGACACGTGCCCGAGAAGGGGTATCGGCACCTCATCGCCGCCGCCGCGCTGATCGAACGCGCGAAGCCCGGCCTGCACTGGGTCCTCGTCGGCAACGGCGAGCTCAGGAGCGAGCTCGAAGCTCAGACCCGACGGCTCGGACTCGGATCGCGGGTGCACTTCACCGGGTGGCGCGACGACGTCGCCGACGTCCTCGCGCTCGCGGATGTGTTCGTGCTGCCGTCCGAGCGTGAAGGATTCGGCCGCGTGCTGGTCGAGGCGATGTCGATGAGCCGCGCGGTCGTTGCCACGGCCGTCGGCGGCGTTCCCGACATCGTGCTCGCCGGCGAGACGGGCGTCCTGGTCGCGCCGGCCGACCCTGCCGCGCTCGCCGAGGCGGTCCACGCGCTCCTCGACGATCCGGCGCGGACGGCGCTTCTGGGCGTCGCCGGCCGCGCGCGGGCGGAGGCGACGTTCAGCCTGGGGGCCCACGTGGACGCCGTCGAGCGCGTGTACGACGAGATGCTCGGGCGGGTTGCGCCGGAGGCGAGGCGTTGACGGCTGTGGATCAGCACCGACCGTTGCGGCTCGGCGTCGATGGGCGCGAGCTCCGGCCCGGCGTGCGCACGGGGATCGGACGGTATGTGCTCGAGATCCTCCGCGCGGCTTCACTGGAGGGCTCGTCCTGCGTCGTCTACGGCGACGCCGGCGCGCGCCTGGACGAAACGCTCCCGGGCGTCACGTCGAGCATCCTCGACTCATCGTGGACCCAGTGGTGGGATCAGGTGACCTTGCCGCGCGCGCTCGCCCGCGACGGCATCACCGTGTTCCTCTCCCCGTACTACAAGGGCCCGGTCCGCGCTCCGTGTCCGGTCGTGCTGACGATTCACGATCTCTACTTCATCAACTATCCGGGTCGCCGCCGGCCCGTCTACGAGGCCATCGTCACCCGGGCGGCACGCCTCTACGCCGCCCGCGCCACGGCGATCATCAGCGACTCCGAATATTCCAAGCGCGAGATCGTCACGCGGCTCAACGTGAACGCCGCGAAGGTCAGCGTGATCCCGGTCGCCCTGGGCGGCGAGTTCAGCCCCGCGTCGCTCACGGCGTCGGCGAAAGCTCGCTACGCCATCGGGTCGCCATACGTCCTCTACGTCGGCAACTTCAACCCGCACAAGAACATCCCGAGGTTGATCCGCGCCTTCGCGCTGCTCCCAGGCTCCGTCCGCAGTCGCCACTCGCTCGTGCTGGCCGGCGGCTACGGTGAGGGCCGGCCGGAGCTGGCGCGGCTCGCCGAGACGCTCGGACTCGCGGACCGGGTAATCTTTGCCGGGCGCGTCGATGACGCGGATCTCCCCGCGCTCTATTCGGGTGCCGCGGTGTACGTCGTGCCGTCCCTGGCGGAAGGCTTCGGCGCAACCGCGCTCGAGGCGATGGCGTGCGGGGCGCCGGTGGTCGCCTCGAAGCGCGCCGCGCTGCCCGAGGTCGTTGCCGACGCCGGTCTCCTGTTCGACCCCGAGCACGAGCGCGAGCTCGCCTCCTTGCTCACGCGCGTGCTGTCCGACCCCACGCTCGCCGACGATCTCAGGCGCCGCGCGCTCGCGCGCGCCGGGCTCTACACGCCGGCGCGCACGACCGGGCGCGTGCTGGCGCTCCTGCGCGAGGTGAGCGACGGCGCCGTCGCGGTTGCGCCATCTGCGGTGTGGACACCCTGATGTGCGGCATCGCCGGTCACGTCGGCCCGACCGCGCGCGAGCTCCTGCCCGCGATGCTCGGG